>NZ_MUKA01000105.1 GCF_002150735.1 Streptomyces africanus
GGCTTCGCCGGGGCAGCCTTGCGGGCGGGGGCGGGCTTGCCGCCTCCGTTGCCCTGCTGGAGGGCGTCCGTCAGCTTGCGTACAACGGGCGCTTCGATCGTCGAAGACGCCGAACGGACGAATTCACCGAGCTCCTGGAGCTTGGCCATGACGACCTTGCTCTCGACACCGAACTCCTTGGCGAGTTCGTAGACCCGGACCTTAGCCACTTCGNNCCGCACGGGGTTCCGTGCGGCGCGTTCTTACCGTGTTGCCTGATCGGCAACTGTCGTCTGCTCGACGTATTGGCGCAACGCCTTTGTGTCGGGCGCTCCCGGGGCGCGCAGTGCCCTCGTGAACGCCCGGCGGCGAACCGCCTGGTCGAGACAGACCGGTGTGGGATGCACATACGCACCCCGGCCGGGCAGCGTACCGCGTGGATCAGGGACGCATGCGCCCTCGGTCAACACGATCCGCAACAGATCGGCCTTGGCCACTCGCTCCCGACACCCCACACAGGTGCGTTCAGGGCATGCTCGGGTGCGTGTCCGGCCAGACACCGTTAAGTCTACCTCCCCGTAGGCGCCTCACCCCTTTGGGGCAGGATTCGAACAGTTGCCGCGCCCGAACCTGTCGTGATCTGAACGGCCCGCGGCTTGGATCTATTCCCCGGGCCGGTCCGCGGCGGGTTCCGTGTCCGGCCGGATGTCGATCCGCCAGCCGGTCAGCCGGGCCGCGAGGCGGGCGTTCTGCCCTTCCTTGCCGATGGCCAGGGACAGCTGGTAGTCGGGCACGGTCACCCGGGCCGACCTGGTCGCCATGTCCACGATCTCCACCTTGGAGACGCGGGCCGGGGACAGCGCGTTCGCCACCATCTCGGCCGGGTCCTCCGACCAGTCGACGATGTCGATCTTCTCGCCGTTCAGCTCGCCCATCACGTTGCGCACACGGCCGCCCATGGGGCCGATGCAGGCGCCCTTGGCGTTCAGGCCGGACCGGGTGGACCGTACGGCGATCTTCGTGCGGTGACCGGCCTCACGGGCGATCGCGGAGATCTCCACGGACCCGTCGGCGATCTCCGGCACCTCCAGGGCGAAGAGCTTCTTCACCAGATTGGGGTGCGTGCGGGACAGCGTCACGGACGGGCCGCGGACGCCCTTGGCCACCCGGACGACGTAACTGCGCAGCCGCATGCCGTGCGGGTACGTCTCCCCCGGCACCTGCTCCTGCACCGGCAGGATGGCCTCCAGCTTGCCGATGTCGACGAGCACGTTCTTCGGGTCGCGGCCCTGCTGGACCACGCCGGTGACGATGTCGCCCTCACGGCCGGCGTACTCGCCGAGCGTCGCGTCGTCCTCGGCGTCGCGCAGGCGCTGCAGGATGACCTGCTTGGCCGTGGTGGCGGCGATACGGCCGAAACCGGACGGGGTGTCGTCGAACTCGCGGGCCTCCTGGCCCTCCTCGAGGTCGTCGGGGTCCTCCTTCGCCCACACGGTCACATGGCCGGTCTCCCGGTTGAGCTCCACGCGCGCGTGGCGGCGGCTTCCCTCGGTGCGGTGGTAGGCGATGAGGAGGGCCGACTCGATCGCCTCGACCAGCAGGTCGAAGGAGATCTCCTTCTCCCGAACCAAGCCCCGCAGGGCACTCATGTCGATGTCCACGGCTACGCCTCCTCTTCCTTCTTGTTGTCCTTGCGGCTGAACTCGACCTGGACGCGGGCCCGGACGATGTCGTCGAAGGCGAGTCTGCGCGCGGTGGCCTTGCGGCCCTTCACCCCGGGCACCTCGGTGTCGATTCCCTCGTCGTCGACCTTGAGGATCCTGGCGACCAGCTCGCCGCCCTCGGCCAGCTGGAACTTCACCAGACGGTCCGTGGCGCGGACGTAGTGCCGGTGTTCCGTGAGGAGGCGCTCCGCGCCCGGGGTGCCGACCTCGAGGGTGTACTCCCCCTCGCCCATCGCGTCCGTCTCGTCGAGCTTCGCCGAGAGCGCGCGGCTCACATCGGCGATCTGGTCCAGGTCGGCGCCCGAGTCCGAGTCGACGACGACGCGCAGCACACGCTTGCGGCCTACGGAGTCCACTTCGATCTCTTCGAGATCCAGGCCCTGGGATGTGACGAGCGGTTCCAGCAGATTTCGCAGCCTCTCGCTCTGGGTGGTGCTCATCCGGGTGACTCCTCGGCCGCGTGTGCTGTTGTGGGATGGGTCGCGTGTCTGGTCAAAGGGTATCCGGTCGTGAGGTGTGTTGCCGTCCACCCGGTGACGAACGGTGCCGCTGAGTGGTCCCGGGCGGGGGCCCGGGTACCGTGATCACGGGCGTTCAGCCCTGGAGTCGCTTCTTTCTCTTTCGAGCCCCCGAGGACGTCTGACGTGCCGTTCCCCTCATCTCCGCGCGCCCGCTCGGGGCCGCGCAGAAGGACTCTGTTCGCCGTCGGCCCGGCGGCCCTCGCCCTGGCGGGCTGCACCGCCGGGGGCGAGGGCCCGGGCGCCCCGCAGGACGGCCCGTCGGCGGCCGAGCGCCGGGCACGCGCGCGTGCGGCGCGGGACAGCGAGGGACTGGTGAAGCGGTACGACGCCGTGATCGCCGCCCGCCCCGGGCTCGCGGAGCGGCTGCGCCCGCTGCGGGAGGCGTCCGTGCGGCACGCGCGGGCCTTCGCAGGGGGCCCGGGCCGGAAGGCGTCTCCTTCTTCCTCCCCCTCTTCCCCGGTCGGCGCCGTGCCGGGCAGCGACGAGGACGCGCTGGCCGCCCTCGCCGCCGCGGAGCGGGAGCTCGCCGACCGGCGGGCCAAGGCGCTGCTCGACGTGCCGGGCGAGCTGGCGCGGCTGCTGGCCTCGGTGGCGGCGGCCGGGGCGGCGCACGTGTATCTGCTGACGGAGGGTGGCGCGTGAGCGAGGCGAAGGACGGGGAGCTGCGGGCCGTCCAGGCGGCGCTGGCGGCCGAACACGCGGCGGTGTACGGCTACGGCGTGGTCGGCGGCCGGATCAGCGACGGGCGGCGCGCCGAGGCACGGTCGGCGTACGACGCGCACCGGGCGCGCCGGGACGCGCTGGTGCGCGAGGTGAAGGACCTGGGGGGCAGGCCCGTGGCGGCGGCCGCCGGATACGCCCTGCCGTTCCCGGTGCCGGACGCGGCGGCGGCCGTGCGGCTCGCCGCCGAGCTGGAGGACCGGGTGGCCGGGGTGTACTCGGACCTGGTGCGCGCGGCGAGCGGCGCCCGGCGGGCCCTGGCCGCCGAGGCGCTGCGGGAGGCGGCGGTGCGGGCGGTGCGCTGGCGCGGCGAGAGCGTAGCCTTCCCTGGGCTCGCCGAGCGGGCCGGCACGGCCCCGCCCCTGGCGGCGCCGACGGCGTGACCCGCGCGGGGCACGCACCGCGGACCGTACGAAGGGAACGACTCGCGCATGGTTTTCGAACCGCCGAAGCGTCTGGTCAGGGCGCTCGGTGAGACGGCACCGGACGGTGACGACTGGCTGGAGAAGCTGCCCGAGGCGGCGCAGCAGGCCGTCGCGCTACGCGAGTTGACCGTGGAGCGGGTGCAGGTGCCCGGCGGGCGCAGCAGCCTGGTCGTGCTGGTGCGGACGGCCGACGGGACGCCCGCCGTGCTGAAGCTGGCGCCGGGCCGGGCCCGCCCGGAGGCGGAGCGGGCCGCGCTCGCGCACTGGGCCGGACGGGGCGCCGTGCAGCTGTTCGAGCCCTGCCGGACCGAGGGTGTGCTGCTGCTGGAGCGGCTGCATCCGGACGTGTCGGTGCGGTCGCTGCCGGAGGCGAAGGCGCTGCTGGAGGCGGCGGGGGCGCTGCGGCGGCTGTGGGTGGAGCCGCCCGCCGGCTTCCCCTTCGAGACCGTGGCCGAGCGGACCGGGCGGCAGGCCGAGGCGATGCGGGCGCGTGCCCGGGTCGATCCCGAGGTGGCGCCGCTGGTCGACGTGGCGCTCGCGGCGCGCGAGGAGTTGCTGGCCGCGCCGCCCGAACACCGGTTGCTGCACGGCACGTTCCGGCAGAGCAAGGTGCTCGCCGGGGAGCGGATGCCATGGCTGGCCGTGGGGCCCGACCCGGTGGTCGGCGAGTGCGCGTTCGATCTGGCCCGGCTGGTCCGCGACCGGGTGGAGGACCTGATCGCCCAGCCGTCCGGCGCGGCCACGACCCGGCGCCGGGTGAAGCGGCTGGCCGAGTCCCTGGACGTCGACCAGGAGCGGCTGCGCGGCTGGACGCTCTTCCGGGCCGTGGAGTCGGGGGTGCGGGCGGGGCGGGTCGGACGCCCGCGGGACGCGGAGTTGCTGCTGGAGTTCGCCGGCTGGCTGTGAGCGCTCCGTCGGGCCCGGAGCGCTCACAGGGCCAGGGCACTCAGGCGGTGAGCCGGGCGACGGCCTCCTCGACCGTCAGCTCCTCGCGTTCGCCGGTGCGGCGGTCCTTCAGTTCCACCACACCGTCGGCCGCGCGCCGCCCGGCCACCAGGATCTGCGGTACGCCGATCAGCTCGGAGTCGGTGAACTTGACGCCCGGGGAGACGCCGGCGCGGTCGTCGACCAGGACGCGGACACCGGCGGCGGCCAGCTTCTGCGAGATGTCGAGGGCCAGTTCGGTCTGGAGGGCCTTGCCGGCGGCGACCACGTGGACGTCGGCCGGGGCGACCTCCCTGGGCCAGCACAGGCCCTTGTCGTCGGCGCTCTGCTCGGCGAGGGCGGCGACCGCGCGGGAGACGCCGATGCCGTAGGAGCCCATGGTGACGCGGACCGGCTTGCCGTTCTGGCCGAGGACGTCGAGCTTGAGGGCGTCGGTGTACTTGCGGCCGAGCTGGAAGATGTGGCCGATCTCGATGGCCCGGTCGAGGACGAGGCCCGTGCCGCACTTCGGGCAGGGGTCGCCCTCCTGCACGACCACGACGTCGACGTAACGGTCGACCTCGAAGTCGCGGCCCGCGACGACGTTCTTCGTGTGCGTGCCGGCCTTGTTGGCGCCGGTGATCCAGGCCGTGCCCGGGGCCACGCGCGGGTCGGCGATGTACGTGACCTTGTCCAGGCCCTGCGGTCCGACGTAGCCGCGGACCAGGTCGGGGCGGGCCGCGAAGTCCGTCTCGGTGACCAGTTCGACGACGGCAGGGGCGAAGTGCGCCTCGACCTTGTCCATGTCGACCTCGCGGTCGCCGGGGACGCCGACGGCGACGATCTCGCCGTCGACCTTGACGAGGAGGTTCTTCAGCGTGGCCGAGGCCGGGACGCCGAGGGAGGCGGCGAGGGTCTCGATGGTCGGGGTGTCGGGGGTGGGGATGTCCTCGGCGGCCGGGACGTCCGTGGCGTCGACGGGCTTCAGCTCGTACGTGATCGCCTCGGTGTTGGCGGCGAAGTCGCAGTTCGGGCAGTCGGCGAAGGTGTCCTCGCCGGCCTCGGCCGGGGCGAGGTACTCCTCCGACTTGGAGCCGCCCATCGCGCCGGCGGTGGCGGCGCAGATGCGGTAGTCGAGGCCGAGGCGCGCGAAGATCCTCTGGTAGGCCTCGCGGTGCAGGGCGTAGGACCGGGCGAGGCCCTCGTCCTCGGTGTCGAAGGAGTAGGAGTCCTTCATCAGGAACTCGCGGCCGCGCAGGATGCCGGCGCGGGGCCGGGCCTCGTCGCGGTACTTGTTCTGGATCTGGTAGAGGATCACCGGCAGGTCCTTGTAGGAGGACGCCTGGTCCTTCACCAGCAGGGTGAAGATCTCCTCGTGGGTGGGGCCGAGGAGGTAGTCGCCGCCCTTGCGGTCCTGCAGGCGGAACAGTTCGGGGCCGTACTCCTCCCAGCGGCCGGTGGCCTCGTAGGGCTCGCGCGGCAGGATGGCGGGGAGCAGCACCTCCTGGGCGCCGATGGCGTCCATCTCCTCACGGACGATGCGCTCCACGTTGGCCAGGACCCGCTTGCCGAGCGGCAGCCAGCTCCAGATCCCGGCGGCGGTGCGGCGCACGTACCCGGCGCGGACGAGGAGTTTGTGGCTGAGGACCTCGGCGTCCGCCGGGTCGTCGCGCAACGTCTTCGCCATCAACTGGGACATGCGCTGGACCGGTACGTTCGCCATGGCTTTTCTGCTCCTGCTGCGTGTAGGTGATGGCAGGAGGTTATCCGGGGGGTGCCGGGCGGTGGAAATCGGTTAACGGCGCAGGAGCGGGAGCGGAGCGCCCATCACCGCGTACGGCTTGGGGGCGCTCGGGAAGAGGACCTGGCGGGCCAGGTCCCGGTAGCCGAGGGAGCGGTAGAGCGCGCGGGCGGGGCTCTCGATGTCGATCGCGGAGAGGATCGAGCGGGGTTCGGCGGCGCTGTCGGTGATCGTGGTGATCAGGGAGCGTCCGATGCCCCGGTTCTGGTGGGCGGGGTGGACGTGCAGCTCGGTGATCACGAAGGCGTCGTCGAGCCAGTGGTCGTGGTGGTTCGCCCTGAGGTACGGCTCCACGACGGTGGACCACCAGTGGGCGCGGTCGTTGGGCATGCCGTAGACGAAGCCCACGAGGTTGCCGCCGGCTGTCGCACCGAGGGCGCGGGCGCCCGGGTAGGTCATGTGGCGCAGGACGATCTGGCGGCGGACTGCGACTTCGTCGGGGCCCAGCCCGAATGCCACGGCTTGGACTTCCAGGGCCTCGTCGACGTGGGCGGAGAGGTCGAGGGGGCCGATCACCAGGTCCATGGCGGGGAGCCTACAGGGGGCTTCGAGTTGTCAGAACAGCACGCTCATGAAGGCGCCGACCTCTTGGAAGCCCACCCTCTGGTAGGTCCTGCGGGCTGCCGTGTTGAAGTCGTTGACGTACAGGCTCGCCACCGGCGCCACGTCGGCCAGGGCGTAGCGCAGGACCGCTGCCATGCCGGGGGCGGCCAGGCCGGTGCCCCGGTGTTCGGGGGCGACCCAGACGCCCTGGATCTGGCAGGCGCGGTCGGTCGCGGCGCCGATCTCGGCCTTGAAGACGACCTTGCCGTCCGCGTCGAAGCGGGCGAAGGCGCGGCCGGAGCCGACGAGTTCGGCGACGCGGGCCTGGTAGAGGAGGCCGCCGTCGCCGGCCAGCGGGGAGACGCCGACCTCCTCGGTGAACATCGCCACGCACGCGGGCATGATCTTCTCCATCTCGTCCTTGCGGACGCGACGGACGTAGGGGTCCGGGGCGATGCCGTCCGGCAGGCGGTCGGTGACCATGAGCGGCTGGTGGCGGCGGACGTCGCGGGCCGGGCCCCACTGCGGTTCCAGCAGCCGCCACAGGTCGGCGGTGGAGCCGGCCGGGCCGACGATGGAGGAGCAGCGGCGGCCGGCCCGGCGGGCGCGGTCGGCGAAGGCGCGGACGGCGCGCTCAGTGGCGCAGATGGGGACGAGGTTGGCGCCCGCGTAGCACAGGGACGTCAGCATGCCGTCCTCGTACCAGCCCCACATCTCGCCGCCGAGCCGCCACGGGTCGAGGCCGGCGATCTGCACGCGGGACGCCACGAAGGCGTTGGCGACCGGCTCGCGGTCGAGTATGGCGAGCGCGGCGTCCAGGTCGCTCGGTTCGAGGACCCGGGAGGTCGTCTGCGTCAACACGGGCGGGGCCTCACACACTCGGGTCTGCTGGTCTCCGCACTATAGCTGCGCTGCTTGGGCGGGCGCCTTTGAGCTCGGGGAGCCGGGGGTTTGTTGGCGGGTGCGGGTTTTCTGTGGCTGAGCGCGCAGTTCCCCGCGCCCCTTTCAGGGGCGCGGATCCAACTGGCGGCCTTCAAAAACGTCAGCCCGCTACCGCCACCGACGGTTCGCCCGAGATGACGCCGTCCTTTTCCATCTGCTCGGCGAGCTTCATCGCCTCTTCGATCAGGGTCTCGACGATCTTGGACTCGGGGACGGTCTTGATGACCTCGCCCTTGACGAAGATCTGGCCCTTGCCGTTGCCGGAGGCGACGCCGAGGTCGGCCTCGCGGGCTTCGCCGGGGCCGTTGACGACGCAGCCCATGACGGCGACGCGGAGGGGGACCTCCATGCCGGTGAGGCCGGCCGTGACCTCTTCGGCCAGCTTGTAGACGTCGACCTGGGCGCGGCCGCAGGAGGGGCAGGAGACGATCTCCAGGCCGCGCTCCTTGAGGCCCAGCGACTCCAGGATCTGGAGGCCGACCTTCACTTCCTCGGCCGGGGGCGCGCTCAGCGAGACGCGGATCGTGTCGCCGATGCCCTGGCTGAGCAGCGCGCCGAAGGCGACCGCCGACTTGATCGTGCCCTGGAAGGCGGGACCGGCCTCCGTGACACCGAGGTGCAGCGGGTAGTCGCACTGCTCGGCGAGCTGCTTGTACGCCTCGATCATCACGACCGGGTCGTTGTGCTTGACGGAGATCTTGATGTCGCGGAAGTCGTGCTCCTCGAAGAGGGACGCCTCCCACAGGGCCGACTCGACCAGGGCCTCGGGGGTCGCCTTGCCGTACTTCTGCAGGAGGCGCTTGTCGAGGGAGCCCGCGTTGACGCCGATGCGGATCGGGGTGCCGTGGTCCCGGGCCGCCTTGGCGATCTCCTTGACCTTGTCGTCGAACTGCTTGATGTTGCCGGGGTTGACGCGGACCGCCGCGCAGCCGGCCTCGATCGCGGCGAAGACGTACTTCGGCTGGAAGTGGATGTCGGCGATGACCGGGATCTGCGACTTGCGGGCGATGGTCGCGAGGGCGTCGGCGTCGTCCTGGGTCGGGCAGGCGACGCGGACGATCTGGCAGCCGGAGGCGGTGAGTTCGGCGATCTGCTGGAGGGTCGCGCCGATGTCGGACGTACGCGTCGTCGTCATCGACTGGACCGAGACGGGGGCGTCTCCGCCGACGGCCACGGATCCGACCTGGATCTGCCGGCTCTTCCGGCGCTCGGCGAGCTTGGTCGGAACGGACGGCATGCCGAGAGAAATCGCAGTCATCTGCTGTGCAACCCCAAGTCGTGGATCAAGGTCCGGTCCCGTGAGCAGCGGGCTCCGAGCTTCGAGATTACGGCACGTGCCCTGGCGCGGGCACATCCCGCCCGCATTGCCACTCCATGGGGGGCGGCCCGGCACACAGCATGCCGGGCCGCCGTGAACGCCGTATGACTAGGAGATTCGCACCGGGTTCACCACATCCGCGATCAGGACCAGGATCGTGAAGCAGACGAAGATCCCGGCGACCACGTAGGCGACGGGCATGAGCTTCGCCACGTCGAAGGGGCCCGGGTCCGGCCGGCGCAGCACCTTGGCGGTGTTGCGGCGCAGCGATTCCCACAGGGCGCCCGCGATGTGACCGCCGTCGAGCGGCAGCAGCGGGAGCATGTTGAACAGGAACAGGGAGAGGTTGAAACCGGCGACCAGCATGAGGGCCATGGCCAGCTGCTGGGTCGGCGGTATGTCGAGGGTGAAGATCTCGCCGCCGACGCGGGCCGCGCCGACCACGCCCATCGGGGAGTCGGCCTCGCGCGGGGCGCCGTCGAAGGCCGCGTTCCACAGGGCCGGGATCTTGCCGGGGAGGTCGGCGAGGGAGTCGACGGCCTCGCCGATCCGGTCGCCCATCCAGGTCACGGACTCGCCGAAGTCCTGCTTGACCACACCGGTGGCGGCGCTGAAGCCGAGGAATCCGGCCCGGACGTACTGGCCCTCGACGATCTGTCCGCCGGAGTCCTTCTTGGCGACCTGGTTGGTGGCGATCTTCGCGTGCAGGGTGACGTCCTGGCCCTTGCGGTCGACGACGATCGGCACCTCCTTGCCGGGGTTGGCGCGGATGAGGTCGGACAGCTTGTTCCAGTCGTCGGTCCTGACGCCGCCGAACGAGACGATCTTGTCGCCCGCCTTGAGGCCCGCGGCGGCGGCCGGGCTCGCCGGGTCGCCCTTCTCGCACTTGTCGCGGTTCTCGCTCTGCGCGATGACGCACTGGGAGACCGAGCTGACCGTGGTCGTCTGCTGGGTGATGCCGAAGCCCATCAGGATGGTGAGGAACAGCGCCACGGCCAGGATCAGGTTCATGAAGGGGCCCGCGAACATCACGATCACGCGCTTCCAGGGCGCGCGCGTGTAGAACATGCGGTTCTCGTCGCCCGGCCTGAGCTCCTCGTACGCGGCCGAGCGGGCGTCCTCGATCATGCCGCGCCACGGGGAGGTGGAGCGGACCTCCAGCCGGCCGTCGGGGCCGGGCGGGAACATGCCGATCATGCGGATGTAGCCGCCGAACGGGACGGCCTTGAGCCCGTACTCGGTCTCGCCCTTCTTGCGCGACCAGACCGTCGGGCCGAAACCGACCATGTACTGCGGCACGCGGATGCCGAACAGCTTGGCGGTGGACAGGTGCCCCAGCTCGTGCCACGCGATCGAGAACAGCAGCCCGACCACGAAGAGACCTATGCCGAGGATGAACATCAGGGTCGTCATGCACGGGCCTCCGCCGTCTGTGCCGCCAGTTCCCGGGCCCGGGTCCGCGCCCAGGTCTCCGCTTCGAGGACGTCCGACACGGTGAGTGAGGTTCCCGTACGCGGGGTGCCGTGCTCCTCGACGACCCGGGTGACGGTCTCCATGATCCCGTTGAAGGGCAGTGCGCCCTGGCGGAACGCCTCCACGCACTCCTCGTTGGCCGCATTGAACACCGCCGGGGCGGTGCCCGCGAGCTCGCCGACCCGCCGCGCGAGGTTCACCGACGGGAAGGCCTCGTTGTCGAGCGGGAAGAACTCCCAGGTCGAGGCCTTGCTCCAGTCGAAGGTGGGCGCCGCGTCGGGCACGCGCTCGGGCCAGCCGAGGCCGATGGCGATGGGCCCGCGCATGTCGGGCGGGGTCGCCTGGGCCAGTGTCGATCCATCCGTGAACTCAACCATCGAGTGGACATACGACTGGGGATGCACGACGACCTCAATGCGGTCGAAGGGAATGTCGTAGAGCAGGTGTGCCTCGATCACTTCCAGGCCCTTGTTGACGAGGGTCGCGGAGTTGATCGTGATGACCGGGCCCATGGCCCAGGTGGGGTGCGCCAGGGCGTCGTCGACGGTGACGTGGGCCAGCTCCGCCTTCGTACGGCCGCGGAAGGGGCCGCCGGAGGCGGTGACGACCAGCTTGCGGACGTCGGCGCGGGTGCCGGCGGCCAGGGCCTGGAAGAGGGCGGCGTGCTCGGAGTCGACCGGGATGATCTGCCCGGGCTTGGCGAGAGCCTTGACCAGCGGGCCGCCCACGATGAGCGACTCCTTGTTGGCGAGCGCGAGGGTCCGGCCCGCCTCCAGGGCGGCCAGGGTCGGGGCGAGGCCGATGGAGCCGGTGATGCCGTTCAGGACGGTGTGGCAGTCGGACGCCGCGAGCCGCGTGGCCGCGTCCGGGCCGGCGAGGATCTCGGGGAGCGGCTCGCCCGTGCCGTACTGCGCGGTGAGCGCCTCGCGCAGGGCCGGTACGACGTCCTCGCGGGCGACCGCGACCGTGGGCGCCCGCAGCCGGTACGCCTGCTCGGCGAGGAGGGCGACCCGGCCGCCGTTGGCGGACAGGCCGGTGACCCGGAACCGGTCGGGGTTGCGCAGCACGAGGTCGATGGCCTGCGTGCCGATGGACCCGGTGGAGCCGAGGATCACCACGTCCTTCGGGCCGTCGCCCGTCACCGGGTCGTAGACGAGGTGCGGGTCGGCGAGGGGGGCTGGACTGTCGCTCATCCCTCCATTGTTGCCGTAAGCGTGGGGTGTGAGGACAGCGCATCCCCTTCGCGGGGGCGCGCGCCGTACTGGCTCGCGCCCCCGAGCAGTGCCGAGTTACCGGATCGGCCGGTGGACGTTCTCCTTCCGGCTCGGGCCCGGTGTCGCGTCCGCGATCCACGGTCCCTCGCCCGACGGGTCGACGATGCCCTGCTCCAGCCACTCGTACGTGCCCGACAGAACGCCCTTGACGACCTTGCGGTCGAGGTCGTCGGTGTTGGTCCACAGGCGGTTGAAGAGCTCCTCGATCCGGATGCGGGACTGGCGGCAGAAGACGTCGGCGAGCTGGTAGGCCTCGCGGCCGTGGTCGCCCTGGCTGCGCAGCAGTTCGGCACGGACGCAGGCCGCGCTCATGGCGAACAGCTCGGCGCCGATGTCGACGATCCGGCCCAGGAAGCCCTGCTTGGACTCCATCCGGCCCTGCCAGCGGGACATGGCGTAGAAGGTGGAGCGGGCGAGCTTGCGGGCGGTGCGCTCGACGTAGCGCAGGTGCCCGGAGAGGTCCACGCCGTGTTTGAACTCGCTGTAGGTGGCCGGGAGCTGGCCGGGGCCGGCGACCAGCTTGGGCAGCCATTTGGCGTAGAAGACGCCGGCGCCCACGCCCGCGCGGGCCTTCTCCCCCAGGGACTTCCCGGGGTCGATGAGGTCGCCGGCGACCGAGAGGTGGGCGTCGACGGCCTCACGGGCGATGAGGAGATGCATGATCTCCGTGGAGCCCTCGAAGATGCGGTTGATGCGCAGGTCGCGCAGCAGCTGCTCGGCGGGGACGCCGCGCTCGCCGCGGGCCCGGAGGGACTCGGCCGTCTCGAAGCCGCGGCCGCCGCGGATCTGGACGAGTTCGTCGGCCATCGTCCAGGCCATCTCGGAGGCGTACAGCTTGGCGAGCGCGCCTTCGATACGGATGTCGTTGCGGTCCTCGTCGGCCATCTGCGAGGCCAGGTCCGTCACGGCCTCCAGGGCGAAGGTGGTGGCCGCGATGAAGGAGATCTTGGAGCCGACCGCCTCGTGGTGCGCGACCGGCTTGCCCCACTGCTCGCGGGCCGCCGACCACTCCCGGGCGATCTTCAGGCACCACTTGCCGGCCGCGACGCAGGAGGCGGGCAGGGAGAGCCGTCCGGTGTTGAGCGTGGTCAGGGCGATCTTCAGGCCCTGGCCCTCCTCGCCGACGCGGTTGGCGGCGGGGACGCGGACCTGGTGGAAGCGGGTGACGCCGTTCTCGATGCCGCGCAGGCCCATGAAGGCGTTGCGGTTCTCGACGGTGACGCCGGGCGAGTTGGTCTCCACGACGAAGGCCGTGATGCCGCCCTTGTGGCCCTCGCTCCTCGGGACCCGGGCCATGACGACCAGCAGGTCGGCGACGACGCCGTTGGTGGTCCACAGCTTCACGCCGTCGAGGATGTAGTCGTCCCCTTCGGGCACGGCGGTGGTGGCGAGGCGGGCCGGGTCGGAGCCGACGTCGGGCTCGGTGAGCAGGAAGGCGCTGATGTCCGTGCGGGCGCAGCGCGGCAGGAAGCGCTCCTTCTGCTCCGGCGTGCCGAACAGCTTCAGCGGCTGCGGCACACCGATCGACTGGTGCGCGGAGAGCAGCACGCCGATCGCGGGGCTGGCGGAGCCGGCCAGGGAGAGCGCCTTGTTGTAGTACACCTGGGTGAGGCCGAGGCCGCCGTACTTGGTGTCGATCTTCATGCCGAAGGCGCCGAGCTCCTTCAGTCCGTCGATCACCTCGTCGGGGATGCGGGCCTCGCGCTCGATGAGGGCCGCGTCGACCTTCGTCTCGACGAAGTCGCGGAGCTTGGCGAGGAACTCCTCGCCGCGCTGGGCCGCCTCGTCGGCCGGGAGGGGGTGGGGGTGGATGAGGTCGAGCCGGAAGCGGCCGAGGAAGAGCTCCTTGGCGAAGCTGGGCTTGCGCCAGTGCTGTTCCCGGGCGGCCTCCGCCACCTCACGGGCCTCCCGCTCGGTGACGGCGGGACGGGAAGAGGGGGTGGTGGAAGCGGACATGAGGGCCACCTCGCCGCATATAGGGATGTTGAGGACCGTACGTTACCGATCAGTGCTACTGGATCGTTGGTACCCGAAACCGGACGCTCCCACCAGTCTTCGCGCAGCCGTTCGGCCTAGGGTGAGCACACGGTCGACGGTGTTCGAGAAATCGTATCGAAGCGCTTCGACAACCTATGGACACGTACTCCCGCTGGAGCTACTGTCGAACCACCCTCACCTACACACATCAGTAACGCGCATTGTCGAAGCGCTTCACAAAGCTTGGAGAGCTGGATGGTCACCCTCGCCGAGGTCGCCCAGCACGCCGGAGTCTCGGCGAGCACGGTGAGCTATGTCCTCAGCGGCAAGCGGTCCATCTCCGCGAACACCCGGCAGCGGGTCGAGCGGAGCATCCGCGAGCTCGGGTACCACCCGAACGCCGGGGCCCGTGCCCTGGCCAGCAGCAGGTCGAACATCATCGCGCTGATGATCCCGCTGCGCACGGACATGTACGTGCCCGTGATGATGGAGATCGCCATCGCGGTGGCGACCGCCGCCCGGACGCACGGGCACGACGTGCTGCTGCTCACCGGTGAGGAGGGCCCGGACGCGGTGCGCCGCGTCGCCGGGAGCGGGCTCGCCGACGGGATGATCCTGATGGACGTCGAACTCGACGACGAGCGGATGCCATTGCTGCGCGCGACCGACCAGCCGTCCGTGCTGATCGGGCTGCCCGCCGACACCACCGGTCTGACCTGCGTCGATCTGGACTTCCGGGCGACGGGCGCGCTGTGCGTGGAGCACCTGGCGAAGCAGGGGCATCAGGACATCGCTGTCATCGGCGAGGCCCCGGCGGTCTACGAGCGGCACACCGGTTTCGCCGAGCGCACCCTCGACGGCCTCCGGACCCGTTCCCGGGAGCTGGGCGTGCGGCTGCTGCACCGGCCGTGCGAGGGCGGATACGACGCGATGGCCGTGACGCTCGCCCGGATCCTGGACGAACGCCCGGACACCTCGGGGATCATCGTGCAGAACGAGTCGGCGGTCGAGCCGCTGCTCGCACTGCTGCGGCAGCAGGGCCGGGCCGTGCCGGAGGACGTGTCGGTGGTCGCGATCTGCCCCGACCAGGTCGCGACGCAGGCCTCGGTGCGGCTCACGTCGGTCGCCATCCCCGCGCAGGAGATGGGCCGGCACGCCGTGGAACAGCTGGTCGCCAAGTTCGAGGGGCGCGGCAGCGACGAGGTCGTGCTGCTCGCGCCCGAGCTGACGGTCCGGGGCAGCACGGGGCCGGCGCCCACCCGGCCGTAAGGCACACCGCACCCCACGTCTCCCGCCCTCCCAGGGCACCCCCGTGTCCGCACACCTCTGTCTGAACACCTCTGTCTGCACTCCCACAGGAGCACAGGAGCCCGCCACGTGAATCAGCCTGCTGAAATCCAGCCCCAGGTGAGTCTGGCGCAGTCCTCCCCCACCGTCGGCACGTTCCGCGAGCGGGGCGGCGCGCTGGAGTGGAGCGGCCGTCAGGAGACCGTACGGATCGAGCCGTGGGGCCCGGACGCGGTCCGGGTGCGGGCCCGGCTCGGCGGCCCGGTGCTCGAAGGGCTCCCGGGCGCGCTCCTCGACGACGCGCCCGCGACCCCGTCCACGGTGAAGATCGAGGACGGGCGCGGGCAGCTGACCGTCGGCACGCTCACCGTCGAGGTGAACGCCGAGGGCCTGATCCGCTTCCTGCGGACGGAGGACTCCGCCGAGCTGCTCGCCGAGGACCGCGCCCACTTCTGGTGGCCCGGCTCCCGCCTCTACACGGCCGTCGGCAACGGCCACCACCGTCTGGAGCAGCGCTTCGCCGCCTACGACGGCGAGAAGCTGTACGGCCTCGGGCAGCACCAGCACGGGCGCCTGGACCAGAAGGGCCTGGTCCTCGACCTGGTCCAGCGCAACGCCGAGGTCGGCATCCCGGTGCTGACCTCCAGCCGCGGCTACACGCTGCTGTGGAACAACCCGGCGATCGGCCGCGTGGAGCTGGCGCACAACGGCACGCGGTGGGTCGCCGACTCGGCCCGGCAGATCGACTACTGGATCACGGCGGGCGATCCGGCCGCCGCCCAGCGCCGCTACAGCGCGGTGACCGGCCGGACGCCGATGCTGCCGGAGTGGGCGGCGGGCTTCTGGCAGTGCAAGCTGCGCTATCGCACCCAGGACGAACTCATGGCGGTGGCCCGGGAGTACAAACGGCGGGGCCTGCCCATCTCGGCGATCGTCTGCGACTTCTTCCACTGGACGCACCTCGGCGAGTGGAAGTTCGACCCGAAGGAGTGGCCGGACCCGGCGGCGATGGTGCGCGAGCTGGAGGAGCTCGGGATCAAGCTGGTGGTGAGCGTCTGGCCGTCGGTGTCGCCGCTCAGCGAGAACCACCCGGTCATGGAGCAGCGCGGTTACTTCATCGGCACCCAGTACGGCCCGATGGCGCACGCCGACTGGCCCGACAAGGAGGTCGCCTCCACGGTCCAGGTGGCCTTCTACGACGCCACCAACCCGGACGCCCGGGAGTTCGTGTGGTCGAAGGTGAAGGAGAACTACCTCGACCCGTACGGCATCACGGCGTTCTGGCTGGACGCCTGCGAGCCGGAGCTGAAGCCGGGCTTCCAGGAGAACCTGCGCTACTGGGCGGGCCCGGGCCTGGAGGTCGGCAACATCTATCCGGCCGAGAACGCCCGCACGTTCTACGAGGGCCTCGTCGCCACCGGCGAGGAGGAGGTCGTCAGCCTCAACCGCTCGGCCTGGGCGGGCAGTCAGCGCTACGGCGCCGCCCTGTGGTCCGGGGACATCGGCACGGACTTCCCGACCCTGCGCCGCCAGATCGCGGCCGGCCTCAACACCGCGCTGTCGGGCATCCCGTGGTGGAACACCGACATCGGCGGCTTCCACGGCGGCGACCCGGACGACCCGGCGTACCGGGAGGTGATGGTCCGCTGGTTCCAGTTCGGCGCGCTGTCCCCGCTGATGCGCCTGCACGGCTTCCGCGACCCGGGCATGCCGCTGGGCCCTGCGATGACCGGCGGCCCGAACGAGGTGTGGTCGTACGGCGAGGAGGCCGGGGCCGTCCTGGAGAAGTACCTGCGGCTGCGCGAGCGGCTGAAGCCGTACGTGCTGCGCGTCATGCGGGAGGCGCACGAGGAGGGCCTGCCGGTGATGCGGCCGCTGTTCCTTCAGTTCCCGGACGACCAGGCGACCTGGTCGGTCGACGACTCCTACCTCTTCGGCCCGGACCTGCTGGTCGCCCCGGTGCTCACCGCCGGCGCCACCGCCCGTACGGCGTACCTCCCGGCGGGGGCCACCTGGACGGACGCGTGGACGGGTGAGACGTACGAGGGCGGCCGGTCCGTGACGGTCGACGCCCCACCGGACCGCATCCCGCTGTTTCTGCGGGACGGGGCGCGGCTGCCCGTAGCGGAGTAGCCGCGTCGGCGGGAGGGGTGGCCGGTTCGATGGAGGTCATCCGGCCACCCCTTCCGCCTGTTGACCAACTTCCTTCCACCGCAAGCGGGTTCGAGAGGATAAGTTCCCTGCGTGTCCACGTCTCCGCTCGCCCTCACGCTGGCGAATCTGTTGTTGCGGCCGGGCTTCGGCTCCCGCCGTGACCCGGACCGGGTCTTCGGCCGTCTCGTGGTGGAGGCCGGGGAGGCGCCGGGGGACGGGGAGTTCGTCGACGGCTTCCGGTCGCTGCTGGGATGGTGGGCGAAGGCCGAGCGGCTGACCCCGGTCGGCTGGCAGTCGGCGCAGGTGCATGTGCGCCGGCATCTCGCCAACCGGGCCCGCGTCCTGCGGCTGATCGCGGAGCATCCGGAGATCGAGCGGGAGCCGATCGAGAAGCCGGTGTTCGTCGTGGGGCTGCCGCGCACCGCCACCACGGTCACGCACGCGGTGCTGTCGATCTCGGACGGGCACCGGTGCCCCCTGCTGTGGGAACTGCTCGGGCCCGACCTGGAGCTGCCGCCCCGGCAGCGGCGCAGGGCGATCAGGGCCGGGCGCCGGCTGGTGCAGGGCACGGACCTCTTCGCGCCGCGTTTCCGGGACATCCACGCGATGGCCGCCGAGGGACCGGAGGAGTGCACGTTCGCGCTGCCGCACGCCCTGATGCCGTTCTCCCAGGCCCGTATCCCCGAGTACCGGGCGTGGCACTGCGCGCGGGACTTCACCGCCGACTACCGGTACCTCAAGCAGGTCTACCAGGTGCTCCAGTACGGCCGTCCGCGGCGGCGCTGGGTGCTGAAGTCCCCCATGCACCTGGAGAACCTGGAGGCGCTGCGCACGGTGTTCCCCGACGCCACGATCGTGTGGTGCCACCGGGATCCGGTCACCGTCGTGGCGTCGTTCTGCTCGCTGATCGAGCACGGCATGGCCGTCAGCAGCCGCCCGCTCGACCTGCCCGGTATCGGCGCCACCTGGCTCGGCCTGCTGAGCCGTGCCATGACACGCGGCCTGGCGGCCCGGGCCGCGATCCCCGCGGAGCAGTTGGTGGACGCCCCGTACTCCTGGCTCGGCTCCGACCCCGCCGCCGGTGCCCCGAAGCTCTACGCGGCCGTCGGCGCCCCCTGGACCGAGGCCGACGCGGGTCGGCTCCCGGCGGCCGTCGCCCGCCCCAAGGGCACCCGCAAGCACACCTACGACCTGCACCGCTACGGCCTGAGCCGCGCCGACGTCGAGTCGGCGTTCGCCGAGTACAACGCGCTGCGGGCCGAGGTCGACCGCGCCTGAACGGCACGGCCGACCCCGGCCCCGGTACGGCGTCAGCTGCTGCTGACGGACAGGCTGTTGGTACGGAAGTCCAGGCCGCCGGACGACGAGGTGATCTCGTAGCCGAACTGGACGTCACCGATGGTCTCGTTGCCCATCCAGCCCTTGGTGTCCTTGATCCACTTCAGGATCGGCAGGATGTTCACGGTGCCGGAGCTGGAGTTGGAGGTGCGGATGAACGAGAACACCTCGTTGGAGCCGTTGGTGCCCTTGAAGACGTTCCAGGAGTGGCCGCCGAGGCTGACGCTGCCCTGCGAGGTGCCGATCGGGCCGACGGGTCCGGTCTTGTTGACCCAGAGCATGATCTCGTAGTCGTGGTCCGTGTCCCAGATGTCGTACGACGTGTTGTACGCGCCGGACGACGGGACGGTGACGTTGTAGCTGCTGGAGAGCGAGCCCAGCGAGGTGATGGACTTGTTGATCGCCTTCGTCTGGTTCGGGTAGGACTTGATGCCGCCGGTGTTGGGGTGGTTGGCGTTGACGCCCCAGTTGGTGCCGGAGTTGGCCCAGATGCACTGGGCTCCGGCGCCGCTGCCCCAGATGTTGTTGTAGAGCGTGTAGCCGTTCAGGCTCGTGTTGGCCCACTGGTCGCAGGAGTTCCAGACGGCGGCCGAGGCGGGGGCGGAGGCGAGGCCGACGGTGGCGCCGAGCGCCAGGGCGGGAGCCAGCAGGGCCTTGGTGACCCTGTTCAGCGTGCGTGATGCCATGGTGTCCCTTCCATGGGGTGGGGGGATGAGGGGAACTACCACGCCCTCAGGGTGAGGACGTGGTCTTCTCCGGCGACCAGGTGGAGGGATTCTGCGCCGGAGGAAGTCCGCAGTTCGACGCGTTGGGTGCGGCCCGGCCTGATGACCACGGTGGCGCCGTCACGCGTCCAGGTGAGGTTGAGCTCCGCCCCGAACCGGGTGCGCACCCCGTGCAGGGCGCCGTCGGGGTATGCCGTCGGCAGCGCGGGGAGCAGCACCAGCCGGCCGGGGGTCGACTGCACGAGCATCTCGATCAGCACGGCGGGCAGGGTGTGCGCGGCGTCGGCGTTGTAGACGTTCCGGTTCGGGTAGTGGGCGCTCATCAGGGAGGCGTGGAAGAAGTCGCCGTCCAGGACCTGGCCGAGGGCGTGGGCGACGCGGTCGCCGTCCCTGAGCCGGGCCGCGATGAGCGCGTGGTGCAGGTGTCCGTGCGCGGAGTCGTTCTCGGCGCCGCGCAGTTCCAGGGCGCGGTGTGCGGCGGCCGCCAGCTCGGGGGTGTCGTAGGGGGTGATCTCGTCGAGCGGCCAGACGCCGTAGAGGTGGCTGAGGTGGCGGTGGTCGTAGGAGTCCTCCAGGCCCGGCCAGGCCCATTCGGCGAGGGCTCCGTCCGCGTTGATCCGGTGCGCTGGGAGCCGGTCGGCGAGGGCGCGCCAGCGGTCGGCGTCGGGGCCCGGGTGGTAGGCGGCGGAGGTCAGCAGGGCGTGGCGGGCCGCGGAGAGGTCCATGGCCGCGTTGAGGGTGCCCCAGCTCGCATTGGCGGGCCGGTTCTCCGGTGAGTAGGAGGGGACGACGACGAGCCGGCCGTCCTCGTCCGTGCGGGTGAGGAAGTCCTCGTAGAACAGGGCGGCTTCGGCGAGGGCGGCGGCGGTGCGCGGATCGCGGGTGCCGTGCGTCTCGTCGTGGTCGACGAGCGGTTTGAGCAGCCAGTCGGCGCCGGCGGTCCACAGGTGCAGCGGGTACTCGCGGCTGAAGTGGTACGAGTGGCCGGACTCGCCGTCGGTGTGGGCGGGGGCGACGGCGCCCCGGGTGCCGAAGACCGCGCGGGCGTTGTCGCGCCAGTCGGGCAACTGGCGGTGGATCAGGTTGGCGTGGGCCTGCGTGACCTCGGGGAGGGCGGCGGCAGCGGCCGAGGCGGTCTGGAGGTTGAGGTTGGCGTCGTTGGTGAACGCGCCCGACCAGGCGGTGTTCCAGTCGCCGGTCCACAGTCCGGTCAGGCGGGGCGGGAAGAGGCCGCTCGCGGACAGCAGGTGGTAGCGGCCGGCCGCGAACAGGCGCTCCAGCAGGGCGGCGCTGCGGGGCCGCTTCAGCAACTCGGAGCCTGGCAGGGCCCGTTCGGCGGGGTCGGCGGCCAGGTCGAGGGTGACGCGCTCGTAGGCGGTGCGGTGCAGGGCGGCATGGCGGTCGAGGAGCTCGTCGTATCCGGTGAGCAGGTCCCGCAGGGCACGTCCCTGCGCGACCACGTCCAGTTCGCCGGTGTGCCGGTGCACTCGGGTGAGGAGCAGCACGGACCGGGCTCCCTCGATGTGCGCGCCGGGGGGCGTGAGGGTCGTCGTGCCGCCCGTGACGGCGAGCAGGGTGACGCCGGTGCAGACCCGGTCGCTGTCCGGGTAGCGGGCGCGCAGGCTCAGCAGGGCGCCCTCGGGGGTGAGGACGGCTCCGTGGCCGACGCCCAGTCCGGCGGGGGCGCCGGGCAGCCGGTGGTCCAGGTCGATGTCGAGGGTGAGGCCGGGGCCGCTGATCTGCTGGACGATCACGTCGTCGGCGCGGGAGACGAAGACGCGACTGGTCCGGCCGGCACAGGTCGTGCTCACCACGCCGGTCGCGAAGTCCACGTCGCGCCGGTAGTCGGGGCTCTCGCCCGGCGAGTGGCGCAGCCGGACCTGGAAGGCCGGGTGGAAGGGCTGCACCCACTGGAGCGGCCGGCCGTCCGTGAAGCTCTCGGCCGCGGTCGTGTCACCGGCCAGGAGGCGGTCCTGGAGGGCGGGGATGCCGTCGGCGAGCTGCGGGGGCCGGGTGTCCCTGCCGTTGGGACGCACCAGGGTGTGGTGGGTGACGACGACCCGCTCATCGTTCGGGTCACCGAACACAAGGGCGCCGTGGTGGCCGTTGCCGCTCAGGAAGCCGTCCTCCCAGCGAGCGGCCGGGTGGGGCTCCCACGTGCCGTGGACGAGTGCGGAGTCGGTCATGGCCTCAGCACCGCCGCCCCGTAGCGGCCGAGGGTGACCCGGTCGGTGACGTCCGTCCCCGTCAGCAGGTCGTGGTGGGTGCCGGGGACCTCGACGGTCACCGGCTCGCGGCCGTGGTTGAGCACGAACAGCACCTCGCCCCGCCGGACGGCCTCGACCTGCTCGGGCAGGCCGTCGAGCACCGGCCGGACGCCCGCGTCGCCGGCGATCCGGGCCAGCAGCTCGCGCAGGGCCCCGGGCTCCGGGAGCGTGGAGACGTACCAGGCCCGGCCCTTGCGCAGGACGGCGGGCATGCCGTCCAGTTCGCCGCCCTTGTAGCTGGTGGTGTGGTCGGGGTCGGCGGGCTCGATCTCCTCGGACCACAGGGTGCCCCTGAAGCCCTCGCACGCGACGGTCTCGTCCGCGTCCAGCGGCCACCACTCGTGCAGCGTGCGGATGCCGAACAGCTCCCGCAGCCGGGCGTCCATGCCGCCGGGGCGCACCCGGTCGTCCTCGTCGGCGACGCCGGTCAGGAAGCCGCAGACGAGGGTGCCCCCGCCGCGGATGTAGGCGAGGAGGTTGTCGATCGCCGCGTCGGTGAGCGCGTACAGCTGCGGCACGACGACGACCGGGTACCGCGTCAGATCGTGCTCGGGGTGGGCGAAGTCGGTGGTGAGGTGCGCCTGCCACAGGGCCCGGTGCCAGGCGCGCAGGACGTCCGGGTACTCCACCCGGCTGGACAGGCGGCCGTCATGAGCACCCGCCCACCAGGCGTTCCAGTCGTGCAGGACGGCGACGTTCGCGGTGATGTGCCGGCCGGCCACCTGCGGGGCGATCCTCGCCAGGTCGGCGCCGAGCTGCTTGACCTCCTGGTAGGTACGGCCCTCCTCCCCCGCGTGGCTGACCATGCCGGAGTGGAACTTCTCGGCGCCCTGGCGGGACTGACGCCACTGGAAGTAGCAGACGGCGTCGGCGCCCCGGGCCACGGCCTGGAGGGACCACAGCCGGTTGAGGCCGCGCGGCTTGGGGTGGTTCACACCACGCCAGTTGACCGGCCCGGCCGCCTGCTCCATGAGCATCCAGGGCCCGCGCGCCTGGGAGCGGGTCATGTCCTGCACGAGGGCACCGCTCTGGGCGCCGAGCGGGTCGCGCGGGTCCGGGTAGAGGTCGACGGAGACGACGTCCTCCTCCGCCGCCCAGCGCCAGGCGTCCTGCCCGAACCACAGCGGCATGAAGTTGCTGGTGACCGGGATGTGCGGGGTGTGCCGCCGGACGATGTCCCGCTCGGCGGTGTAACACTCCAGGAGCATGTCGGAGGTGAAGCGCCGGAAGTCCAGGACCTGGGCGGGGTTGCGCAGGTAGTGGGGCAGGCGGGGCGGCAGGATGCCGTCCCAGGTGTCGTAGCCCTGGCTCCAGAAGGCGGTGCCCCAGGCCTCGTTGAGGGCGCCGAGCGTGCCGTACTTCTGCCGCAGCCAGCGGCGGAAGGCGGCGGCGGCCTCGTCGCCGTGGTCGGAGGTGCAGTACTCGTTGTTGATGTGCCACATCGTCAGGGCCGGGTGGCCGCCGTAGCGGGCTGCCAGGTCCTCGGTGATGGCGGCGGCGTAGCGCCGGTAGGTGGCGCTGGAGTGCGAGAAGTGCTGCCGGCCGCCCCACCACTCGGTGCGGCCGTCCTCGGTGACGGGCAGGGTGTCGGGGTGCAGTCGGCCCATCCAGGGCGGGGGCGAGGAGGTGGGGGTGGCGAGGACGACACCGATGCCGTTCTCGTGCATCAGGTCCATCAGCGTGTCCAGCCAGCCGAACTCCCGTGCGCCGGGCTCCGGTTCCAGCGTCGACCACGAGAACACCCCGAGGGTGACGGAGTTGACGCCGGCGTCCTTCATCAGCCGGACGTCCTCGTGCCAGGTCTCCCGCGGCCACTGCTCCGGGTTGTAGTCGCCGCCGAAGAGGAGACGGCCTCGGGTCGCGTCGTTCAACTCGGGCATCAGACAGGCTCCCCGTACTGCACGCCACGCCCGTTGGTGGCGATGTAGACCCGGCCGTGGACGCGCGGATCCCCGGTGATGGCGGCGCCGATCCAGCCCCACTGGTGCTGGTCGTCGTTGATCCTGGTCCAGCTCTTCGCCTCGTCGTCGGAGCGGTACACGGCGGTGATGGTCTCGGTGGAGCCGACCATGTAGACCGCCGGGTAGGAGGCGCCCTCGGCAGCCTTGCCGAAGCCGAGCGTGTACGACGCCCGGCAGCTGCCGACCTTGGTGAAGGCGGCACCGCCGTCGGTGGAGCGGTACAGCCCGTTGCCCTTCAGGCTCAGCCACAGGTCCCCGGAGCGGCCCGGCGCCGCGGCCAGCTGGAACTCGGTGTCGCCCGAGTTCAGGCCGGTGGCCCGGGCGGTGAAGGTCCGGCCGCTGTCGGTGCTGGCGAACAGGGTGCCGGTGGTGGTGTCGAAGGCGTAGAAGCGCGCCGGATCCACGGGGTCCGCGACCGGGACGGCTCCCTCGGGGAAGGAGGCCACCTCGGACCAGGTGCCGCCGTTGTCCGCCGAGCGGTACCCCGGGTTGCCCGCGCCGAAGGACCACAGCAGCACGCCGCCGTCGGCGTTGACGGCGATCGGCCCCGGCGCGGACTTGGCCACGTCCGGCTGGGTCTTGAAGGGGGCCCAGGTCTTGCCGCCGTCGGTCGACCAGGCCCCGTTTCCGTGGTCGCCCCAGCCGGCCCGCACCACGTACGACGGTTCGGCGGCGGCCAGTGCCAGCCCCGTCGCCGTGCCGAACACCGGGTTCGACGCCATGCCGCGCGAGGGGGACGCCGTGAGCCGCTCGTGGTACATCACGCCGATGTCCCCGGACCCGCTGATCAGGTGCGCCTCCCCGGCCGGAGGGGAGATCAGCTGGCGGATGGACGCCTCCTCCAGACCGCGGATCTCCGGGGCCCAGTGCGTGAGGTCACGGGTGCCGTAGAGGGTCGCGCCGGTGCCGTAGACGATGTGCTGGGAGTCGTACGGGTCGAGGCCGAGGGCCTGGATCCACCAGCCGAACTTGGGCTGGTCGGCGCCCCACTTGAGGTACGGCGTCTCGGAGACGTCGAGGACGGCCCGGTCCTTCAGGGACGTCCAGGTGCGGCCGCCGTCGGTGGAACGGAAAACGGTGTCGATGTCGGCCCAGCGGTTGTTGGTGGAGACGACGAGGGTGCCGGGGCGGCGGGCGTCGACGGCGACACCGCCGTAGCCGAAGGTGTCGGCGGACCCGTCGGCCGTGGTGCCGCCGGGCTTGACCGGGGTGACGTCGCTCCATGTCCCGCTGGTGGTGAGCAGCTTGTGCACGCTGCCGTCGGACTGGCCGTTGGGGCCGGGGGCGTTGGCGTACGTCACGTACAGCTCACGCGTGTGCCGGTCGTACGCGGCCCGGACCGGGACCTTGGCGGCGGTGCCCCCGGGCTGCCCGGGGACGGCCTCCCAGGTGGCGCCGTCGGCGGTCCGGTAGAGGTTCGCCGACGTGCCGTCGGAGTCGCCCCAGCCGGCGTAGACGCTGCGGCCGGCGGCGACGAGGAGGGTGATGCCCTGGCCGGTGGCGCCCGGGGCGGCCGGGAAGCTCACGGCCTTCCAGGTGGCGCCCCGGTCGGTGGACTTGAGCAGCCCGTCGTGCCGGGTGCCGAGCCACAGCGTGTCGCTGTCGCGCGGGTCGACGAGCAGCCGCTCCCCGCAGCCGCGCCCGTCCTCGTTGGCCCCGAGCTTCACGGCGAGGTCGGTGCGCTTCCAGCTGGCCCCCCGGTCCTCGGACCGCAGCACGGCCCCGTTGCCCGCCCAGGATTGGGCGTACGTCCCGAGGGCGAGGTAGAGCCGGTTCGGATGGGCCGGGTCGACGGCCATCGCCTCCACACCGAGCAGGTTCCAGTCGTCCCAGCCGAGGTGGTCGGTCAGCGGGATCCACCGGTCGGTCCGGTCGTCCCAGCGGTAGGCACCGCCGATGTCGGTCCGGGCGTAGGCGAGACCGCGCACGGCGGGGTGGAACAGGACACCGGTCACGAATCCGGTGCCGCCCTGGACGACGTTGCGCCAGCGGTAGGCACCACCTGCGGCGGGGACGGCGGCCCGGGCATGCCCCTGAAGGGCCGGAAGAGCGGCGACCGCGGCGGTGGCGGCGGTCCCGGCGAGCACCGCGCGCCTGCTGAGATGGGACGCGTACATGACACATACCTCGATCTAGGAGAAAGGGCGGGGAGACATGCCTCAGGGGCGCGGGGCCCTGCTCGACATGCGGCTCCGCCGCGTGGGCGCGAACAACCACGACGCAGCCGCAGCCGCCGATGACCGGCGGCCCTACGGCGAGACCTCGGCAAGGGCGTCAGCCCTTGACCGCCCCCGTCAGCATCCCCTTCTTGAAGTGCCTCTGGACGAAGGGCGACAGCACGGCGACCGGCAGGAGGGCCATCACCATGACGGCCATCTGCACGGCCAGGCCCGACAGCTGCCCGGTCTTGATGGCCTGGCCCAACCCCACCGGTGCCTCCTGCTTCTGCACCAGCTGGATCATGACGTTCTGCAACGGCATCATGTCCTGGTCGTTCAGGTACAGGGAGGCGTTGAACCAGGCGCTCCAGTACCCGACGGCGTAGAACAGCGTAATGACGGCGAGCACCGCCCGCGACAACGGCATGACGATCTGCCACAGAATCCGGAAGTCCCCGGCCCCGTCGATCCGCGCACTGTCGATGAGTTCCTGCGAGATCCCCATGAAGAAGCCGCGCAGCACGAGGATGTTGAAGACGCTGAGGGCACTCGGCAGGATCAGCGCCAGATAGCTGTCGGTCAGGCCGAGGGACTGCACGAGAAGATAGGTCGGGATGAGACCGGCGCTGAAGAACATGGTCGCCAGCAGCGTCATCAGGATCCAGCGGTGGCCGAGCGAGCCGATGCGGGACAGGCCGTAGGCACACAGGACGGACACCGTCATCGAGAACAGCGTGCCGACCAGGGTGACGAGGACGCTGATGATCGCCGCGCGCGTGACCTGGCCGCCGCTGAGCAGTTCCTTGTAGGCGACGAAGGTGATGCCCTTGGGCACCATCACCAGGCCGCCGGCCTCGTCGATGGTCTTGCGTGAGGACAGGCTGGTGACGACCACGATCCACAGCGGGAAGAGAATCGCCAGGCAGGCCAGCGACAGGGCGAGACCCTTGCCGGCGAGACCGGCCCTGGAGGGGTCCTCCTCCCAGGACGGGCGGGGCGGCGCCTCCCACCAGCCAGGTTCCTTCACCGGCTTGTCGATGACGGCGCTCACTTCTTGTACACCCCCTGCTCGCCCATCAGATGGGCCACCTTGTTCGCGGCGAGGACCAGGCCGATGCTGACCACGCCCTTGATGAGACCTGCGGCGGCCGCGTAGCCGAAGTCCTGGTTGCGCACGCCGTTCCACCACACGAAGGTGTCGAGGACCTCGGCCGCGCCCGGTCCGACGGCGTCGCGTTGCAGCAGGATCTGCTCGAAACCGACGGTGAGGGCGTCGCCGACCCGCAGGACCAGCAGCAAGGCGATCACCGGGCGCAGCGCGGGCAGCGTGACATGCCACATGCGGCGCCAGCGGCCGGCGCCGTCCATCGCGGCGGCCTCGTACAGGTCCGGGCTGACCGAGGCCAGCGCGGCGAGGAAGACGATGATCCCCCACCCGGCGTCCTTCCACACGCTCTCCGCGGTGATCAGGAGGGGGAAGGTGTTCGGGTCGGTCATGATGTCGAGACCGTTGTACCCGTGCTGCCGCAGCAGCTGGGAGAGGATGCCCGCGCCGCCGAAGATCTGCTGGAAGACGGCGATGACCAGCACCCAGGAGAAGAAGTGCGGCAGGTAGAGAACGGCCTGTGCCACCGCCCGGACCCGGGGCCTGACCACGCTGTTGATGAGCAGCGCGAGCAGGATCGGGATCGGGAAGAACAGCACGAGCTGGAGGGAGAACAGCACCAGCGTGTTCTGGACGGCGTTCCAGAACGCCGAGTCCTCGAAGATCCGCTGGAAGTTCTCCATGCCCACGAAGGGGCTGTTCAGCATGGAGACGATGCCGTTGTCGCTGATGTAGGGGTCGTAGTCCTGGAAGGCGACGACGTTGCCGAGGATCGGCAGGTAGTTGAAGACCAGGACCAGCACGACGGCCGGCAGGGTCATCAGGAGCAGGACGCGGTCGCGTCTGAGCCTGAGCCGGAGGCTCAGTTTCCCCGAGGGTCGCTTCTGCGGTGAACCGGCGGCGCCGCCGGACGCCACCGGGGTCTTCTCCGTTTCGGCCTCGGCCCTGCTCCGAGGCACCGTGCTGTGGGACACGGCCGTTCTCCTTGCCTCAGAGCCCGGTCAGCTCGCCGCCGAGCCGTTCTCGTCGAGAATCTTCATGTACCAGTCGCGCAGCTTGTCGCCGCCCTTGCTCTTCCAGTCGGAGACGGCCTGCTGCATGTCGCTGATCTTCTTGCGGCCGCGGGTGATGTCGTCCTCGAGCTGCTCGAAGTCGTTGCCGAGGTTGGTGTAGCGGCCGGGCTCGGTGATCTGCATGCCCCAGAAGGAGGACTTCTTGGTGAAGGCGCCCATCCGCTGCTGCCACATGACCTGGCCCTTGGCGACGTCCGGGAAGTCGGGGTGGGCGAGAGTCGCCGCAGGGCTCGCGACCATCACGTAGGCGTTCATCACCTCGTTGTTGCCCTTGTCGGTCTTGACCGGGACGCCGTCCTTGAGGGTGTAGTGGGTGCCCTCGGCGCCGTAGTTGGTCATCATGTACTCCTTGGTGCCGTACGGCGCCGCGGTGACGTTGGCGACGGCCAGCACGTCACGGATGACCGACTCGGAGGCGTTCTTGTTGACGAAGGCGAAGATGCCGGCCGGCTGATCGGCCCAGAGGTGCGGGTTGCCGCCGTCGTGGCCCCAGATGTCCATGCCCCAGACCTTGAACTCCGGGTTCTGGGTGGCCTGTTCGGCGGTGCGGCTCCACCACTGGGTGATGTTGTTGGGGTAGATCAGGAACTCGCCCGCGGCGAACTTGGGGCCGGGGTCGGGGGCGTTCTTGCCCAGTTCGGAGTCGGGGTGCACGACCCCGGCGGCGAAGAGCTTGCGCGCCCACTCCAGGGCCTCGAGATACTCCTCGGTTTCGATACGACAGACGAGCTTGCCGTCGACGAGGTTCCACCACAGCGGCTTCTCGCTGCCCGAGAGCACCCCGAAGGTCTGGAAGGCGGTCCACTTCATGTCCAGGCAGGCCCACCGCTTGGCCTTGGCGTTGGTGATCTCCTTGGCCAGGGCCATGAACTCGTCCGCCGAGCGCGGGATCTCGTACCCCTCCTTGTCGAAGATGTCCTTGCGGTACAGGGGCACGATGCCGGGGACGTACGGGGCGGGCTGCGGCAGGCCGCGCAGCTTGCCGCCGAAGAGGGAGCGCTGCCAGGCGTCCGTGGGGATCGCGGCGAGGTTCGGGTACTCCTTGACCGCGTCCCCGGACAGGTACGGGCCGAGGTCGGCGAACTTGTTGATGATGGCGCTCGGGATCTTGCCGTTCATGTTCCAGCCGGGGACGACCACCACGTCCGGGATGTCGCTGGAGGCGAGGACGGCACCGAGCTTCTGGTCGTAGGTGTTGCCGTCCTGGTTCTGCCAGACGACGTCGACGCCTATCAGGTCGTTCATCGCCCTGTAGTAGGCGTTGTTCTGCTTGGGCGGAGAGCCCCAGAACGGCGACATGATGGTGACCTTGCCACCCTTGCCGAGTTTCTTCGTGACCGAGGTCTTCAACGTGGCCAGGTCGAGCTTGCTGGTGAAGCCGATCGCCGAGCCGTTCCTGGCCGGGATGTCCGGCTTCACCACGTTGCTGGCCACATACGCCGGCAGTATCTTCTTGGCGTCCTTGGCCGAGGTCGTGCCGTCCCGCGATCCACTGCCCGACCCGCCGCACGCGGCGAGCAGCGGCATTCCCCCGGCCACCGCTGCGGTGGCGACCGCCGTGGAGGCGAGGAAACTTCTCCGGCTCGGTCCGGAGGAGGCGGAGGCGGCGTTCGGCGTCATTGCGTCAACCCTTCATGGCGCACCAGGACACCCGGCGGTGGGCCGTCGGCTGCGGTGTCTCGAGTGGAACTGGCTGAGCTGAAGCGATTCTTCGACCCGGAGGCGGGCTTCTGTGTCGAAGCGCTTCGATGTTGCTGTGAGGTTAAGTGAACGCCCAGGGGTGCACAAGGGTCGTCCCCAAACTTCCTCGACGGCACGAGAAGGGACCGTTCCTCGTGCACGGCTTGAAGGGACGGCACCGGTCCCTTGACACCCGACCCGTCGCCGACCCAGCATCGAAGCGCTTCGAAAGGGCCTTGCCGCTCCATCGCAAAGGGATTCCCACGTGACCGCACACCCGCCGCCCAGTCCGCCGTTCCGCGATCCGCGCCTGCCGTTCGCGAAGCGGATCGACGACCTCCTGTCGCGGCTCACGCCGGCGGAGAAGATCGCCTTCCTGCACCAGTTCGCGCCCGCCGTCGGACGGCTCGGCATCGCCGCCTTCCGCACCGGCCAGGAGGCCCTGCACGGCGTGGCGTGGATGGGCCCGGCGACGGTCTTCCCGCAGGCGGTCGGCCTCGGCGCCACCTGGAACCCGGAGCTGGTGCGGCGCGTCGGCGACGCGGTGTCCAAGGAGGTCCGCGCGATGCGCGCCAAGGACGACCGTGTCGGCCTCAACGTCTGGGCGCCGACCGTCAACCTGCTGCGCCACCCCCTGTGGGGCCGCAACGAGGAGGGCTACTCGGAGGACCCGAAGCTCACCTCGGCGATCGCCACCGCCTACACGCACGGCCTGCGCGGCGACCACCCCACCTACTGGCGCACCGCGCCCGTGCTGAAGCACTGGCTCGCCCACAACAACGAGACCGACCGGTCCACGACGTCGAGCTCGGTACGCCCCCGCGTGCTGCACGAGTACGACCTGCGGGCCTTCCGCGAGACCGTCCAGGCGGGCGCGGTGGCCGGGGTGATGCCCGCGTACAACCTGGTCAACGGCCGCCCCAACCACGTCTCCCCCTATCTGGGCGAGCACCTGCGCACCTGGACCGACGAGGACCTGCTGGTCTGCTCCGACGCGAGCGCGCCGAGCAACCTGGTCGACTCCGAGCACTACTTCGACACGCACGAGGAGGCGACGGCGGCCTCCCTCGTGGCGGGCGTCGACAGCTTCACGGACCACGGCACGAACTCCTCGCAGATCACCGGCCGCCTGCAAGGCGCCCTGGAGCGCGGGCTGCTGACCGAGGCCGACGTCGACACCGCCGTCCGCCGGCAGCTCTCGGTCCGCTTCCGGCTCGGTGAGTTCGACCCGGAGTACGACCCGCACGGCGCCACCAGCGAGTTCGACACCCCGGCGCACCGCGCCCTCGCGCAGGAGGCCGCCGAGCAGGCGATCGTGCTGCTCAAGAACGACGGGGTGCTGCCGCTCGCCCCGGACACCCGGGTCGCGGTGGTCGGTCTGCTGGCCGACGAGTGCAAGCTCGACTGGTACAGCGGCACGCTCCTGCACCGCTCGACCCCGCTGGAGGGTCTGTACGAGCGATTCGGCGCGGAGCGGGTGGAGTTCGCCGAGGGTGTGGACCGGGTCCGGCTGAAGACCTCCGCGGGTGCCTTCCTGCTCGTACCGGTGGCCGAGGACGCCGCCGACGAGGTGCGCGGCGCCGAGGGCGCGCTGGACCCGGCGCTGCTCGCGGGCCGCACCGACCTGCCCGCGCTCACCACCGACGCGACCGGCACGGAGCTGGCGCTGGTCGACTGGGGCGAGGGGGTGCTGACATTGCGCGCGCCCGACGGGCGCTACCTCTCGGTCGCCGACGACGGCTTCGTCCGCGCCTCCGCCGACCAGCCGGGGGGCTGGGTCGTCCAGGAGACGTTCCGTCTGGAACCGCACGGGAACGGGCACCTCCTGAAGCACCTGGGAACGGGTCGCCACGTGTGTGTCTCCGCCGACGGCGTGAAGGTTGCCGCGGAAGATCCCGAGGTGTTCGAGCTGGTCGTCGCCGAGCGCGGCGAGGAGGCGGTGGCGCGGGCCGCCGCGGCGGCCGACGT
>NZ_MUKA01000626.1 GCF_002150735.1 Streptomyces africanus
GGGCCCCGCCCCCGCCCGCCGCCGCCGGGGGGACCGCCAGCCGTGACACACACCGCCGAGCCCGTCACCGAGTCCGAGACCGGGCCCGTCGACGCCGAATCCGTGCCGGTCGAGGCTGCATCCGCCTCGGTCGAGGCCGAATCCGCGTCGGCGACGGTAAATCCCATGCCCGCCGACACCGCGCCCGCGCCGGTCTCGGCCGAAGCCGCCTCAGCCGACGCCGATCCCGCGCGCATCCAAGCCCAAGCGGTGCCGGCCGACACCGAATCCACCTCGGCCACGGCGCATCCCATGCCCGCCGATGCCGCGCCCGCGCCGGTCTCGGCCGAAGCCCTGCCGCTTGACGCCGATCCCGTACATACAGGCGCCGAACCCCTGTGGGCCCGGCTCCAGTTGGTCGAGGAACGGGTGCGCCACGCCGTGGCCGTCCGCCGTGCCGCCGACCCCGATCCCGACGATCCGTACCGCGGCCAATACCTCACCCCGGACGCGGTCGCCCGCATCCTGGACGAGCCGGGCGGCCTCGGCGTACCCCTGCACGGGCCGTGGGAGCCGCCCGCCGGGTCCGTCCTCCACAGCCTCGCCCGTAGTTTCGGGCTGTCCCCGCTGGACCTGGACCTCCTCCTGGTCGCGGTGGCACCCGACCTCGACGCACGGTTCGAGCCGCTCTACGGCTATCTCAACGACGACCTGACCCGTCGTCGGCCGACCGTCGGGCTCGCCCTGGAACTGTGCGGGCTGGCCGGGGCGTCCTCCGCCCGGTTCCGGCTCGCTCCGGGCGCGCCGCTGATCGCAGGCGGTCTGCTGGAGGTCACCGAACCGGAACGGCCGCCCCTGTCACGGGTGTTGGCGGTTCCGGACCGGGTCACCGGGCATCTGCTGGGCAGCGATCGGCCCGAGGCCCGGCTCGCGGGGGTGCTCGGGGAGGCCCGCGAGGACCCGACCGCCGAGCCGGCGGAGATCCGGCGGACGGCGGCCGCGGCCGGTACCGGTGTCGGCCTCGTCCATCTGCGCAGCCGTGGCGGCGACGCGGCGGGGCTGGCCACCGCCGCGCTGCGCGCGGCCGGCCTGCGCCCGCTCGTCCTGGACGCCGTGGCCCTTGCCCGACGCCCCGCCGACGTACCGGAACTCGCCCGGATCGCCGCCCTCGAAGCCCGTCTCACCGGCGCCGGAGTCGTCCTCGGCCCCCTGGAGGCGCTCCCCGGGGAACCCGCCGAACGGGCTCGCACGCTCGGGGCGTTGTGCGCGGCGCTGCGGGGCACCCCCCTGATCACGCACGGCAACGTCGGCTGGGCCCCGGAGTGGGCGGCCGACACCCCTGTCGCCCTGACCGTGCCGGCACCCTCGCCCGAACGGCAGGCCGCCCGCTGGCGGTACGCCCTCGACGAGGCCGCGGGAGACGGCTCCGTGGCCGGTGACGTCGAGGCGCTCGCCGAAGCGGTCGCCGCGCACCGGCTGGACTCCGGGCAGTTGCGCCGCGCCGCCGACGTGGCGGTGCGCACGGCCGCCCTCGAGGGCCGCCCCGTCCGCGCCGACGATGTGCGTACCGCCGTACGGGCCCAGAACGGTGCGGGCCTCGACCGGCTCGCCCGCCGGGTGGAGCCGGGCGTCGGTTGGGACGATCTGGTGCTGCCCCCGGCCACCCACCGGCGGCTGCGCGAACTCGCGATCCGCGCCCGCCACCGCGAGCAGGTGCTCGGGCAGTGGAGGATGCGGCCCGGCGGCGGCCGGGGGCGCGGTGTGATCGCGCTGTTCGCCGGCGAGTCCGGCACCGGCAAGACCATGTCCGCCGAGGTCGTCGCCGCCGACCTGGGCATGGACCTGTATGTGGTGGACCTGTCCACAGTTGTGGACAAGTACATCGGGGAGACCGAGAAGAACCTGGAGCGGATCTTCACCGAGGCCTCCGCGGTCAACGCGGTACTGCTCTTCGACGAGGCCGACGCGATCTTCGGCAAGCGTTCGGAGGTGAAGGACGCCCACGACCGGCACGCCAACATCGAGTCGGCCTATCTGCTCCAGCGCATGGAGTCGTTCGACGGGATCGCGGTGCTCACCACCAACCTGCGGGCCAACCTCGACGAGGCGTTCACCCGCCGCCTCGACGTGGTCGCCGACTTCCCGGTGCCCGACTCCAGCCAGCGCCTCGCCCTGTGGGAGCGCTGCCTGGGCGACCGTCTGCCCCGCGCCGCCGACCTGGACCTCGCCTTCTGCGCCGACCGCTTCGAACTCGCCGGCGGCTCCATCCGCGCCTGCGCGGTGACCGCGGCCTACCTCGCGGCCGAGTCCCGCAGCCCGCTCACCATGCGGCAGCTGGTGACGGCGGTCGCGCAGGAGTACCGCAAGCTCGGGCGGCTGATCCTGGAGAGCGAGTTCGGCCCGTACGTGGCCGAGGCGGCCGGGGCCTGACGGATCAGGAGTCCGAGTCCGTGTCCATCCTGTCCTCGTAGTCGCCGTCCGAGCTGCTGCCCTGCGAGCCGAACTGGATGGTGGCGAAGGGCTGCCCGGGCGACGACGGCTGCGAGCCGTCGGACATGGCGACATCGGAGTCGCTGGACGCACTGCTGGACTCGGTGTCGCTGTCCGGTGCGGGAGCCGGGGCGTCGCCCAGCGTGTAGGTCGCGGTGTCCCCGGTGCCGTTCCTGGTCACCCAGCCCGCGTCGACGTACGACTGGATGAGCTTGTCCCGGCGGTCCTTGGGGAAGTCCGAGCGGCTCATGCCCTTCATGTGGGCGTCGGCAGTGCTGGCACCGGGCTGTCTGCCCTGGGCGAGATCGCTCTCGTAGTCCTGGTAGGCGAGGAAGCCCGACCTGTCCCGGGCCAGTGCGTGCAGGGCGAACTCCTGCATCTCGTCTTCGGTCAGGTTCGTGCCGCTGGTCAGCGCGTCCTTCGTCTCCGTGTAGTACTGCGCGAGGTCGCTCGGGTCCCGGCCCGCTCGGATCAGGTCGTTCACGTCCGGTTCGTTCTGCCACGAGTCGTAGGTGACGTTGTCGAGGAAGATGTCGATCTCCACCGGGATCATCACATGGCGGTGATTGCCCGTGTTGTCCGCGTACTTCACCTCGAAGCGCAGGGTGCCCGTGCTGACCCCGACCAACGCCTGCTCGATCTTGCGCCACATGCCGGTGCCCTGGTTCAGGGACCACTGGGGGACGATGTTCTGGCTGACGTCGCTGCCGCCCACCTCCAGCCCCATGACGTGGCCGCGGTCGTAGCCCGCCCCGCCGAACAGGTCCTTCCAGACCTGCGGCTCGGTGGGCGCCGCCGTTCCCTTGCGCTTCTGGGCCTTGTAGGCGGCGTGCAGGGACTTGACCGCGATGGGGTTCGGCGCCTGCCCCCGCCCCTTCGTGACCGTCGGGACGATGGGGCCGGTCACCTCCTTGGGGCGCTTGACCGTCAGGTCGTAGGCGGGCTCGGCGTTCTCCCTGGTGGGGCTGTAGTGCGTGACGACCGCATTCTCCAGCGTGGTCGTGCTGGCCCGCTGCACCGTGCCCATGCCCGTGTCCGCCCCGGCCGACAGCGGCGTCCCGTCCGTTTCCGCCGCCAGGCGCTGCACGCCCGGCACCGGCCCCGACATGACCTTGCGCGCGTTGGCCTCGGCGGCTCGCTCGAAGCGGTCGCCCGGGTCCGACACCGCGAACCCGTGGCCGGTGGCGGTGCCCGAGACCGGGCCGCCCCGCTGCTGGACGACATGCGTCAACTCGTGGGCGAGGGTGTGCTTGTCGCCGCCCCCGGCGCCGATCACCACATGGCTGCCGGAGGTGTACGCGCGGGCGCCGATCGCGTGCGCCGAGCGAGCGGCCGTCGCCCCCGTGTGCAGGCGTACGTCGGAGAAGTCGGTGTCGAAACGGGACTCCATCTCCTTGCGTACCGGCGCCGCGAGAGGTTTGCCGGCCGAGCGCAGGACGTCCTGGACCCCGGTGTCGGCGGGCTCGTCCTGGGCGGGTGCGGGGCGTGCGCGGCGGGCGACCATCGCGGTCACCGCGGCGTTGCCCGCGCCACGCTGTGCCGCGCGGAGCACGTCGGCGGTGAGCGGCGGCGGCACGGCGGTGCTGCCGGAGGGGGTCTCCCGACGGCCGACGGCCGGGCGGTGTGCGGCTCGCTGCGTCTCGTTCTGCTCGGAACGCACCCCGGGCTTCCGCACGTCATTGCCTCCTCATCGGCGCACCCCTGCTGCGGCCCCCAGTGCACCGCCAGGCCGAACGGGATGTCCAGGACCGTGCGGGCACGGCGAGGGCAGGTCCGGGCGGCGGCCGGACAGTCGCTCTGGGCGGTAAAGGCAGTGATCTTGCCCTTGGCCAGGTACCCGCGTCCCTGTCGTCCCGGCGGACCTCCCGCGCAGACTCGGCCTGGACACAGGTGACCCGCAGGACGCGAAGGAGCAAGCATGCCGACGTACCTCACCCCGGGTGTGTACGTGGAGGAGGTGCAGTCCGGTGCCCGACCGATCGAAGGAGTCGGCACCGCCGTCGCCGCGTTCGTCGGGTTCGCCGAGAACGGCCCGTTCCACACGCCGACGCTGGTCACCAGCTGGGACCAGTACACCCAGACCTTCGGCGGCTTCACCGAGGGCACCTATCTGCCCCTCGCCGTCCACGGCTACTTCTCCAACGGCGGCGGCGCCGCGTACATCGTGCGCATCGGCGGCCCGGCCGAGGACGCCTCCGCTCCGTCGCCGGTGGGCGGCTCACGCGCCGCGAACGCGGCCGCTGAGCCGGTGGCCCTCGGCGGCTTCCTCCTCGCCGCCAAGCCCGGTGTCACCGGGGTGTCGGTCGAAGTCGCCGACGTCGACGGCGAGAACCCGCCGGAGGACCGCTTCAAGGTCCTGGTCCGCCAGGGCGACCAGGTCGTGGAGACGTACGAGGCCTCCACCCGCAAGAACGTCAAGGGCTACCTGGTCAACCAGGTCCGCGCCTCCAAGCTGATCCAGGTCACCGAGCAGCAGGGCGCCACCCAGAGCAGGCCCGCCGCCCAGGTCCTGGCCGTCCCCGACGCCCCGACCGCGCCCACCGCGAACGGCACCGGCGAGGTCGCCCGCCTCGACCCGGCGGAGTACGTCGGCGACGCCGGCGCCCGCACCGGGTTCGGCGGTCTGGAGACCATCGACGAGATCACCATGGTCGCGGTGCCGGACCTGATGAGCGCCTACCAGCGCGGCGACATCGACGCCGAGGGCGTGCGCACCGTGCAGCTCGCGGTGATCTCACACTGCGAGCAGATGGGTGACCGCGTCGCCGTCCTGGACACCCCGCCCGGCCTGAGTGCCCAGCAGGTGCGCACCTGGCGCAACGACGAGGCGGGCTACGACTCCCGCTACGCCACCTTGTACTACCCGTGGGTGAGGGTCTTCGACCCGGCCTCCGGCCGCAACACCACCGTCCCGCCGAGCGGTCACGTCGCCGGCGTGTGGGCGCGCAGCGACGCCGAGCGCGGTGTGCACAAGGCGCCCGCCAACGAGGTGATCCGCGGCGCGGTGGACCTGGAGCTCCGCCTCAGCAAGGGCGAGCAGGATCTGCTCAACCCGATCGGCGTGAACTGCGTACGGGCCTTCCCCGGCCGCGGCATCCGCATCTGGGGCGCCCGCACCCTCTCCTCCGACCCGGCCTGGCGTTACCTGAACGTGCGCCGTCTGTTCAACTACCTCGAAGAGTCCATCCTGCTGGGCACCCAGTGGGTGGTCTTCGAGCCGAACGACGACCGGCTGTGGTCCAGCATCCGGCGCAACGTCACCGCGTTCCTCACCGAGGAATGGCGCCGCGGCGCGCTGTTCGGCCGTACCGCCGAAGAGGCGTTCTACGTGAAGTGCGACCGCGACAACAACCCGCAGGAGTCCATCGACCAGGGCCGGGTGGTCTGCGAGATCGGCGTCTCGCCGGTCAAGCCCGCCGAGTTCGTGATCTTCCGGCTGGCCCAGTTCTCCGACAGCACCAGCCTCATCGACGAGTGACCCCGGGCCCGCAGGAACAACGGCTCACCAAGGAAAGGTGACAGACAGTCATGGCAGAGGGCGATGCTCTTTCCACCCACGTCTTCGGCGTGCAGCTCGGCGGCTACCGGGTCGAGTCGATCCAGGAGATCAGCGGGCTGACCGTCGAGGAGGATGTCGTCGAGGTCAAGCAGGTCAGCGACACGGGCAAGCAGATCATCCGCAAGCAGCCCGGCGCCCGGCAGGCCGGCGAGGTGACGATCACCCGGGGACTCGACAAGAGCAGCGAGTTCACCAAGTGGATCAAGGAGACCCTGAACAAGGGCGCCGTGGAGTCCGCGCGCCAGAACCTCACCATCGAGATCATGGACTCCGAGATGAACACGGTCCGCCGTATCCAGCTGATGCAGGGCTGGGTGTCCAAGTGGGAGGGCCCGTCCCTGAAGGCGGGCGAGTCGTCTCCGGCCACCGAGTCCGTGACGATCGTGTTCGAGGAGATCACCGTCGAATGAGGCGCCGTACGGTCACGGCCGGCAATCTGGACGAGATCCTCGCGATGACGGCGCCCGCCCCCGCGCCGGAGCAGGCGGCGGCACCCGCCGCCGCCCCGCCGCCCCGGGAGGACAACCACGGGCTGCGCACCGAGTTCGAGTTCGAGCTGCCGCGCGGCTACGTGGACGAGGCGGGCACGGTGCACCGGCACGGCGCGATGCGCCTGGCCACCGCCCGTGACGAGCTGCGTCCGCAGATCGATCTCAGGGTCAAGGAGAACCCGGCGTATCTGAGCGTGGTGCTGCTGAGCCAGGTGATCACCCGGATCGGCAGCATCACCGACGTGCACGCCGGGATCGTGGAGCGGATGTACGCCACCGACGTCGCGTTCCTGCAGGACTTCTACCGGCGGGTCAACAGCGAGGGCCACACCCGAGCCGCGGTGACCTGCCCGCACTGTGAGGGCGGCTTCGAGGTCGACCTCTCGGGTGGGCGCCTGGGGGAATCGTGACGTACGCCCTTCCCCGGCTCCGGGAGGAGATCGCGTACATCGCCTACCACTTCCACTGGCAGCGCGAGGAGATCCTCGACCTGACCCACGACGAGCGCCGGCAGTGGGTGGCCGAGATCGCCCGTATCAACACCCGCATGAACGAAGGCGGTTGAGGACATGGCATGGCGGGACAGGCTGCGTCGCCGGGCTGCCGCGCCGGCTGCCGCGGGCGATCCGTCCGAAGCGGGCGGTCCGTCCGGCCCGGGCCCGGGGCCGGGGTCCGCCGTGCCCGGCGACTGGGACGGGGGCTGGCGCCGCACCGCCGTGCCGGAACTCACCGTGTCCCGCGCCCCGCTGGGCGTCAGCGACGGCCTCGCCTTCCGGGCGGGCCTGGCGGCCTGGCAGAACCCGTCGTTCGACAGCGGGCTCGGACACGCGCTTCTGCCGATGGCTCCGGCCGGTCTGGTGCGGGGTGTCACCCGCCCGGCGACTCCGCAGGCCGCGCATACCGCCGGGGGGCCGCTGCTGCTGAGGGCCCTGCGGCCGGAGGGGGCGGACGACTCGGAAGG
>NZ_MUKA01000106.1 GCF_002150735.1 Streptomyces africanus
GGCCGCGCGGGGCCCGGCCGGGAGCAGCAGGTCCCCCGGCCCTCCCGCCTCCGTACAGCCCGCCCTCGACCCGGACGGCTTCGCCGCGCTGGTCAACTCCGCCCGCGCAGCCGCCGGTTCACCACCGGTCTCGCTCGACCCGCGGCTCGGGTCCGCGGCGCGGGCCCACGCCGTGGCCATGGCCGCGTCCGGACGCCTCGGCGTCGAGAGCCGGGACGGCGTGTCCGTCCACCAGCGGGTCGTCGGCGCCGGGTACGCGTATCTCACCGTGGGCGAGCACCTGGTGTCCGGGCCGCGCACCACCGCCGAGTTCGTCGCGTACTGCCTGCGCACGGACGGGCCCCGCCGTACGCTGCACGACCCGGCGTTCACCCACACCGGAGTGGCCCATGTCCACGACGGACCCACCGGCGACACCTACTGGACCGCGCTCTGGGCCAGGCCCCTCACGCCGGACGGACTGGTCGGCGCGGCGGCGGCCGTCACCGACCTCACCAACCGGGAGCGCGCCCGGGCCGGACTCCCGCCCCTGGCCGCCGATCCCCTGCTCACCGCCGCCGCCCAGGCGCACAGCGCGGACATGGTGGCCCGCGACTTCTACTCGCACACCGCGCCCGGCGGCAGCCGGCCCTGGGACCGGGCCGCCGCCGCGGGCTCCACGCGGCGGTCCATCGGCGAGAACATAGCCTGCGGCCAGCGCTCCCCCGCGGAGGTCGTGGAGGGCTGGATGAACAGCCCCGGCCACCGGGCCAACATCCTCAAGCCCGCCTTCACACACCTCGGGGTCGGCTTCGCCGGCGGCGGCCGGGCGGGCACGTACTGGACGCAGCTCTTCGGCGGCTGACCCCGCGCCACTGTGCGCCCTGCCCGTCACCCGCCCCGATCTTGGCGGAGGGGAACGCTCCGGGCGAGGATGCGCGTATGAAGGGTGACCTCTTTTCCAGCAGGCACATGGCACAGCCGGCCGTCGCACCGGGCATGACGGTCGAGAACGCCAAGTGCCTCCGCTACACGGTGAACGGCGAGATGCTCGCCCGGCAGGGCGCGATGATCGCCTACCGCGGCCGTCTCCAGTTCGAGCGCAAGGGCCAGGGCGTGGGCGGCATGCTCAAGCGCGCGGTCACCGGGGAGGGACTGCCGCTGATGGCGGTGCGGGGGGAGGGTGAGGCCTGGTTCGCCCATGAAGCGCAGAACTGCTTCATCGTCGAGGTCGAACCCGGCGACGAGTTCACGGTCAACGGCCGCAACGTCCTGTGCTTCGACGCCACCTTGTCCTACCGCATCGCGACGGTGAAGGGCGCCGGCATCACCGGCGGCGGCCTGTTCAACAGCGTCTTCACGGGGCACGGCGGACTGGGGCTGATCTGCGAGGGCAACCCGCTGGTCATCCCGGTCTCGCCGCAGTATCCGGTGTACGTCGACACCGACGCGATCGTCGGCTGGACGGCGGGTCTGCAGACCTCGCTGCACCGCTCGCAGTCCATCGGCTCGATGCTGCGCGGCGGCTCCGGCGAGGCGGTGCAACTGGTGCTCCAGGGCGAGGGACACGTCGTCGTGCGGCCGAGCGAGGCGACTCCGCAGAAGGCCGGCCAGCACTGAGGTCCCCGATGGTGATCTGCGCCTCACAGGCAACCCCGTCCGTGCGGCCGACGTCTTGATCCACAACAGGTGATGCCCTGGCCCTTGTGGCCAGGGCAGGTTTCCACCCTTCTATACGCACCATGTATACGCTCTGTGTATACATGGTGCGTATACGGATCGAAAGGCATCGATGTACGGCAAGGCATTCGCCCCGGAGTACCAGGGCGCGCTCACCACCCTGTCCGTCAACTCCTCCCTGACCGACGTCCTGGCCGCCGGCACCGAGCAGTTGAGGGCGGCCGAGCGCGCCGGGAAGCCCGGGGAAGCGGCGCGTTCCGGACTCGCGGTGGCCGAGGCGCACCGCCGGCTGGGAAGGGTCGAGGAGGCGGACCGGGCGTGGAAGGCGAGTTACCGGGCCGCCCGTCAGGCCTCGGACGTGGCGGCGATGGCCTGGGCGCTGTGGAGCGGCGGCACGCTGGCCCGGCAGCGCGGGGCGTTCCGGCTGGCCCGCCGGCTGCTCCAGCTCGCGGCGGATATGGGCGAACGCGGCGGGGACATCGTCGTACGCGGCTACTCGCTGGCGGGCCTGGCCGAGACCGGCCGCATCCAGGGCGACTACGAGGCCGTCGGCCGGCTGCACGAGCAGTTGCTCGCCGAGGCCCGGCGGCGCGGGGAGGCGCGGCACACGGTGTGGGCGCTGGAGGGCATCGCGCAGATGCACCGCAACACCGGGGACTACGACACCGCGTATGCCCTGTTCGAGGAGTCCGCCGAGATCGCCGCGCGCGCCGACGACCGGCGCGGTCACGCCTGGGCGTTGCGCGGTCTGGCCGACGTCGTGTCGGTGCGTGACGGGGACACCGAGCGGGCCCTGGAGCTGCTGAGCGAGGCGGAGGTGACGTGCCGCGCGATGCGGCTGTCCAGCGCGCTGGCCTACAACCACAAGATGCGCGGCAACGTCCTGTACCGGGCCGGGCGTTACGCCGAGGCGCGCGCCCTGTACGAGCAGGCCCTGGCGGAGTTCCGGGAGATGAGCGAGCCGCGCGGAGAGGCGCTGTCCCGGCTGGGCCTCGCCAAGTCCCTGGCCCGGCTGGGCCGCGACCGCGCCGAGACGGCGGCCGAACTGGCGGAGCTCGCCGGCACGCTGGAGCGGATCGGACTCCAGCACGCCCGCACGATGGTGGCGCGCGCGTATGACGAACTCGGTATACCGGATGCCGGGACCGTCGAGGCGAGGCCGGCGGAGGTGACCCGGTGACGGCGTCCTCCACGGCGGTGGAGGTGGCACGGCAGGACGCGGTCACGCACGACGAACGGCAGCACGACGCGGCCGGTCCCCACCGGACCCTCCAGCGCTGCCGCACCCTCGTACGCCCCGCCCTCGCCGAAGCCGTCGGCCGGCTGCACCCCTGGGTCGGCGAGATGGCCGCCTACTCCTTCGGCTGGTGCGAGGTGGGCGGTGCCCCGGCCGTCGCCCCGGGCGGCAAGGGCGTACGGCAGGCGCTCGCGGTGCTCGGCGCCGAGGCGGCAGGTGCGTCCGGGCGGGACGGGGTGGCAGCGGCCGTCGCGGTGGAGCTGGTGCACGCCTTCTCCCTGCTGCACGACGACATCATGGACGGCGACGCGGACCGGCGCCGCCGCCCGGCCGTGTGGAAGGCCTACGGCACGGGCCCCGCGGTCCTCGCGGGCGACGCCCTGTTCGCGCTCGCCGTAGAGACCCTGGCCGCGCAGCCGGGCGGAGCCGCGGCCGTGCGGACGCTGTCCGTCGCGCTGGGCGACCTGGTGCACGGGCAGGCGGACGACCTGCTGTTCGCCGACCGCCCCTGGACGGGGCCACAGCGGGTCCGGCCCGACGAGTACCGGGCCATGGCGGAGCAGAAGACGGGTTCGCTGCTGGGCTGCGCAGCCGCGCTGGGTGCCGTGCTGGGCGGCGCCGCCCCCGAGACGGCCGCCGCGCTCGACCGGGCCGGCCGGCACCTCGGGATCGCCTTCCAGATCGTCGACGACGTGCTGGGCATCTGGGGCGACCCCCAGGTCACCGGCAAACCCGTCCACGGCGACTTGCGGGAACGGAAGAAGACCCTCCCGGTGCTGGTCGCGCTCGGCTCCCCGCACGGCGGCCGGCTCGCCGCGCTCCTGGAGTCGGGCGACGATCCCGGCGCGGCGGCGGAGCTGATCGAGCGGGCCGGCGGCCGGGCCGCGGCCATGGCTCAGGCCCGGCAGCACGTCGTCGCTGTCGAGAGGGCGCTCGCCGGAGTGCCGCTGGAGGCGAGGGCCCGCGGTGAACTGCGGTCACTGCTCGGGTTCCTGGTACGGCGCGACGTCTGAGCCGGCCGCCCCCGGATAATCCGTCGCCGAATTCATCGGAGGGGTGTCGACTTCAGGCGTTGGACACCTTGATATTTACCGTCGGTTACCAGCAGGCCAGCCGGGGATTCGGGAATCCGCGGGGCGCGGGGGCCAATTTCCCGCACCCGCGGTGCCACCCCCGGCGGCCCCCGGGCGGCCGAGGTGAGCCGCTCCTGAGCCCGTGAAAGACCGTTTTCTCTCGCACACTTGATCCCCTCTTTTGAATAAAAGACAAGAATGGACGCGGAGTTGCGATCCAGTTGAACGGAGCACGGCCCGTCCCCCGTACTTCTGGAAAAGGTGAGAGCCAGGTTTCCAGCGAGGGATGGCCATGGGCAGGGCGCACGTCTCCACACACCAGTTGGTCGGCGGCCGGTACCGGCTGCTCGAGATCATCCAGCGCGAGACCAACCGCATCTGCTGGTACGCCGAGGACCTCGGTGCCGGTGAGGTCTCCCGTCCGTGTCTCGTCACGCAGGTCGGGCTTCCGGACGACGCGTACGAGACCGGGCGGCGGGCCGCCGGCCGCCTGCTGCGCACGTCGGAACGCATGGCTCTGCTGTGCCCCGGCCGGATCGCCACCGTCGTCGACGCCGCCGAGGAGGCCGGCACCCTGTGGACCGTCAACGAGTGGATCGACGGCACCCCGCTCGGTGAACTCCTCTCGGAGCAGGGCACGTTCAACTACGTGCGGGCCGCCCGTATCGGTCTGGAGCTGCTCGACGTGCTGGACGCCGCGCACGCCGAGGGCATCACGCACGGCGAGCTCAGCCCCGGCCAGGTGTTCGTCCGCGAGGACCATTCGGTGGTCGTCACCGGTTACGGCCTGGTCGGCGCGACCCTCGCGCCCCGGCTCACGGCACCCGCGTTCGCCTCTCCGGAACAGGCCCGCGACGAGCACATCGGGCCCGCGGCCGATCTCTGGGCGCTCGGCGCGATCCTCTACACGATGGTCGAGGGCCGCCCGCCCTTCCGGGACCGGGGCCGGCCGGAGAACACCCTGAAGGGCGTGGACCGGCTGCCCCTGCGCACGCCGGTGCGCGCCGGGCCGCTCACCCAGGTCGTGCAGGGGCTGCTCCGCAAGGACGCCCGGGAGCGCCTGACCCGCCCGGTGGTCCGGGAGGCGCTGACCCGGGCACTCAGCGAGGACCCGGAGGCGGCCATGGCGTCGGTGCCCGTGCCGCGGCTGCGCGGCGCGTACGCCGCGATGCGGCCGGGCGGCCCGGCGTGGAGCAGACGGACCATGGTCGCGGGGACCGCCCTGGCCGTGGTCACCGTCGCGGCGGCCGTGCTCGCCGCGACCCAGGGGCTGCCCGGCAGCGACACGGGCAGTGACGCGGCGGACTCCCCGGCCCGGCCACCGGTCTCCGCCGCCTCGCCGGGCGAGGGCACCGGCGGCGGCCCCGACCCCTCCGGGCCGCCCAGCCGGACCGGCTCCCC
>NZ_MUKA01000627.1 GCF_002150735.1 Streptomyces africanus
CGGCGGGAGCGGAGTTCCTTGGCGAGGAGCTTGGCGCGGTAGTCGCGGGGCATGTCCGCGTACCGCCAGGACTCCTCACCGAGCCGGTCGAACAGCTGGCCGAGGGCGTGGTGGTGGGCGTCGGCGTGTTCGCGTACGTCCATGGTGGCGAGCTGGAGGCCGAAGGCGGCCAGGGTGCGGATGGTGCGGGCGAGGCGGCCGTCGGCGAAGAGGCCGCCGCGGTGCTCGCGCAGGGAGCTCTGGATGATCCGCAGGTCGCTGATCAGCTCGCTGGTGCCGAGGTAGTCGCGGCCGGGCACGTGTGCGGTGCCCTTGGCGAGGCGCTGCTTGGTGTTCTCCAGCTTCTGCCGGATGCAGGTGGCCTTGAGCCGGTAGGGCTCCTCGGCGTTGAGGCGCTTGTAGCGGGGGCTGATCTCGGGGAGGTTCTCCAGGTCGGCCTGGAGGGAGGTCAGCAGTTCCTCGGTGGCGCCGGCGTAGCGGATGGAGTTGGACAGGAAGCCGCGGAGTTCGTCGATGGTCTCCAGGGCGTCGTTGATGCCGTGCTCGTGCTGGAGGATGAGGACGTCCCAGGTGACCTGGGGGGTCACGTTCGGGTTGCCGTCGCGGTCGCCGCCGATCCAGGTGCCGAAGGTGAGGGGGCGGGTGTCGTCGGGGAGCTTGACGCCGGCGC
>NZ_MUKA01000628.1:0-185 GCF_002150735.1 Streptomyces africanus
GCGTCCGTCAGCGTCTCGGCCAGCGTTCGGCGCTGCTCCTGGCTCAGGCGGCCCTCCGGGGCGTTCACCGTGATGATCGTCATCGCATCCTCCTATGACAGTCGTTATAAACGGCGGCCAGGCTACACCCGTCTATAACGACCGTCATAAACGGTCAGTCGGAGATGACGGCCGAGCGGCGGATC
>NZ_MUKA01000628.1:249-672 GCF_002150735.1 Streptomyces africanus
TGGTCGGGTAGACCACGGTCCAGTCCAGCTCGCTGGAGCGGATGCTGTCGTCGGCGATCTCCTTGTTCGCGTAGATGGACCGCAGGAGCGTGCGGTAGATCACCTTCTGAGGGCCGCTCGCCCACGCGAGGGTGTGGCCGACCCCGAACGACGACAGCCACACCAGCCGGGACACGCCCGTTTCCCCGGCCGCTGCGATCAAGGCGGCCGAAGAGCGTGTGAAGAGATCGTCGGCCACCACCGAACTGCCTCTGCCGAGGGCGGCGATGACGGCGTCCTGGCGGATCAGATCACCGTACTCACCGGAGACGCCACCTCCCGCCGCGATGTCTCCACTGCCCTGGCCGGGCAGGACGCCGTCATCGCCGCCCTCGGCAGAGGCAGTTCGGTGGTGGCCGACGATCTCTTCACACGCTCTTCGGC
>NZ_MUKA01000107.1:0-658 GCF_002150735.1 Streptomyces africanus
GGGGCGGGGGCCGGTCACGGCGAGGCGATGGTCGCGATGACGCCGATGATGATGAAGATCGCGAAGAAGGCGCCGAACACGAGCAGCATCTTCTTCTGACCGTGCTGGGGATTCGGGTCGAGCACTGGCATGGGGCAAGTCTCGCACCCGCCGCGGGCCCCGGGCGCCCCGGGGGTGAGATCAACGGCTCCGGGGCGGGCTCAGCGGCCCGCCTCCTCCTCCACCGTGCGGTCCCGGCCCGCCAGGAATCCGACCGCCATCTGCGGGATCATCAGGGCGCTCATCAGCGCGATCGGCAGGCCCCAGCCGCCGCTGTGCTGGTAGAGGACGCCCACCAGGAGCGGCCCCGGAATGGAGATCAGATAGCCGGTGCTCTGCGCGAACGCCGACAGCTGGGCCACGCCCGGGCCGGTCCGGGCCCGCATGCCGACCAGGGTGAGGGCGAGCGGGAAGGCACAGTTGGCGACGCCGAGCAGCAGGGCCCAGGCCCAGGCTCCGGCGGCCGGCGCGAGGTACAGCCCGGCGTAGCCGGCGAGGCCGCAGACGCCCAGGGCGAGCACGATCGGGCCCTGGTGCGGCAGCCGCGTGGCCAGGCGCGGTATGACGAAGGCCAGGGGCACGCCCATCACCATGGTGACCGCGAGCAGCAGCCCCGCGG
>NZ_MUKA01000107.1:720-45340 GCF_002150735.1 Streptomyces africanus
CCGGCCGGTCGCCGTCGGTCTCGCGGTCCCGCATCGGCCGGTCGCCGTCCGCCTCCGGGTCCCGCACCGGCCGGTCGCCGTCGGTCTCCGGGCTCACGGACCGCTCCCCCGGCCCGGACGCGACTCCGGCCCGCTCCCCCGGCCCGGACGCCGCCGTACCCGCCGCACGCCCCCGTACGAACGGCAGCCACGGCAGGACGGCCGCCACGGCCAGCCCCGCCCACAGGGCGAGGCCCGACTGCCAGCTGCCGCCCAGGGCGTCGGTCAGGGGCACCGTGACCGCTGCCGCGAGGGCCGTGCCCAGGGCGAGCGCCATGGAGTACAGGCCGGTCATGGAGCCGACGCGGTCGGGGAACCAGTGCTTGACGATGACCGGCATCAGGACGTTGCTGACCGCGATGCCCATGAGGGCGAGGGCGCTGGCGGCCAGGAAGCCGGCCGTGCCGCCGGCGTACGGCCGGATCGCCAGGCCGGTGGCGATGGCGGCCATGCCGGCGCACACCACGGCGCCGGCTCCGAAGCGGCGGGCGAGCCGCGGGGCCATGACGCCGAAGACGGCGAAGCACAGCGGCGGCACGGAGGTGAGCAGCCCGGCCACGCTGCCGCTCATGCCGAGCCCGTCGCGGACCTCCTCCAGGAGGGCGCCGAGGCTGGTGATGGCGGGGCGGAGGTTCAGCGCGGACAGCACGATGCCGAGGACGAGCAGCCGCATCGTCCACGCGCGCGTGGCGGAGCCGCCGGGTTCCCGGGCCTCGTGCACGGCCGAACTGCGTACGGTCGGGGGCGTCATCGTCCGGGTTTCCTCGCTAGCCATGAGGCCCATCATAGAATCATAGGATGATTGACTGTCCACTCGGTTCCCTCCCGGGGCACGCTCCGGCGCCCCGGTCGTGCGAAGGTGTGCCATGCCCCTGAGCCATCCCCGACGTTCGGCGCTCTCCGAGCAGGTCATCGCCGCCCTGCGGGCCCAGATCACCTCCGGCGAGTGGCCGGTCGGCTCCCGCATCCCGACCGAGCCCGAACTGGTCGAGCAGCTGGGTGTCGCCCGCAACACGGTCCGCGAGGCCGTCCGCGCCCTGTCGCACAACGGCCTGCTGGACATCCGCCAGGGCTCCGGCACCTATGTCGTGGCGACGAGTGAGCTGGCGGGGGTGATGCAGCGGCGGTTCGCCGGCGCCGACCCCCGGCACATCGCCGAGCTGCGGTCCACGCTGGAGTCGGCCGCGGCCAGGCTGGCCGCTGAGCGGCGTACGGAGAAGGACCTCAAGCAGCTCGACGCGCTGCTGCTGCGGCGTGAGGAGGCCTGGGAGTCCGGTGACGCGGAGGCGTTCGTGACGGCGGACGCCACCTTCCACCTGGCCGTGGTGTCCGCCTCGCACAACGACGTGATGACGGCCATGTACGCGGACCTGGGCGAGGTGCTGCGGGACTGGCTGCGCGAGGACGTCGGCGAGGAGCTGACGCCGGAGACGTACATGGAGCACGCGCGGCTGCTCGACGCGATCCGCACGGGCGACGCGGCGCAGGCGGCGGCGGAGGCCGCTCGCTATCCGTTCCTGTGCCGCCTGGGCGGGTTCAGCCCGCCCGCCGGTGACTGATCCACACGTCGCCGACTTCCTTCCAGCAGCGTCCCGTCAGCCGCACGGTCTGCGCGGGCCCGGCCTCCACCGGGGAGCTGTCGGTGTCGATGTCCCACCAGCGGGCGCACTCGACGTGCAGGCTCACGCGGTCGGCCTCGGGGTACGGATTGTGGCAGTACACGGTCACCTTGGAGCCGGTGACGCGGATCCGGCACGCGGCACCGAAGGGGGCGGCCGACTCGTGCTCGCCGGCGGGCACGCGCGCGTGGGACACCGCTTCGTACGCCAGGGTCAGGACGAGGGCGACGGCGAGGGACAGTGAGGCCGTTCGGCGGGACAAGCGCACAAGGGGACCTCCTCGGCCGTGCTGGGGAGGGGCTCGCGTGGTGAACGCGTACTCCAGGGTGCCCAGTTGTGCGCCTCCTCCGCCCGGCCGGATGAGCCGAACGGGTGACGCCCCGCTCCCCGCGCGCTGCGGGGAAACGGGGCGCCGACGACGTACGGGAGATCAGGCTCCGTACGGGAGATCAGGCTCCGTACGCGGGATCAGGCTCCGATGGCGTGCAGACCGCCGTCCACGTGGATGATCTCGCCGGTGGTCTTCGGGAACCAGTCGCTCAGCAGCGCGACGACCCCGCGGCCGGCCGGCTCGGGGTCCTTCAGGTCCCACTCCAGCGGGGAGCGGTTGTCCCACACGGAGGCCAGCTCGCTGAAGCCCGGGATGGACTTGGCGGCCATGGAGCCGAGCGGGCCGGCCGAGATCAGGTTGCAGCGGATGTTCTGCTTGCCCAGGTCACGCGCCATGTAGCGGCTGGTGGCCTCCAGGGCGGCCTTGGCCGGGCCCATCCAGTCGTACTGCGGCCAGGCGAACTGCGCGTCGAAGGTCAGACCCACGACGGAGCCGCCGTTCTGCATCAGCGGCAGGCAGGCCATGGTGAGCGACTTCAGGGAGTACGCCGAGACGTGCATGGCCGTGGCGACCGACTCGAACGGCGTGTTGAGGAAGTTGCCGCCGAGGGCGTCCTGCGGGGCGAAGCCGATGGAGTGGACGACGCCGTCGAGGCCGCCGAGCTCCTCGCCGACGATGTCGGCCAGGCGCCCGAGGTGCTCGTCGTTGGTCACGTCGAGCTCGATGACCTTGACGGGCTTGGGGAGCTTCTTGGCGATGCGCTCGGTCAGCGTGGGCCGCGGGAACGCCGTGAGGATGACCTCGGCGCCCTGTTCCTGGGCCAGCTTGGCGGCGTGGAAGGCGATGGAGGCCTCCGTCAGCACACCGGTGATCAGGACGCGCTTGCCCTCGAGAATTCCGCTCATGGTGATCAGTGACCCATTCCCAGTCCGCCGTCAACAGGGATGACGGCTCCAGTGATGTACGAGGCGTCGTCCGAGGCGAGGAACCGCACCGTCGCGGCGATCTCCTCCGGCTGCGCGTACCGGCCGAGCGGGACCTGCTTCACGATGCCGGCGCGCTGCTCGTCGGAGAGCACAGCGGTCATGTCGGTCTCGACGAAGCCGGGCGCGACGACGTTGAAGGTGATGTTCCGCGAGCCCAGCTCACGGGCGAGGGAGCGCGCGAAGCCGACGAGGCCGGCCTTGGAGGCGGCGTAGTTGGCCTGCCCCGCGGAGCCGAGCAGCCCGACGACCGACGAGATCAGGACGACGCGGCCCTTCTTGGCGCGCAGCATGCCGCGGTTGGCGCGCTTGACCACACGGAAGGTGCCGGTGAGGTTGGTGTCGAGGACGGACGTGAAGTCCTCCTCGGACATGCGCATCAGGAGCTGGTCCTTGGTGACACCGGCGTTGGCGACGAGGACCTCGACGGGGCCGTGGGCCTCCTCGATCTCCTTGTAGGCCTGCTCCACCTGCTCGGCGTCGGTGATGTCGCACTTGACGGCAAGGCAGCCCAGATCTGTCAGGGCCGCCGGGGGCTCACCCGAGCGGTACGTGATGGCGACCTTGTCGCCGGCATCGGCGAAAGCACGGGCGATGGCGAGGCCGATGCCCCGGTTGCCTCCGGTGACGAGAACCGAGCGGCTCAACGGATCACCCTTTCGGTAGCGGTCTGATACCCCGCCCGGGCGCCTGGACGACAGGCGGCGATGACAGGCGGCTTCCCCGAAAACCTATCGGTCCGGGCACGCCCGCGGACAATCGGGCACCGACAGTGGCGTACGGGACTCACTGTCGGGTCCCTACAGAAACCCGCGCGACCGGGTCGGGAAACTCGTGGCCCGCGCGCGGGCCGAGACGACATGATCGGAGCAGTCACGAAGTACGGCGACCACCCTCACCTCGACAGAAAGAGACGGCGGTGCCTCATACCATCGACGAGGCCTTCACGGCCCTCCCCCTACGCGCCCTCGCCGACGCCGCCCTCGCACGCGCGCGTGCGTTGGGCGCCGAGCACGCGGACTTCCGGTTCGAGCGGGTGCGCAGCGCCTCCTGGCGGTTCCGGGACGCCAAGCCCGCCGGGTCGTCGGACACCACCGACCTCGGGTACGCGGTGCGCGTCGTGCACGGCGGTACGTGGGGTTTCGCCTCGGGGGTGGATCTCACTCTTGACGCCGCCGCAAAGGTGGCCTCCCAGGCGGTGGCCATGGCGAAGCTCTCGGCACAAGTGATCAAGGCGGCCGGGTCGGACGAGCGGGTGGAGCTGGCCGACGAGCCGGTGCACGCCGACAAGACCTGGATCTCGTCGTACGAGATCGATCCGTTCACCGTGCCCGACGAGGAGAAGGCCGGGCTGATCGGGGACTGGAGCGCGCGGCTGCTGGCTGCCGCCGGGGTCGACCATGTGGACGCCTCGCTGCTCACCGTCCACGAGAACAAGTTCTATGCCGACACCGCCGGGACCGTGACCACGCAGCAGCGGGTGCGGCTGCATCCGGTGTTCAACGCCGTGTCGGTGGACGAGTCGAGCGGCGAGTTCGACTCGATGCGCACCCTCGCGCCGCCCGTGGGACGCGGCTGGGAGTATCTGCGGGGCACCGGCTGGGACTGGGAGAGCGAGCTGGAGCAGATCCCGGAACTGCTCGCCGAGAAGATGCGGGCGCCGAGCGTCCAGGCGGGCCTGTACGACCTGGTCGTCGACCCGTCCAACCTGTGGCTGACCATCCACGAGTCCATCGGGCACGCCACCGAGCTGGACCGGGCGCTCGGTTACGAGGCCGCCTACGCCGGCACCTCCTTCGCGACCTTCGACCAGCTGAACAAGCTGCGGTACGGCTCGGAGCTGATGAACGTCACCGGCGACCGCACCGCCGAGCACGGGCTCGCCACCATCGGGTACGACGACGAGGGCGTCGCCGGGCAGTCCTGGGACCTGGTGAAGGACGGCACGCTCGTCGGCTACCAGCTGGACCGGCGGATCGCGCGACTGACCGGCTTCGCGCGGTCCAACGGCTGCGCCTACGCCGACTCCCCCGGGCACGTGCCGGTGCAGCGCATGGCCAACGTGTCGTTGCGGCCGGACCCGGCTGGGATGTCCACCGAGGACCTCATCGGGAGCGTGGAGCGGGGCATCTACGTCGTCGGCGACCGGTCCTGGTCGATCGACATGCAGAGGTACAACTTCCAGTTCACCGGGCAGCGTTTCTACCGGATCGAGAACGGGCGGCTCGCCGGGCAGCTGCGGGACGTGGCCTACCAGGCGACGACGACCGACTTCTGGGGCTCGATGGCCGCGGTGGGCGGTCCGCAGACCTATGTCCTGGGCGGCGCCTTCAACTGCGGCAAGGCCCAGCCGGGCCAGGTCGCGGCCGTGTCGCACGGCTGCCCGTCGGCCCTCTTCAAGGGCGTCAACATTCTGAACACGACCCAGGAGGCCGGTCGATGAGCCCCCGTACCAGCAAGCCGCACGAGGTCGTCGAGCGCGCCCTCGAACTGTCCCGGGCGGACGGGTGTGTCGTCATCGCCGACGAGCAGTCCACCGCCAACCTGCGCTGGGCGGGCAACGCGCTGACCACGAACGGGGTCACGCGCGGACGCACGCTCACCGTCGTCGCCACGGTCGACGGCAAGGAGGGCACGGCCTCGGGGGTCGTGTCGCGGTCCGCCGTGACGGCCGACGAGCTGGAGCCCCTGGTGCGGGCCGCCGAGGCCGCCGCGCGCGGCGCCGGGCCCGCCGAGGACGCGCAGCCGCTGGTCACGGGTGTGGCGCAGGCGCCGGAGTTCACGGAGGCGCCCGCCGAGACCTCCTCCGCCGTGTTCGCCGACTTCGCTCCGGCGCTCGGCGAGGCCTTCGCACGCGCGCGTGCGGGCGGCCGGGAGCTGTACGGCTTCGCCAACCACGAGTTGGTGTCGACGTATGTGGGGACGTCCACGGGGCTGCGGCTGCGGCACGACCAGCCGAACGGGACGCTGGAGCTGAACGCCAAGTCGCCGGACCGGACCCGGTCCGCCTGGGCCGGTCGTTCCACCCGGGACTTCAAGGACGTCGACCCGGCGGCGCTGGACGCGGAGCTGGCCGTGCGCCTCGGGTGGGCCGAGCGGCGTGTGGAGCTGCCCGCGGGCCGGTACGAGACGCTGCTGCCGCCGACGGCCGTCGCGGACCTGCTGATCTACCAGATGTGGTCGGCGTCGGGCCGGGACGCGACGGAGGGCCGCACGGTGTTCTCCAAGCCGGGCGGCGGCACGCGGGTCGGCGAGAAGCTGACCGATCTGCCACTGACCCTGCGCAGCGACCCGGACGAGCCCGGTCTGGAGTCGGCGCCCTTCGTGATCGCGCACTCCTCGGGGGGCGACCAGTCGGTGTTCGACAACGGGCTGCCGCTCGCGGCCACCGAGTGGATGAGCCGGGGCGAGCTGCGGCACCTGACGACCAGCAGGCACAGTGCCGGGCTGACCGGGCTGCCGGTGGCGCCGGGGATCGAGAACCTGATCCTGGACGGGGGCGAGGACCGCTCCCTGGAGGAGATGGTCGCGAACACCGAGCGCGGGCTGCTGCTGACCTGCCTGTGGTACATCCGGGAGGTCGATCCGGCGACGCTGCTGCTCACGGGTCTGACCCGGGACGGCGTCTACCTGGTCGAGAACGGCGAGGTGACCGGCGAGGTGAACAACTTCCGGTTCAACGAGTCGCCGGTCGGTGTCCTCGGCCGGGCCACGGAGGCCGGGCGCACCGAGAAGACCCTGCCCAGGGAGTGGAGCGACTGGTTCACCAGGGCCGCGATGCCCGCGCTGCGCGTCCCGGATTTCAATATGAGCTCTGTCAGTCAGGGCGTATAACCTCGTAGTCGGCTGTCACCCGACTGCCCGAAGATCATCAAGGAGACACGAGAACCGTGACGGACATCGTCGACGAGCTGAAGTGGCGCGGGCTGTTCGCCCTGTCCACTGACGAGGACGCTTTGCGCAAGGCGCTCGCGGACGGTCCCGTCACGTTCTATTGCGGCTTCGACCCGACGGCGCCGTCGCTGCACGTGGGGCACCTGGTGCAGGTGCTGACCGTGCGCCGGCTCCAGCAGGCCGGTCACCGGCCGCTGGCGCTGGTCGGCGGGGCCACGGGCCTGATCGGCGACCCGCGTCCGACGGCGGAGCGCACGCTGAACGACCCGGAGACGGTCCGCGGCTGGGTCGACAAGCTGCGCGGCCAGATCGAGCCGTTCCTCTCCTTCGAGGGCGAGAACGCGGCCGTCATGGTCAACAACCTCGACTGGACGGAGAACCTCTCCGCGATCGAGTTCCTCCGGGACATCGGCAAGCACTTCCGTGTCAACAAGATGCTGACCAAGGACTCCGTCGCCCGGCGCCTGGAGTCCTCCGAGGGCATCAGCTACACGGAGTTCAGCTACCAGCTCCTCCAGGGCATGGACTTCCTCCAGCTCTACCGGAGGTACGGCTGCACGCTCCAGCAGGGCGGCAGCGACCAGTGGGGCAACCTCACGGCGGGCCTGGACCTGATCCACCGGCTGGAGCCGGACGCCTCGGTGCACGCCATGGCGACGCCGCTGATGACCAAGGCGGACGGCACCAAGTTCGGCAAGACCGAGGGCGGCGCCGTCTGGCTCGACCCGGAGATGACGACGCCGTACGCGTTCTACCAGTTCTGGCTGAACGTGGACGACCGGGACATCTCCACGTACATGCGCATCCTGTCCTTCCGCTCCCGCGAGGAGCTTCAGGAGCTGGAGAAGCAGACCGAGGAGCGTCCGCACGCCCGTGCCGCGCAGCGTGCGCTGGCCGAGGAGCTGACGACGCTGGTGCACGGCGCGGACCAGACGGCCGCCGTGATCGCCGCGTCCAAGGCCCTCTTCGGGCAGGGCGAGCTGGCGGAGCTCGACGAGCGGACGCTGGCCGCGGCCCTGTCGGAGGTGCCGCACATCCAGGTCGCCGAGCTCGGCCCGGCCGTCGACCTATTCGCCGAGGTCGGCCTGGTGGCCAGCAAGTCGGCCGCGCGGCGCACGGTCAAGGAGGGCGGTGCCTACGTGAACAACGTCAAGGTCGCCGCCGAGGACGCGGTCCCCGCCAAGGAGGACCTGCTGCACGGCCGCTGGCTCGTGCTGCGCCGGGGCAAGAAGAACCTGGCGGCGGTGGAGGTCACGGGCGCCTGAGCGCGCGAGGACGTGAGGAAGGGGGGCGGTCTCCGGTGCCGGAGGCCGCCCCCCTTCGCCTGTTGCCCCGTTCATGCTCTCGTCTGCCTCGTTAAGCCCTTCGCCTGTCTCCCCTGACCGCCGTCCAGGCCCGGTCGCCGAGACCGACGAGGATGATCGCCATCGCCAGTTGGAAGACATGCCGCCACCAGTCGATGCCCGCTGTGGCGTCGACACCGGCCGCCCGGGCGATCACGTTGCCGGCGATGCCGCCGATGATGCCCAGGATGACGGTCAGCCACAGGGGGATGTGCTGCTTGCCCGGAATGATCGCCTTGGCGAGCAGACCGAGTACCAGTCCCACGATGATCGCCCACAACCAGCCCATCGCTGCCTCCTCGTACGGCTCGACGTGAGCACTACGCCCAGTGTCGGCCCAGGTGCCCTACGCCGCATGCCGGGGATGGCCCTACACAGCACGGGCCAGGCCGTTCGCCCGGGCCGGACCGGCCCCGGTCTCGTAGCCGACGCAGACGCGGCGTAACGTGGAAGCTGCCCTGGGCAGGGTCCCCGACCGGCCGAGGGCGGCTACGGGGCGGGGAGAGTGCGATACGGGCGGATGGTGGAATGCGATGCGGAAGCAGCATGGCGGCGGACACGTCCAGGTTTTCCGGATCACCGGCGCCCGGGCAGGGCTTCAGGAGGACGTCCGCGGGCGGCAGCGGCGGTACGTGATCTCGATGACGGTCCGCACGATCTCCGTGATTCTCGCGGCCACACTGTGGAACGTCGAACGGCACGTCGCCGTCGTGGCGTTGGTGCTCGGGCTGGTGCTGCCGTACATCGCGGTGGTGATCGCGAACGCCGGGCGCGAGAACGCGCCGTCCCTGCCGTCCACGTTCGTGGTGCCGCCGGTGCGGCCGATGATCGCGCCGCCGGAGGCGCAGGACGGCCCCGCGGAATCCGTCGCGGAAGACGCCGTGTCCGGGACGGTGCCGGGGGCGCGGGCCGAGTCGCAGGAGCGGTAGGAGCGCTCGGGGGCGGGTCACGGACGCACGTCACCTTCCCGCCAAGCTCAAGAAAAGCTCAGATCAATCATGTTGTTCCAGTGCCGGGCTCGGGGTTACCCGTGACATACTTCGTACGCGCTCCGCATCCCCCGTCGGAGCGACGGACCGACGCCGGGCAGCTCCCCCCGTGGCTGCTCGGCGTCGCCTTTTCTGTGTGCAGTGGTGAGACGAATCTGTGAGTGACGAGACGCCCATCTGTTCCGCGAAGGGCTGCCGTACGGATGCCGTGTGGGTGCTGGCGTGGAACAACCCGAAGATCCATACGCCGGAGCGGCGCAAGACGTGGCTGGCCTGTGAGGACCATCGCGAGCATCTGTCGCAGTTCCTCGGGGTGCGGGGATTTTTGAAGGACGTGGTTCTTCTCGAGGAGTGGGAAGAGACCGACCGCTGAGGTCCCTCAGCCCCCGATCGCCGACATCGGCCGGTCCGGCTGCACGAACGTCGGGTCGTCCAGGCCCGCTCCCGCCTTCTTGCCCCACATCGCCAGGCGCCAGATGCGGGCGATCTCCTCGTCCGGGGCGCCCGAGCGCAGGGCGGCGCGCAGGTCGGTCTCCTCCTGGGCGAACAGGCATGTGCGGATCTGTCCGTCGGCCGTGAGGCGGGTGCGGTCGCAGGCCGCGCAGAAGGGGCGGGTGACGGAGGCGATCACGCCGACGACATGCGGGCCGCCGTCGACCAGCCAGCGCTCCGCCGGTGCCGAGCCGCGTGCTTCCTCGCCCTCGGGGGTCAGCTCGAAGCGCGTGCGCAGGGAGGTCAGGATGTCGCCTGCCGTGATCATGCCGTCGCGCTTCCAGCCGTGCTGGGCGTCCAGGGGCATCTGCTCGATGAAGCGCAGCTCGTAGTCGTGCTCCACGGCCCAGGCCAGCAGGTCGGGGGCCTCGTCGTCGTTGAGCCCCGGCATCAGGACCGAGTTGACCTTGACCGGGGTGAGGCCCGCGTCGCGCGCGGCGTGCAGGCCCTCGATGACGTCCTTGTGGCGGTCGCGGCGGGTGAGGGTCTTGAAGACGTCCGGCCTGAGCGTGTCGAGGGAGACGTTGACCCGGTCCAGGCCTGCCGCCTTCAGCGCCGCCGCCGTGCGCTTGAGGCCGATGCCGTTGGTCGTGAGGGACATCTGCGGGCGCGGTTCGAGCGCCGCGACGCGCTCGACGATGCCGACCAGGCCGGGGCGCAGCAGGGGCTCGCCGCCGGTGAAGCGGACCTCCTCGATGCCGAGGGAGGTGACCGCGATGTCGATCAGGCGGACGATCTCGTCATCCGTGAGCAAGTCCGGCTTGGCCAGCCACTGCAGGCCCTCCTCGGGCATGCAGTACGTACAGCGCAGGTTGCACCGGTCGGTCAGTGAGACCCTCAGGTCGGTGGCCACTCGGCCGTAGGTGTCGATGAGCACGTGGGCCCCCTCCCTCGACGCGGATCGTGCCCGGAGCACTTCTTCTCCGACACCAGAGAGCCTACGTGACCCCACTGACATCCCCACAGGCCCGATCCCATGACGCGGGACGCGGCCGCGTCGCAGGGACCTGGAGGTTCCTACGACGCGGCCGCGCGAGGGGGTTGGTGCTCAGTGGGCGCCGGTGCCGGTCAGGGACCGGACCTCCAGCTCGGCGTACTTCTTGACGTCCGGTTCTTCCTTGGACAGGACCGTGCCGAGCCAGCCCATGAGGAAGCCGAACGGGATGGAGATGATGCCCGGGTTCTTCAGCGGGAACCAGGCGAAGTCGACCTCGGGGAACATCGCCTTCGGGTCGCCGGAGACGACGGGCGAGAACAGCACCAGGCCGACGGCGACGATCAGGCCGCCGTAGATCGACCACAGGGCGCCCTGGGTGGTGAACCGCTTCCAGAACAGGCTGTAGAGGATCGTCGGCAGGTTGGCGGAGGCCGCGACGGCGAAGGCGAGCGCGACCAGGCCGGCCACGTTCAGGTCGCGGGCCAGGGCGCCCAGGCCGATGGAGACGATGCCGATGAAGAGGGTCGCCCAGCGGGCCGCGCGGACCTCCTCGGCGCCGGAGGCCTTCCCCTTGCGGATGACGTTGGCGTAGATGTCGTGCGCGAAGGACGACGACGAGGCGAGGGTGAGGCCGGCGACGACGGCGAGGATCGTCGCGAAGGCCACCGCCGAGATCGTGGCGAGCAGGATCGCGCCCCAGGTCGAGTCGACACCGCCCAGGTGCAGGGCGAGCAGGGGTGCCGCCGTGTTGCCGGACGGGTTGGACGCGATGATCTCCTCCTGCGAGATGAGCGCGGCGGCGCCGAAGCCGAGCGCGATCGTCATCAGGTAGAAGCCGCCGATGATGCCGATGGCCCAGTTCACGGACTTACGGGCGGCCTTGGCGTCGGGCACCGTGTAGAAGCGGATCAGGATGTGCGGCAGGCCGGCGGTGCCGAGCACCAGGGCGATGCCGAGGGAGATGAAGTCCAGCTTGGAGGTGCCGGTCATGCCGTACTGGAGGCCGGGCTCCAGGAAGGCGGCACCCTTGCCGCTGTTCTCGGCGGCCGTGCCGAGCAGCTCGGAGATGTTGAAGTTGAACTTCAGCAGCACCAGGAACGTGATCAGGATCGTGCCGCCGATCAGCAGCACGGCCTTGACCATCTGGACCCAGGTGGTGCCCTTCATACCGCCAATGGAGACGTAGACGATCATCAGGACGCCGACGAGGGCGACGATCAGGATCTTGCCGGCGTCGGAGGTGATGCCGAGCAGCAGCGAGACGAGGACGCCGGCGCCGGCCATCTGGGCCAGCAGGTAGAAGATCGACACGACGATCGTGGAGGTACCGGCGGCGGTGCGGACCGGGCGCTGGCGCATGCGGTACGCGAGCACGTCGCCCATGGTGTAGCGGCCGGAGTTGCGCAGCGGCTCGGCCACCAGGAGCAGGGCGACCAGCCAGGCGACCAGGAAGCCGATGGAGTAGAGGAAGCCGTCGTAGCCGAAGATGGCGATCGCGCCGGCGATGCCGAGGAACGACGCGGCCGACATGTAGTCGCCGGAGACGGCGAGGCCGTTCTGGAAGGCGCTGAACTGGCGTCCGCCCGCGTAGAAGTCGGCGGCGTCCTTGGTCTGGCGGCCCGCCCAGATGGTGATGCCGAGGGTGGCGAGGACGAACAGCGCGAACAGGGTGATGATCAGCGGGCGGTGCTCGCTGGCCTCGTTCGCGGCGAGAAGGGTCTGCTGTGCGGGGCTCATGCGCCGCCCTCCATCCGGGACTTGATGGCCTCGGCCTTGGGGTCGAGCTTCGCGGCGGCGTGCCGCGAGTACCACCAGGCGATGAGGAACGTGGTGACGAACTGGGCGACGCCGAGGATCAGGGCGACGTTGATGTTGCCGAACAGCTTGGTGCCCATGAAGCCGCCCGCGTAGTTCGACAGCAGGACGTACAGCAGGTACCAGGCGATGAAGGCGACGGTCAGCGGGAAGGCGAAGGAGCGGTAGGAGCGGCGCAGTTCACCGAACTCCGCGCTCTCCTGCACCTCGCTGAACTCCTCGGGTGAGGGGAGTTTGTGTTGCTCTTTCGAGGGGGGCGGTGCGTCGGTGGCCACGGAGAGTCTCCTCGCGATGACGGAAGCGGTTGTGAACAGGGACGGAGGCGAGTGTCCTCGCCCTCCTTGTCCAACGTCACGGCGGCACGCGAGAACCGGTTCAACCGCGCGGCGTTCTTTCCGAAGTCGTTTCGGCAAAACGTTGCTGGCAGCGAGAGCGCGGGATAGCTTCGCCCTGCACCACCTCGTCATGTACCTGCCCGAGCACCACCTGTGCCTCGGGCCGGTTTCGTTTCCAGGATGTGGAGACCCCATGTCTCACTTGCGTTCCAGACGCCGGCTCGCCCTCGCCGTGCCCGTCGTGCTGTCCCTGACGGCCTCGCTGGGCTTCCTGCCCGCCGCCGCGTCGGCGGCCCCGCAGGCGGAGTCGGCCGCCCGGACGGCGGACGCGCCGCAACTGGCGTACGTCGTCAACACCAAGGTGGACCGTCACACGATCGCGTCGGTGAAGAAGGCGATCGGGGAGGCCGGCGGCTCGGTCGTGGCCACGTACGAGCGGATCGGCGTGATCGTCGTCCATTCCTCGAACGCCGGCTTCGCCACGACCATCCGCAAGGCCCGCGGGGTCCAGTCGGCGGGTGCGACGCGTACGACGCCCCTGGCGGCCGCGGGGACGAAGGAGGAGGGTGCGGTCGAGTACCTGACGGCCGCTCAGGCGAAGCGCGCCGAGGCCGCCTCGGCGAAGACGCCCGAGAGCGAGCCCCTCGAGGCCGACCAGTGGGACCTGCGCGCGATCGGCGCCGACAAGGCCGCGCGGATCAATCCGGGCAGCCGCAAGGTGACCGTCGCCGTGATCGACACCGGCGTGGACGACACCCACCCCGACATCGCCCCGAACTTCTCCGCGTCCCAGTCCGCCAACTGTGCGGGCGGCAAGCCCGACACCAGCGAGGGCGCCTGGCGGCCGTACACCGCCGAGGACTACCACGGCACACATGTCGCGGGTGAGATCGCCGCCGCGCGCAACGGAATCGGCGTGGCCGGCGTCGCACCTGGTGTGAAGGTCTCCAGCATCAACGTGACCGACCGGGCGAACGGTCTCTTCTACCCGGAGAGCGTGGTGTGCGCCTTCGTGTTCGCCGCCGACCACGGCGTCGAGGTCACGAACAACAGCTACTACACCGATCCGTGGCTCTACAACTGCATGGACGACCCCGACCAGCGCGCCATCGTCGACGCGGTCAACAGGGCCCAGCTGTACGCCCAGAAGAAGGGCACGCTCAACGTCGCCGCGGCCGGCAACTCCAACCACGACCTGGCCTCGGACGCGATCGTCGACGACTCCAGCCCGGACGACTCCACCCCCGTCGAGCGCACCATCGACCCGCACGAGTGCTTCGACGTGCCGAACCAGCTGCCGGGTGTCGTCACGGTGAGCTCGACGGGCGTCGACAACGTGAAGTCGTACTTCTCGACGTACGGCGAGGGCGTCGTCGACGTCGCGGCGCCGGGCGGCGACCGGCGCTACCAGATACCCGACACGCCCTCGAAGGACGGCCGCATCCTGTCCACGCTGCCGAACGGCGCGTACGGCTTCCTCCAGGGCACCTCGATGGCCTCCCCGCACGCCTCCGCCGTCGCCGCGCTGCTGAAGTCCAAGCACCCGTGGGCGTCCCCGGCCCAGCTCCAGGACCTGCTGAAGGCACAGGCCGACCGGACGGCCTGCCCCGAGGCGTACGACCAGGACGGTGACGGCACGCAGGACGCGGTGTGCGAGGGCGGCAAGCGCGTCAACGGCTTCTACGGGTACGGCATCGTCAACGCGCTGCGCGCCGTCAAGTGACGCGCGTTTCCCAGACCTTCCGCACAGATCGCCCGTACCGTGAACGAACTGGAGAAAGCATGACTGCGCCGCACGCGCGCTACCGCCGCGCCGTCGCGATCCCGGCCGGGATGGCCATGGCCACGGCCCTCGCGTTCCTGCCGAACACCACGGCCACGGCCGCCGACGAGGCGCCCGCGCCGGTCTCGGCCGACGCGACCTCGCTCAGCTACGTCGTCAACGTCAAGCCGGGCCACGGCACTTCGGCGTACGTGAAGAAGGCCGTCGGCAAGGCCGGGGGCACGATCGTGACGTCGTACGACCAGATCGGCGTCATCGTCGTCCACTCCTCGAACCCCGACTTCGCCAAGACGATCCGCACGGTGCGCGGGGTGCAGTCGGCCGGTGCCACCCGCACCAAGCCGCTGCCGTCGGCGTCGACGGGCGACCTGGGCACGCCGAAGGCGTTGAGCGCGGCCGAGGTCGCCCGGGCCAAGGCCCCGGCCGGGCAGGACCCGCTGGAGCCGCAGCAGTGGGACCTGCCCGCCATCAAGGCGGACAAGGCGCACGAGAAGTCGCTGGGCAGCAAGAAGGTCACGGTCGCCGTGATCGACACCGGTGTCGACGACACCCACCCCGACATCGCGCCCAACTTCGACCGGGGCGCGTCGGTCAACTGTGTCTCGGGCAAGCCCGACACGTCCGACGGGGCCTGGCGGCCGGGCGCCGCGGAGAGCCCGCACGGGACGCACGTGGCGGGTGAGATCGCCGCCGCGAAGAACGGCGTCGGCATGACCGGTGTCGCGCCCGGCGTGAAGGTCTCCGGCATCAAGGTGTCCAACCCGGACGGCTTCTTCTACACGGAGGCCGTGGTGTGCGGCTTCGTGTGGGCGGCCGAGCACGGGGTCGACGTGACGAACAACAGCTATTACACCGACCCCTGGTACTTCAACTGCAAGAACGACCCGGACCAGAAGGCGCTGCTGGACGCGGTCGGCCGGGCCTCGCGGTACGCGGAGAAGAAGGGCGCGGTCAACGTCGCGGCGGCCGGCAACGAGAACTACGACCTGGCCTCCGACGAGATAACCGACCCGTCCTCGCCGAACGACACCACGCCGGGCGACCGGGTCGTCGACCCGTCGAAGTGCCTCGACATCCCGACCCAGTTGCCGGGTGTCGTCACGGTCGCGGCGACGGGCGCGAAGGGCATCAAGTCGTCCTTCTCCAACCACGGGCTGGGCGTCATCGACATAGCCGCCCCGGGCGGCGACTCGACCGCCTACCAGAAGCCGGACGCGCCGGCCACGAGCGGCCTCATCCTGGGCACGCTGCCGGGCGGCAAGTGGGGCTACATGGCCGGTACGTCGATGGCGTCCCCGCACGTCGCGGGCGTCGCCGCCCTCATCAAGTCGACGCACCCGTACGCCTCTCCGGCCCTGGTGAAGGCCCTGCTGTACGCCGAGGCCGACGCCACGCCGTGCACGGACCCGTACGACATCGACGCCGACGGCAAGGTCGACGCGGTGTGCGAGGGCTCCAAGAACCGCAACGGCTTCTACGGCTGGGGCATCGCGGACGCGCTGGACGCGGTGACCAAGTAGAGCTCGTGTGGAGGTAGTCCGGGCCGGGCGGGGGCACCCGCCCGGCCCGCTTCATGTCTAGGGCAGGATTCCTTGTCATGGACGTGTACGTGGATCCGGCGACCTGGGCAGCTCAACCGGTCCGGCCGAGATGGCAGTTGGCCCTGCGGTTCGCCGGGAGTGTGGTGTGGTTTCCGGTGGTGTGTGTGCTGTGGGCGGCGGTGCTGGCCGCGTTTCTCGTCGTCGGCGAAGTGGTCACGGCGTTCAGCGACAGACTCGAACGGGGCTACCTCCGCGTCATGGACGTGACGATGAACAAGGTCGGGCGGCTGGCCTCCTGGTGCGTGACCTGGCCGGAGCTGCGGCATGAGGGAGATGCCGAGTACTACAAGGCGCGCGTGGACAAGGCGGTCGCGAAGCGGACCGCCCGGGCCTCGGCTCCGGTCAAGAAGAACAAGCCGCGGCCGCCGGCCGAGTGCGCGATACCGCTGCGGGCCTACCGGGGCATCGGCGCCTGGTACGTCGCCGAGGTCGCGCTCGCGCAGGGGTGGGAGCTGCGGCCGTCGGATGTGCGCAAGGAAGTCCGCCTGTGGTGGGCGGCCGCGTCGAAGGCCGCCTGAGCCAAGGCCGTCCGAGTTCGTTCCCGGGGATTTGCCCAGCCGTGTGAAGGCTGGTGAAGATCTCGGGGTGACTTTGACAAGACCCGTCGCCGCCTTGGTGCTGGTGGCGCTGGCCGCGCTGATCCCGCTGCTCGGCCCGTCCTCCGCGTTGCACGGCACCGGGGAGGCCGCCGCGCCCGGCGCCGGTGGCGTGGCCCTGCTGCGCACGGCGCTGTTCGCGGCCCTGTGCGTACCGGTCGGCGAGCTGTTCGTGAACCGGCTGGCGCGTTCCGTGCCGGGTGCGTTCGTGAACGGGCCACCGGCGCGTTCCGTGCCGGGTACGGAGGAAGCCGCCGGCCGCCCGGCTGTGCCGTGCAGTTGGTCGCCGTTCGCGGCCGTCACCGGCTTCGTCGCCGCGCTCGGGCTCGCCTCGGTCGTGGCGACGGGCTATCTCGTCCCTGACGGCCTGTCGGACATCGACGTCGGCGGGCTCTACGCCTCCCGGGACGGCAAGCTCGCCCTGCTGGAGGTCAACGCCTTCCTCGCGGCCGGGCTGTGTGCCGTCTCGCGCCGGCCGGTCACACAACTGTGGCCGCTGGGCGCCGTGGTCGTCGCCGAGGCGTTGCGCGCGCACCCCACGACCGAGCACACCCCGCTGACCGGCTCCGGGCTGACGCTCGTCCATCTGACCTGTGCGGCGCTGTGGACGGGCGGTCTGCTGCACGCGCTGCGGACCCTGCGGCGATGGCACGGCCGCTACGGCACGCAGGCGGGCGCGGCCCTGCTGGGTCTCTACGCGCGCGTGGCGACCGTTCTGCTCGCCGCCATCACCGCGACGGGCGTGTGGAGTTCGCTGCGCCGGATGCCGCCGGAGACGGTCCTTCAGCAGCTGACGGCGACGGCGTACGGGCGGGCCCTGCTCGCCAAGGTGCTCCTCGTGGCCGCCGTCGCCGCCCTCGCCCTGTGGGCCCGGCGGCGGCTGCGCCGGGCGGCCGACCCGCTGAGCGCCTGTGCGCCGGCGTGGGCGGAGGTGGTCGCACTGGGCCTGGTGGTCGCCGTGTCCGGACTGCTGACGGCCCTGCCGCTCCCGATCCGCTGGTGACCGCTCCCCCTCCGCCGGTGCCCCTCAGGCGGCGCGCATCTCTCCGTACGTCGCGGCCGGTGCCCTGCGCGCGTTGAGCGCCCCGAGCGTGCCGCCGGCCAGCAGGGCCTGTGCGGCGATGTACGTGAGCATGATCCAGAAGTCCGGCCCGGGCGGCTGCGGCCAGTCGGCGACGCCGGTCGCGATGAGCGTGTCGGACAGCAGGAAGAGCGCGCCTCCGAGTCCGGTGAAGAGGCCGAGCCGGATGGCGGCCCGGTACGCCATGGCCGTGAGCAGGAGGCTGTACCCGGCGACGGGCAGGCGCAGGTCGGCGGGCAGGTCCGGCCACAGCAGCGCGACGGTCGTGACGAGGGCGGTGGCGTAGCCGAGGGCGAGGAGGGCCGCACGCGCGCGGGGGACGGCGTACCGGCTGCCGTGCCTGGCGAAGAGGACGAGGTAGCAGACGTGCCCCGCCGCGAAGCAGCCCATGCCGGCGAGGAAGGCCGGCTCGGCGCCGGACAGCAGCAGCACGTCCCCGCCCCAGCCGCACAGCAGGGCGGCCACGAGCGGCCGGGGGGCCCGGCGCAGGACGGCCCAGAGCGCCAGGAGCGGCATCAGCAGCGGCTTGGCGACGGTGTGCCCGGCGTCGAAGCCGGCCGTGAGGCAGAGGAGGTCGACGACGACGGCGAGACCGAAGGCGCCGAGGAGGAGCCGGGAGTGGCTCACGCCGACGCGCTCTCGGCAGCCGTACCGGCAGGGGACACCGGCACCTCGGCCGGCGCGGGCCCCCACCCCGGTCCCCGGAACACGCGCCCCGCGCGCTCACGCCAGTCACGCGCCGCCTTCAGGTCCCTCGCGATGGCCGCGTACTCGTGCGTCGCCACCTTCAGCGGGTTGTACGTGTCGATGTTCTTGGTCAGTCCATACACGGGCCGCACGGTCTCGGCGACGAAGGATCCGAACAGCCGGTCCCAGACGATGAGGATGCCGCCGAAGTTGCGGTCGAGGTAACCGCCCTGGGAGGCGTGGTGGACCCGGTGGTGCGACGGGGTGTTGAAGACGAACTCGAACCAGCGGGGCATCTTGTCGATCCGCTCGGTGTGGATCCAGAACTGGTACACGAGGTTCGCGGAGGAGCAGAACGCCAGCGCGGCGGGGTGGACTCCGGCGGCGATGAGGGGCACGTAGAACGGCCACACGGTCAGGGACGTCCAGGGCTGGCGCAGCGCGGTGGTGAGGTTGAACTTCCGGCTGGAGTGGTGGACGACGTGGCAGGCCCACAGGATGCGGATGACGTGGTGGCCGCGGTGGGACCAGTAGTAGAAGAAGTCCTGCGCGAGCAGCATCAGCGGGACGGTCCACCACAGCACGGGCACGCGCAGGGGCGTGAGTTCGTAGAGGGCCGTGTAGACGGCCACGATCGGGATCTTCCAGAGGAAGTCGAAGACGAGACTGCCGAGCCCCATGCCGACGCTCGTCGCGGCGTCCTTCGCCTCGTAGCCCGCCGCGTCCTCGTCAGGATGGAGACGGCAACTCACCATCTCTACCACCGTGAGCAGCACAAAGGCGGGTATCGACCACAGCACGACATCGGGCAGGTTCGGCATGCCTGAACCGTAGGGCGGCCGTCCCGCCCCGACCAGACGTTGTTACCCACAAGTATTACCGACGGTACGCGCTTGCTTCTTGGCGATCTCCGCCAATGGCCGCGCCGTCAGCACCGTCGCGTCGGCGTGACCGACCGGACCGTGCCGATCGGGATGCTGCGGTACTCCCCTCCCTTCGCCGGTTTGATGGTGACCGCCGTGGCGTCGCTCATCACCAGCTCCCCGCACCGCACACCGCCGGCCGTGGTCACCAGGACGTACGGCCCGCCCTCCCGGGAGTTCGCGGGATCGTCGACGGGCACGAGCCAGGAGACCGCGATCGCGGCGACGATCGCGCACAGCCCGGCGACGGACAGCCGCCGCGCCCGGATCAGGGCAGCCTGCGTGCGCACGACCTCGTCCAGGACGGCGGCGAGCAGCCGGTCACCGCTCAGCCAGGTCTGCCGGCCGAGCGGACCGTGCGCGGCCCGCACGGCTCCCAGGGCACCGGAGAGCAGCAGCACGAAAGCCAGCACCAGCAGCAGTGCCGTGGTCCAGCGCCAGGCGCCCGGCATGCCCGCGACGCTCTCGCGGCCCTTCAGGACGAAGACCACGCCGACCAGCCCCGTGAGCCCGGTCAGCCCGTTGCGCCAGCCCTCGGCCTGTCGGCGTACGGCGCCCAGCTGGTCGTACTGGAGCTGCTGCCCGAGCTGGGCGAACCGTTTCCTGGCGAGGTCGGTCACGACGCCGCCCCGTGCACGGGCGGCGGCACCGGGACGTCCCAGAAGGCACCACAGCCCGAGTCGGGAGACTCCGGCGGCCGCTCGGGGTGGGGGTAGCCGCAGGCGCAGTAGACGGGGATGCAGCCGGTGAGGGGCTCGGGCTCGCTCCGGTCCCGGCGCCACAGCCGCTTGGGCGGACCCAGCACTCCGTAGGCGACCCGGAAGACGGTTGCCGCTCGGCACGTCGGGCACAGTCCCGTCACGGTGTACCAGCGGCCGTCCTCGGAGCGTGCGACGGTGAAGGGCTCCTCCGGGTCGACGGTGACCTCTTGTTCACGGAACTCGGTCGGAACGTGATCGGGCATGGCTCCTCACAGGGTCGCGTCAAGGGCCTGACGGTTGTCATCGAGCCCGGTAGGGCTCAACCGGCGGCATCGGGGCCGGCTCGGCGGGACAGTCGGGCGGCAGGACGAGGCCGAACAGCGGCGCGTACCGGGCGAGCCGGTCGTACACCTCGCGGGTCGGCTGCCCGAACTCACGCGCGGCCACGGCGATGCGCTCGGCCGTCACCGCACCGCTCAGCGCGGGCGCCCGCCCGGTGTACTGCTCAGTGAGCATGATCAGGTCCTGCCAGGTGGGCACCGTGTCCGCGTCCGTTCCCGGCCGTTCCACGAGAAGGGGGAGACCGAAGGGACGATAGAGCGCGAGCCGGTCCCACGCCTTGGTCAACGCCCAGCCGAAGCGGGCCGCGACACGCAGCAGTTCGAGCGGGCCCACGGGTCCGTGGCCGACGAGGTCCGGCCGGAACAGTGCACTGTCGTGCTCGGTGGGCCGGTGCTCGCGCCAGCCGTCGGATCCGCCCTCGGCGGGTTCCCGCCAGGGGGCACCGAAGCGGGCGTAGCGGGCCAGGACGGCCACGCTCTCGCCGAGGCTCGCGTCGTTGGCCCGGGCGTGGGACACGAGGACGGCGGGGCTCGGGCGGGGGCGCCAGCGTGGGACGTAGGAATCCCGCCAGGACTGGAAGAAGGCGTTCTCCCGCTCCGTCCTCTGTGGTGTGCAGCAGGCCAGGACGTCAGCGCCGGTGGGACGCAGATCGGCAGGTGCCTCATCGGCCAACCGGTCCAGCGCCGAGACATCGAACCCGACCAACGGCCCGAGCACGGTGAGCCGTTCGATCGCGGAGCCGAGCGTGGTGCGGGCCATCGCCGCGGCATACAGAACGAAGAAGACGTCGAGGCCCTCGCGCACGGCGACGCCGCGGACCGCGGTACCCGTGTTCATCAACTCCAGCGACTCCTCGGCGTCGTAGTACCTGCGGCGTGACAGAGCGTCTCTCCCCGAGCACATGAGCAGGTCCCAGTCACCGGCCGAGACGGCACGCCACTGCTCCACGAGCGTCGGCGCGCGTTCGTCCACGAAGCCCGCCTCGGCGAGTTCCGTGAGCCGCTGCGCCACCAGCGCGCCGTCGGCCCGGACCTTCCGGACGGCCTGCGCCGTCTCCAGCAGGGGCGCGGGGCATCCGGTCGGGTCGTACGGCCAGTTGTCAGGGAACCTGTCGTCGACGACGGCGCCGAGGAGGTCGCTGTCGAGCCTGGTGAAGACGCGGCCGGCCAGTTCCGCCGGAACCGGCGGGACCTGCAGCCGCTGCGCCGCGAGGACACCCGCGAACCGTTCGGGCACCTCGGCCACCGTGATCCCCAGCATCCCCGATGCCCTGGCCAGCTGCCGGGCCGACAGGTCCAGATCCTCGCTGTATGCGGCGATGCCGAGGCTCATCGCGAACTCGGTGCGCTGCTCCTGCGTCCAGGACCTGGGCGGGTCGAACCTGTGGGCCCTGGCGGCGGGAGCTGCCGCGGGGGCCGGTCCCTCCGCCGGCCAGCCGAGCCACGCGTACCGCCGCAGGATCTCCTCGTACGTCTCCCGGGCCGGTGGCGTCCCCGCCTTCCGCTTCCCCGGGGCCGTGAACCGGGGGTGCCAGGCCAGTACGTCGAGCTCCTCCTGGGTGGCGATGGCGTCGGCGGGGACGGCGTCGGTGTCCTCCGGCACATCCAGGGGGATTCCGGCAGCGGCGAACCGCCTGGCCCGGTCCAGGGCCTCACGCAAGGGCAGGCCCTCCACGACACTGAACCTCCGGAGCACCGCGAGCACGTCGTGGGCGAAGTAGCGTGCGTAGTCCTCGCGCAGCAATGCGTCAAAGCGCTCACGGCCGAGGAGGATCCGGCGGTCCGTGGCGTCGAGCAGCATCCCGTGCGCCGCGTCGAGTCCGGTGACGGCGGGCACATCCAGGCCGGCGATGGCGTACCGGCGCAACCGCCTCATGACCTCTCCCAGAGTGATGCTCTCCTCCGGGGACTGCGGCAGAGCCGCATGCCTCGTGGCCTCGGGCAGCCGCAAATCCCGCAGCCTGACGCCGGCCTCCCAGGCCTCGGGAACGGGATAGCCGTCCACCGACTCCGGCAACGCCAGTCGCTCCCAAGCCTTGTCGCCCAGTTCGATCCCGACGCTGCGCAGAACCGCCGCCCGCCAGGACAGGACCCCGGCTTCCTCCGGCAGGACAGCCGGCCCGAAGTCCTGCAGCGGCACCAGCCCCATGTCCCATGGGAAGCAACCCACCCGGCGGAAGTCGAGGACCGTCGCCCGGTCCCAGCCGGTTCTGCTGGTCAGCCGGGTATCGGCGGCCAGCAGCCGCGCCGTCACCCGGACCGCCGCAGTCGGGTGCAGCCGGGCGAACGCCCAGAGCCACTCCAGCGTCAGCCACTCCGGCGCCCCGAACGCCCGGGCGGCGTCGAGGAGTCGCTCGTCTGCCCACGCCCGGTCGTACGAGAGGATCCTGGTCCTGTCGGTGCTGATGTCCGGAGCGTGCGTCTCGCGCAGGTCCATCACGAAGCCGAAGGGATGCCCGCCCAGATCGTGCCAGTCCTTGCCTGCGTTGTCGTGCCGGTCCAGCTTCCCGGCGCTGGTGCGGAGCCAGGCGGCGGCGCTGCTGTCCCCCTGGACCATGGACGCCGGATCCACCAGGATGCCGTCGGCCAGGAGGCACCCCTTTCCGTCCACCCACCACGCGTCGGGGCCCGCGGGAAGGGGGCGCCGGGCATCGCCGAAGTAGTACAGCGCTCCTGGTTCCCACGTCCGCACGGCCTCCCCGTCCCGCTCCACCCGCAGCGCGAAATCGGACCGCCATACCCGCTTGGCCAGCTCCCGCGCCACGTCGATGTCGCCCGACTGGAGGTACAGCCGCACGCGGGTGCCGCCCCCGGGCTGCGCCACGTCGTTCCTGCGGACCCGGAACAGACTGCCGGTCGAGGCCACGTCCACGCGCAGTCCGCCGCCCGCGTCCGCACGCCCGTACTCGTCGGTCGCCCGGGTCCAGATGCTGATCTCGTCGGCCAGCATGAAGTAGCTGAACACACCGACGCCGAAACGGCTGTTGGGATAGACCCGCAGGGCCGGGTCCGCGCGGCGCCAGCGGGCCTGTTCCCTGCGGTACTCGCGGGACTGCTCGAAGCGGCGGCCGGCCCGCGAGAAGGTGCCCCGCAGGCTCTTGTGGTCCATGCCGACGCCGTTGTCCTCGCACTCCACGTAGGCGCGGCCCTCCGCGTCCGTGCCCTGCCGGAAGACGATCTCGCCCTGCCAGGTGTACGGGACGCTCCCGTCGGCCTTTCCGTAGCGCAGCCGGGCCTGCCGGTAGCGGCAGGCGTCCAGGGCGTTCTGGTACATCTCCCGCAGGGCGAGGACCGGGTCGCCGTACAGATGGGTGCCCATGAGCAGTTCGCGCATCTCGTCCTCGGCGAGGCTGAACCGCATCAGCGGGACACCGTAGGCGTCCCCCTTGACGGCGCTGTCGTACCGCGGGCGAAGCCGACGGCAGGTGATCCGGTCGGGCACATGGGCGAGGAGCGCGGCGGGCTGGGCGGAGGTGAGGCGCCGGCGCACGTTCTGTACGGCCTCGTCGGCCCAGCCGGCCAGCGTCTCCAGAGCGGCGTGCACCGCGGGGTGCGGGCAGGGCAGGTCCAGGTCGAGTGTCTTGCTCAGCCGGTCCCGCGCCCAGCGCAGCTCGCGCACGCTCGCCACGGCCTCGCCGGGCCGCAGCCCGTCGGCGACGCCGATGTTGTCCACCAGGACACCGGGCAGCTGCCGCAGGTCGCCGCCGAGCAGGCCCGCGACGCCGAGCAGCCAGGACAGCTCGCGGGGGCGCCAGCGTTCCGTCGTGCCGTCCGCGCGGGCGAGTTCCTCCAGGCGCCAGTGGGTGTCGGCGCCGTCCCGCTCGCCCTGGTTCGGCTCGGTGGGGGCGACCGCGATCTGCCGGCAGACCCGCACGAGTTCGTCGGTCAGTTCCTCGGTCCGGGCCGGTGCGGAGCCGGGGCCGAGCAGCGCCTTCGCGAGCGGGGCGAGCAGCTGGGGCGCGTAGGTGTCCCACAGTTGCTCCTTGCCTCCGACGTGCCGGTGCAGCAGCCAGGCGGCGACGGCCGCGGCGTCCTCGGCCCGGCCGCGTCCGGCCAGCTCGCGGCCCTTGCGCCAGAGCAGGGCGTGCGCGGCGAAGGTGTGCTCCAGGTCGACGCGTTCGGGATCGCGTCCCAGGGGGCCGGCCTGCGGATCGAGCCGTGAGGGCTCGACCGCCGTGGTCTCCTTGACGCCCATGGCGTACACGGCCTCGCGGACGAAGGGTGCGGCGGCGAGCACCGCGAACTCGCCCGGGTCCAGAAGTGGGCCGCCCTGGGTCTGCGAGGGTGCGAGCAGGGGTCTGAGCCCGCGGGCCAGCACACGCACCGGATAGTCGTCGTCCGACCAGGGATCGGGGACGGTCGCGAACGCGGTGGCGCGCCATTTGGCGCACTCTGCCGTCAACCGCACGAGGACGCGTTGGAGTTCGTCGCGTCGCGCGTCATCGCCGCCCTCGACGGCCGACCAGAGTTCGGGGTCGCGGACCGCTGCGGCCCACTCCTCGTGGAGGGTGCGGCCGGCGCAGAGTTCGACCTTGTGGACGGCCTCCGGGCCGCTGGGCGCGTAGTGGGCGGTCGGTGTCTGCCGCTGGCGGGCGGCGCGGGCGAACTCGGCGGTCCTGCGGACGGTATGGGCGATGACGTCGGCGACCGTGCGGGGCGCGGTGTCGGACTGCAGGGCGTCGGCGAGGGCGCGCGTGAAGTGGCTGCCGAGTTCCTTGTCGGAGCCGCAGGTCTGACCGGGACCGCAGCCGAAGAGCACGGCCACCCGGTCCCGCCCGGCCGGGAAGTTCGTCGCGGGCCCGCCGTACGACGTGCCGCCCGGGGCGGCTTCCTCGCGGCAGGCGTCGACGGTCAGCAGGACCGTACCGGCCCGGCATCCCTGGAGCAGTTCGGCGAGGTCGAGGCCGATGAGGCTGTCCAGCGCCACCTGCGGGGGCGTGGTTGCCCAGGTGAGCTGGGCGTCCGCGGGCACGAGGTAGTCCGCGCCGTCGACGGACAACCCGTGTCCGGTGAAGTGGATGAGGACCGTGCCGTCTTCGGGCGCGGTGGCGCAGACCCTGCTGATCGCACTGCGGATCCGGGAGCGCAGGGCGGGTTCGTCGGGGGTCGCCCCGATCCGTTCGACGCTGTACCCGGAGGAGCGCAGCGCCCCGGTCATCAGCTCGACGTCACGTCCCACCGTCTCCGTCAGGTCGCGGAAGCGCTCCGAGAGTTCGTACTGCGGTACGGCGACGATCAGCGCCTGCCTGTTCTCCCCCATCGGCCCGTTCGTCCCCCTTCGGCCCCTGTGCGGCACGGGCAAGAATGGCACAGGAGAGATGCGGCACATCCGGCTCCGCTCCTTGCTCCACAGCCCCTTCGCCCTGCATCCGCCTCAGCGGACTTCCCGTCAACTGCCTTCGGGATGCCCTCGGACCCGGGACCGGAATCCCCCGGCCGGTCTCGCCGGGCCACGGCGGACGCGGCACGGCACCTGACGGACCTGACTGTCAGTCGCGGCCCGTATCCTCAGTGACCATGCTGGAAGACCTGACGACCGCAGCGTTCTCGCCCCCTGCGTGGCCGGCCGCGTATCCCAAGGGATACGCGGTCGTTGACGTGGAGACCACGGGCCTCGCCCGGGACGACCGCATCATCTCGGCGGCCGTCTACCGGCTGGACGCGCGCGGCGAGGTCGAGGACCACTGGTACACGACGGTCAACCCGGAGCGCGACCCCGGCCCCGTGTGGATCCACGGACTGACGAGTGAGGCACTCGAGGGCGCGCCCCTCTTCCAGGACATCGCCGAGGAGTTGACGGCCCGGCTCGAGGGGCGGGTGCTCGTCGCGCACAACGCCGTCTTCGACTGGCAGATGATCGCCCGGGAGTACGCGCGTGCGCAGTGCGAGGCGCCTGTGCGGCAGCGGCTGTGCACCATCGCGCTCTCCAAGGAGCTGGGGCTTCCGCTGCCCAACCACAAGCTGGAGTCGCTCGCCGCGCACTTCGGCGTCGTCCAGCGGCGGGCGCACCACGCGCTGGACGACGCGCGCGTGCTGGCGGAGGCGTTCCGCCCCAGTCTCAGGGCCGCGGCGGCGAGCGGCGTACGGCTGCCGCTGCACGAGTGCCGGCCGCTGACGGAGTGGTCGGACCGTCCGGCCACGCCCCGGATCGGGCAGCAGGGGGGCTCTCGGGGGTACGGCGGCTACCGCCAGACCAGTTGGCGCCCCTCCCGGAAGCGCCCCGCCTGCCCTTACCCCAACCCCGGGCGCTACGAGACGGGCGGGCGGCTCAAGCAGGGCATGCGGGTCGCGTTCTCCGGCGACACCTCGACCGAGCGCGAGCTGCTGGAGGACCGGGCGACCGAGGCCGGGCTGCACGTGGCCACCAGCCTGTCCCGGCTGACCAGCCTGCTCGTCACGAACGACCCGGACTCGGGCACGTCCAAGGTGGTCAAGGCCCGGCAGTTCGGCACCCCGATCGTGGACGAGGCGGCCTTCGGGCAACTTCTCGCGGATGTGGAGCCGGCGTCGGAGGGATGACCGTACGGAGGGATGACCGTACGGAGGGGTGACCGTACGGATGGGTGATTGACGGGCGACTCGCCCGGTGGCCGCTCGCCCCGGCCGAGGCGACGGCTCACCCTGTGGCGCATGGCGACCTGTGAGGTATGTGGCAATCAGTACGGAATGACCTTCGAGGTGCACGCGCAGGGGGCGGTGCACGTCTTCGACTGCTTCGCCTGCGCGATCCACCGTATGGCCCCCATCTGCGAGCACTGCCGGGTACAGATCATCGGCCAGGGCGTCGAGGTCGAGGGCCACTGGTTCTGCGGAGCCCACTGCGCCCGCGCGGAGGGAAAGGTGGGAATTGTCGACAAGGTCTGAACCCGTACCCCGCTGAGAGCACCCCACGACCGAGTTGTACGGTCGTGGGGTGTACCGCTTCCTGATGTCCCGGCAGTGGGTGATCCTGACGCTGATCGCCCTGCTTCTCATCCCCACGATGATCAGGCTGGGCATCTGGCAGATGCATCGCTACGAGGAGCGCACCGCCCGGAACCAGCTGGTCACCGACGCCCTGGCGGCCGACCCGGTGCCCGTGGAGAAGCTCACCGCGCCCGGGCACACCGTCACCAGCAGCGAGCGGTACCGGACCGTGACCGCGAAGGGCCGCTTCGACACCGAGGACGAGGTCGTCGTCCGCCGCCGCACCAACTCCGACGACGAGGTCGGCTACCACGTCCTGACCCCGTTCGTCCTCGACGACGGCAAGGTTCTGCTGGTCAACCGTGGCTGGATCCCCTCGAACGGCCCGAGCCAGACCACGTTCCCGAAGGTCCCCGCACCGCCGGGCGGTGAGGTGACCGTCAAGGGGCGCCTGATGCCCAGTGAGACGACCGCGGCGAGCGGGATCAAGAACCTCAAGGGCCTGCCGGACCGGCAGATCATGCTGATCAACAGCGAACAGGAGGCCCGGCGCCTGGACGCGCAGGTGCTCGGCGGCTACATCACGCAGACGGCACCCGAGCCCAAGGGCGACCTCCCCGAACTGCTGGGCAAGCCCGGCAAGGAGGACGCCGCCCTGAACTACGCGTACGCCATCCAGTGGTGGCTGTTCTCCGCCGCCGTCCCGGTCGGCTGGGTGGTCCTGGCCCGCCGCGAGGCCCGCGACCGGGCACAGGCGGCGGCCGGGGAAGCCGACGCGAGCGAGGCGGAGCCGGCGGCGGTGTGACCCCCGCCGGCCTCCCCGGCCTCCCCGGTTCTCCCCCGGCCGCGTCAGCAGCAGCGCCCCTGCCGGCACTCCTCCCGGTGCGACCGGTTCAGGACCTCGGCCAGTTCCCGCACGTACCAGCGCACCGCCCGCGCCCAGCGCACCGCCCTCACGTACGGGCTCCCGCCAGCGGCTCGTCCGGCACGTCGAGGCGGGACTCGACGTACGGCGCCTCGGTGACCGGAGTCGAGCCCGGGGCCCGTATCGCCCGCACGCAGACCACCGCGGCGTTGCCGATCACCACGGCGACCAGCAGCAGGAACAGGGCGATCAGCACACCGTCGATCGTGGAGTTGGTGACGACGGTGTGCATGTCGCCGAGGTTCTTGGCGGGCGGCAGGACCTGACCGGCGTCGAGGGCGTCGGCGTACCGCGCCCGCTGGGCGAAGAAGCCGATCTTCGGGTCGGCGGAGAAGATCTTCTGCCACCCCGCGGTGAAGGTGATCGCGACGACCCAGGCGAGCGGGACGCCCGTGACCCACGCCCAGCGCAGCCGGCCGGACTTGATCAGGATCGTGGTGCAGACGGCGAGGGCGATCGCGGCGAGGAGCTGGTTCGCGATGCCGAAGAGCGGGAAGAGCTGGTTGATCCCGCCGAGCGGGTCGGTGGCGCCGGTGTAGAGGAAGTAGCCCCAGGCCGCCACGACCAGGGCACTGCACAGCCAGATGCCCGGCTTCCAGTTGACCCGGCCGGCCGGCTTCCACACGTTGCCGAGCATGTCCTGGAGCATGAAGCGGCCGACCCGGGTGCCCGCGTCCACCGTCGTCAGGATGAACAGCGCCTCGAACATGATGGCGAAGTGGTACCAGAAGGCCTTCATCCCGGCGCCGCCGAAGACCCCGGAGAAGATCTCCGACATACCGACGGCCAGGGTCGGGGCACCTCCGGAGCGGGCGATCAGCGTCTGCTCCTCCACGGCCTTGGCGGCCTGGGTGAGCTGGTCGGGGGTGACGGTGAAGCCGAGGCCGGCGACGGCGTGGGAGGCCGACTCGGCCGTTGTGCCGAGGAGGGCCGCCGGGGCGTTCATGGCGTAGTAGAGGCCCGGTTCCAGGGTCGCTGCGGCGATCAGCGCCATGATCGCGACGAACGACTCCATCAGCATGGCGCCGTAGCCGATCATCCGGACCTGGGACTCCTTCCGGATCAGCTTGGGGGTGGTCCCGGAGGAGACCAGCGCGTGGAAGCCGGACAGCGCGCCGCAGGCGATGGTGATGAAGAGGAACGGGAACAGCGCCCCGGCGAAGACGGGCCCGGCACCCGACGAGGCGAAGTCGCTCACCGCGTCCGTGCGCAGGACCGGCGCCGCGACGACCACGCCGACCGCGAGCAGGGCGATGGTGCCGATCTTCATGAAGGTGGAGAGGTAGTCGCGCGGCGCGAGCAGCATCCACACCGGCAGGACGGAGGCGACGAAGCCGTAGCCGACGAGGCAGAAGACCAGGGTCGTGGGACTGAGCGTGAAGGCGGAGGCCAGTGAGGACTCCTGGATCCAGCTGCCGCCGACGATGGCGAGCAGCAGCAGGGCCACGCCGATCAGACTGGTCTCGACGACCCGGCCCGGGCGGATGACGTGCAGCCAGAAGCCCATGAACAGGGCGATGGGGATGGTCATCGCGACGGAGAAGGTGCCCCAGGGGCTGTGGGCGAGGGCATTGACGACGACCAGCGCCAGGACCCCCAACAGGATGATCATGATGGCGAACACGGCGATCAGGGCGGCGGCCCCGCCGGCCCGGCCGATCTCGTCGCGGGCCATCTGCCCGAGCGACGTGCCGTCCCGTCGCATCGACAGGAACAGCACGACCATGTCCTGCACCGCGCCCGCGAAGATCACCCCCGCGACGATCCACAGGGTCCCCGGCAGATAGCCCATCTGGGCCGCGAGCACCGGCCCGACCAGGGGTCCGGCGCCGGCGATGGCGGCGAAGTGGTGCCCGAGCAGGACCCGGCGGTCGGTGGGGTGGTAGTCGACGCCGTCCTCGAGGCGTTCGGCGGGGGTGGCCCGGCGGTCGTCCGGCTCCAGGACCCGGCGGGCGATGAACCGGGAGTAGAAGCGGTAGGCGATGGCGTACGACCCGAGCGCGGCGATCACCAGCCAGACCGCGGAGATCCGCTCGCCGCGGGCCAGGGCGAGGACGCCCCAGGCGACCGCGCCGAGCAGGGAGACGGCGGCCCAGAGCAGAATCTGCCGTGTTCTGGACTTTTCCGGCACTTCTGGTCCGGATTCCGGCACGTCTGGTCCGGATCGGGGCCCTTCTGGTCCGGATTCGGGCAGGGTTGATGCGGGCATGGCGGCTCCTCACCTCGACGGGTGTGCACAACGGGGGGTCGCGGATCAGCGGTGTCGGTCCGTCAGCGCGTACGCGGCGAGCAGGCACAGGCCGCAGCCCGGTACCCACGCGAGCTGGTACCAGTAGAAGAACGGCGTCCCCGCGAGCCGCGGACCGGCACCGGCGTACAGCGGGACCCACAGCAACCCGGCCGCGGGTGCGAGCAGCAGCAGGGCGACGGCGACGCCCCGTAGCCGGGGGTGCCCGGTGCGTGCCATGACCTGTGCTCCTCTCCCGCTCGCTGTCGGTCTGTGCAAGAGTTGCGCGCTCGCCGGGAGTGGTGGACACGGCGTTCGAGAAATATTTCCCGCCGGTTTCCTGTCCTCCGGACGGGCCGTCCGCGCAACTCTCGCCCGAGGACACAGGCACACCAAGGACGGTGACCCATGGCTGACGGCGCCATGACCGCGACGTTCCTCGCCGTGATCGGCGGGGCGTCGCTGCTCGCCGTCACCGCGCGGCGGCTGCGCCCGGTCGACCGGCTGCCCTCCCTGGAGGGCTGGGCCCTGGCCGACCGCTCCCTCGGCCCCGGCTGGACCTGGCTGCTGCTGGGCGGCACGATCTTCACCGCCTACACCTTCACCGCCGTACCCGGACTGGCCTACGGCAACGGCGCGCCCGCCTTCTTCGCCGTGCCCTACACGGTGATCGTCTGCCCGCTCGCCTTCGTACTGCTGAGCCGGCTGTGGAGCGTGGCCCGGCGGCACGGCTACATCACCGCCGCCGACTTCGTGCGCGGCCGGTACGGGTCGTCGCCGCTGGCCCTGGTGGTGGCGCTGACCGGGATCCTCGCCACGATGCCCTACCTGGCGCTGCAACTGCTGGGCATCAGGGCGGTCCTGACGGCCGGGGGCGTGTACCCGCGGGGCGCCGCCGGGGACCTGGTGCTGGTCGCGCTGTTCGCGGGGCTCGCGGTGGCCACGTACCGGCACGGGCTGCGGGCTCCCACGGTGATCTCCGCGCTGAAGGCGGTGGCGGTGTTCGTCTCGCTCACCGCGGTGACCTGGCTGGTCCTCGCCCGGCTGGGCGGCCCGGGCCCGGTCTTCGACGGCGCGGCGCGGCGGCTGGGCGGCCCGGCGCTGCTCCTGTCCCCCGCGCAGCAGCCGGCCTACGCCACGCTCGCACTCGGCTCCGCCCTCGCCCTGCTGATGTACCCGCACGTGCTCACCGCCGGTTTCGCCGCCGACGGGCCCCGCACCCTGCGCAAGGTCTCGGTGGCGCTGCCCGCCTGGACCGGGCTGCTCGCGCTGTTCGGATTCCTCGGCATCGCCGCCCTCGCGGCAGGGGTGCGGGCGCCGCGCGGCGGTGCCGAGGCGGCCGTGCCGATGCTGGTGGACCGGCTGATGCCGGCGCCGCTGGCCGGCCTGGTGTTCGCCGCGATCACCGTCGGGGCGCTCGTCCCGGCGGCGGTGATGTCGATCGCCGCGGCCACGAGTTTCGTCCGGAACGTGTACGTCGAGTACGTCCATCCGACGGCCACGCCGAAGCGGCAGGTGCGGATCGCCAAGGCGGTGTCGCTCACCGCGAAGGTGGGGGCCGTGGCGTTCGTGTTCGGACTGCGCGACCAGGACGCCGTCAACCTCCAGCTGCTCGGCGGCGTGTGGATCCTGCAGATCTTCCCGGCCGTCGCCGTCGGGCTGTTCACCGGGTGGCCGCACCCGCGGGCACTGCTCGCCGGGTGGGCCGTGGGCATGGCGTCGGGGACGTACCTGGTGGTGCGCGAGGGGTTCTCCTCGACCGTGCCGCTCGGCACCGGTGCCCGGCCGCTGGAGGTCTACGCCGGGCTCGCCGCCCTGCTGCTCAATCTGGCCGTCGTGGTCACCGGCACCGCGGTGCTGACCCGCCTCGGTGTCCCGCGCGGCGCCGATACGACCGGCCTGCCGTCCCGACTGACCGTCCGGCGACGCCCGGAGACGGGAGCGAACACCCCGTGAGACGCAGACAGAACCCCACGCTGCCACCCATGCCGGCACCGGAACCGGAACCGGCCGAGCCTCTCGCTCCCCCGGCCGGCGACTGTGCCGACCTGGAGCGCGAGGCCGGCGTCGCCCGCCTCTTCGAGCTGCACTACTCCTCGATGCTGCGCCTCGCCGTCCTGCTCGGCGCCGACGACCCCGAGAACGTGGTGGCCGAGGCGTACTACCAGATCTACCGCAAGTGGCGGCGGCTGCGGGACGCGGCCGCGGCGGAGGCGTATCTGCGCTCCACCGTCTGCAATCTGACGCGGATGCGGATCCGGCACCTTCAAGTCGCCCGCAGGCACGAGGAGCACCCGCCGGACGACACGGTCGCCTCCGCCGAGCACGCCGCGCTGCTGCGGGACGACCAGCGCGTGCTGGTCGACGCGCTCCAGCAGCTGCCGCCCCGGCAGCGCGAGGCGCTGGTGCTGCGGCACTGGCTCGGTCTCAAGGAGAGCGAGATAGCCGCCGCGATGGGCATATCCGGCGGTTCGGTCAAGACGCACACGGCACGCGGCATCGCCGCCCTGACCCAGGCGATGGAGGCCCGGCGATGACGCATCGAGACGCGACTCCGTCGCATGGCACCAGCCCCGACCGGGCCGCTCACGGCCGCACCGAGGAGGAGCTCCGCGAGGCGCTCCGGGCGCTGGCGGGCGGGGTGCTTCCCGACCCCGACGCGTACCGCACGGCACGCGGTGAGTGGCTGCGGCGCGAGCGCCGGCGGCGGCTCGTGCTCGCCGTGCTGATCGCCGTCGTCTTCACGCTGGCCACCCTGATCGGCCTGTGGGTGCTCAACCAGGCCCCGTCGGACCCGGGGGTGATCTTCTCGGGCACGCGCGCCCCCGTCGCCGACGGCCCGTCACTCCCCCGGCCCTCGCCCTGATTGCCGTGCCGACTTGCCGGGAACCCGCACTGCGTGGACCCGAGCATCGAGGACTACGCGCTCATCGGCGACGAACAGACCGCCGCCCTGGTCGGCACGGACGGATCCGTGGACTGGCTCTGCCTGCCCCGCTTCGACTCGGGCGCCTGCTTCGCCAAGCTGCTCGGCGACGAGGACAACGGCTTCTGGCGCATCGCCCCCGTGGGGGCGGACCGGTGCGCCCGGCGCGCCTACCGCCGCGACACCCTCGTCCTGGACACCGAGTGGGAGACGGCGCACGGGAAGGTCCGCGTCACCGACCTGATGCCGCAGCGGGACCAGGCCCCCGACCTCGTACGCGTCGTCGAGGGCCTGGACGGCGAGGTGACGCTCCACAGCGTCCTCAAGCTGCGCTTCGACTACGGCTCGATCATCCCCTGGGTACGCCGGGCCGACGGCCACCGCGTCGCCGTCGCCGGCCCCGATTCGGCCTGGCTGCGCAGCGAACCGGAGGTGCGCAGCTGGGGCGAGGACTTCGGAACGCACGCGGAGTTCATGGTCCGGAAGGGGGAGAAGGTCGCGTTCGTCCTCACGTGGCACCCCTCCCACGTGGAGCGCCCGCCGCTCGTCGACCCGTACGAGTCGCTGCGCCACAGCGTCGAGGACTGGCGGGCCTGGGTGTCGCGCTGCCGCTACGACGGACCGTACCGGGACGCCGTCGTCCGCTCCCTGATCACCCTCAAGGCGCTCACCTACGCCCCGACCGGCGGCATCGTCGCCGCAGCGACCACCTCACTGCCCGAGGAGCCGGGCGGCGTGCGCAACTGGGACTACCGCTACTGCTGGCTGCGCGACTCCACCCTCACCCTGGGCGCGCTGCTGGCGGTGGGCTACCAGGAGGAGGCCGAGGCCTGGCGGAACTGGCTGCTGCGCGCGGTCGCGGGCGACCCGGCGGACCTCCAGATCATGTACGGCGTGGCGGGCGAGCGACGGCTGCCCGAGTTCGAGCTGCCGTGGCTGTCCGGCTTCGCCGGGTCCGCCCCCGTACGCGTCGGGAACGACGCCGTGAACCAGCTCCAGCTGGACGTCTACGGCGAGGTCATGGACTCCCTGTCGCTGGCCCGTGAATCGGGCCTGTCCGCCCAGCCGGACGTGTGGGCGCTGCAGACGGCCCTGATGGACTTCCTGCGCACGCACTGGCGGCAGCCGGACGAGGGGCTGTGGGAGGTGCGCGGCAGCCGGCGCCAGTTCGTGCACTCGAAGGTGATGGTGTGGGTCGCCGCCGACCGTGCCGTACGCACCCTGGAGCGCCATCCGGAGCTGGACGGCGACCTGGACGGCTGGCGGGCGCTGCGCGAGGAGGTGCACCGCGAGGTGTGCGAGAAGGGCTACGACCCCGCACGCAACACCTTCACGCAGTCGTACGGCTCGCGCGAACTGGACGCCGCGCTGCTGCTCATCCCGCGCGTCGGTTTCCTGCCGCCCGACGACCCCCGGGTGATCGGCACCATCGACGCGGTCCGCGAGGAGCTGGACCACGGCGGCTTCCTGCGCCGCTACACCACCGACGACACGGACATCGACGGACTGCCCGGCTCCGAAGGCGCCTTCCTGGTGTGCTCGTTCTGGCTCGCGGACGCCCTGCACATGACGGGCCGTACGAAGGAGGCCCGGGAGCTGTTCGAGCGGCTGGCGGGACTCGCCAACGACGTCGGCCTGCTGTCCGAGGAGTTCGACCCGGTGACCGGCCGGCAGCTCGGCAACGTCCCGCAGGCGTTCAGCCACATCGGCCTGGTGAACACCGCCCTCGCCCTGTTCGGGGCGGACGGGGCAGGATAGGGACCATGGATCTTGGACTGAAGGACCGGGTGTACATCGTCACCGGGGCCACCCGGGGCCTCGGCAACGCCACCGCGCGCGAGCTCGTCGCGGACGGGGCGAAGGTGGTCGTCTCGGGGCGGGACGAGAAGAACGTCGCCGACGCGGCGGCCGCGCTGGGCCCGAACGCGGTCGGGGTGGCCGTCGACAACGCCGACCCCGACGCGCCGGCCCGGCTGATCGGGGCCGCGCGGGAGCACTTCGGCCGCTTCGACGGTGTCCTGGTCAGCGTGGGCGGGCCGCCGGCCGGGTTCGTCGCCGACAACACCGACGAGCAGTGGCAGGCGGCGTTCGAGTCGGTGTTCCTGGGTGCGGTGCGGCTGGCTCGCGCCGCGTCGGCCGAGTTGAGGTCCGGGGGTGTCATCGGGTTCGTGCTGTCCGGGTCGGTGTACGAGCCGATTCCGGGGCTGACGATCTCGAACGGGCTGCGGCCGGGGCTGGCCGGCTTCGCCAAGTCGCTCTCCGACGAACTGGGGCCGCGGGGAGTTCGGGTGGTCGGGGTGCTTCCCGGGCGCATCGACACGGACCGCGTACGCGAGCTGGACGCGTTGTCGGCGGATCCCGAGGCGACCAGGGCGGCGTCGGAGTCGCGTATCCCGTTGCGGCGGTACGGGGCGCCCGAGGAGTTCGGGCGGGTGGCGGCGTTCCTGCTGTCGCCGGCGGCTTCCTATCTGACCGGGGTCATGGTGCCGGTGGACGGCGGGGCGCGGCACGGGTTCTGAGCGCCGTTTGCGTCGGGACCGTCAGCTCACCCGCTCCGCACCGTGCTTGACCCCCCGCAGCCGTACCTCCGCCGGCAGTGACGCCAGGCCCGCCGCTGTTCTGGCGTGCGTCAGGGCGCCGGTCGTCAGGTCGTGCAGGGCCGCGCCCGGGTCCACGTGCGGTTCCAGGGCGAGCCGTACGCGGGCCTCGGGGGCGCTGCGGCGGCCCCTCAGGTGGGCGCGGGCCCGGCCGACGCCGTCGATCTGTGCCGCCTCCTCGGTGAGGGCGTCCTCCAGGGCCCGGCCGCGCAGCAGGGCTCCTTCGCCGTCGCCGGTGTCCACGAGGACCTCGGCGAGGCGGTGCCGGCGGAGCACCGAGACCAGCCACCACAGGAGGAGCAGCAACAGCACGGCGAGTACGGCGATGACGACCGGCCACCACCAGCCGTCGTCCCGCCAGCGGTTGCGTTCGGCGTCGCTCAGCAGCACGTCGTGGCGGCTGTCGTGGATCCACCACGAGGGTGCCGGAGCGCCGAGGCCCACGGCCAGCACGGAGCCGCCCAGCACCAGCAGGACGAGGCCGACGAGCCCCAGGAACACGCGGTTGACGACCCTGAGCATCGCGGTCACTCCTTCCGGCCGGGCCGCCGTACGCGCACCGACAGCGAGGGCGGCCGGGAGAGCCCCAGTCCGCTGATCGCGTCGCTGAGCACGGCATCCAAGTCGGCTCGTACGTCGTCCAGTTCACGGAAGTGCGACACGGCGCGGGCGTCCGCCCGCCTGCGGCGCACCCGCACCCGTACCGCATGCACGCCGGCCACCTCCATGGCCCGGTCGCGCAACGCGGTCGCGGCGGCGTCCCGGTCCAGTCCGGCGCGTACGTCGGCGTGCGTCCGCCGCATCGGGAGCACGTCCCGCAGGCCGGGCGTGGCGGCCAGGACCAGCAGCCACAGCCCGAGAAGGGCGGCGACCCCGGCCCCGACGAGCACCCAGGTGTCGTCGAGGGGCCGTTGGGCGAGCTGCCGGGCCAGCTCCCGGCGCCAGCTCATGCCGGGCCGGTCGGCGCGCACGGACACGATGTCGTAGAGGAACAGTCCGGTCAGTCCCAGGAGCAGCAGGGCGACGATGCCCGCCGGGACGCGGCGTGCCGACCAGAAGCGGCCTTCGCGGCCACCCTCGCTCCCGGACACGGGCGGCGTTCCGTCCCCGCCCGCCTGCGCGGACCGGTCGGGTCCGGTGCCGGCCTCCGGCTTCTCGATGACGGGCAGCCGCTGTGTGGTGCCTTCGGGCTCGGGCTCGGGCGGCTCGGTGGCCCGGGGTTCGCTCATCGCGTCCTCCCCTGTACCGCGCCGGGCCCGGCGGCCAGGTGCAGCCGCTCCACCTGGACGACGACCTCCGGCACCTGCATTCCCACCAACGCGCCTACCCGCTCGACGACGCGGCGACGCACCTGGCGGCAGCGCGTGCCCACGTCGCAGGGGTAGTCGAGTTCGACGTGAACACGGACATGCGCGACGTCGTGGCGGACGGTGACGGTGGCGGACGGACGGGCGGCGTCGGGCGGCAGCGCTCCGACGGCTTCGTGGGCCGCCTGCGAGGCGATCTTCGCGACGACCCGGTCGGCGATCCGGGTGGCGCCCCGCTCGCCGGGCGGGACGACGGTCAGGGGTCTGTCGAGCTCACCGGCCCCCGCGCTCACGGCCGTCACCGCCGCCGTTCACGGGAACGGAAGAAGTCGCCGAAGTCCATGTCCCCCTCCAGGAACCGGCCGACGACCAAGCCGACGGCGCCCAGCGCCGCCACCAGCAGAAAGGCGCCGAATCCGCCGAAATACCCGGCGAATGCCAGTGCCATGCCGGCGATCATGCCGGCGACGGCCATGCTCATGCTGCGCTCCTCAGCTTCTCGGTCGCGTGCTCTGCGGGGCGGGTGGCTCACTGGATCCGGCGCTCCGGTTCCTCTTCCTCCTCGTCCGGCAGCTTCACGTCGCTCACGGCGATGTTGACCTCGACGACCTCGAGGCCCGTCATCCGCTCGACGGCGGTGATGACGTTCTCCCGTACGTCCCGGGCCACATCGGCGATCGCCACGCCGTAGACGACCACGATCTCCAGGTCGAGGGCCGCCTGCACCTCGCCGACCTCGGCCTTCACGCCGCGCGTCACCGACTTGGCGCCGCCGGGCACGCGGTCGCGCACGGCTCCGAAGGTGCGGGACAGGCCGCTGCCCATGGCGTGCACGCCGTCGACATCGCGTGCGGCGAGTCCGGCGATCTTCTCCACGACGCCGTCCGCGATGGTCGTCCGCCCCCGTGAGCCGGGGTCTCCGCCGCCGCGCTTGGTCAGCGGACTCCTGCGCGCCGCCGACGTCTCGGTCTCCCCGCCACGGTTCTCGGTCATGTCAGTCATCACCGTGTGTCCTTTTCGTCGTCCTTCGACAACGGTAAGCACGGTTGCGTGGATACGCGCCTTTGATACGGCAGGCTGGAGGAATGACGGCCGACGGGTGGACGCAGGTAGTGAGACATCAGCTGGGCCTCGGCAGGCTGCTGCCGCTGGGGGATGCGCGGGACGGCGCGTGGATCGCCGAGCGGGCAGCCGAGGCGGTGCTGCGGCGCGCGGCGGGGGACGCGCCGGGCGTGCGCCTCGACGCGCTCCGTGTCGCGCTCGCCGATCCGGCGGACACCGGGAGTCCGGCCGTGCCGGCCCCGCCGAGCGGTCTGCCGCCCGGTCCGCTGCGGGTGACGGCGGAGTTCGCGGCCACGGCCTCGCAGCCGCTGCCGACGACGGCGTCCCTGCTGCGGGCGACGCTGGCGACGGCCGCGACACAGCGGCTCGGTCTGACGGTGACGGAGGTGGATCTGCGCGTGACGGGCCTGCTGGACGAGAAGGCGGAGCCGCCCGGGCCCGCCCCGCCGCTCCCCGAGCCGCCGCGCGCCGCGCAGGCCGGGGGCGACGACGAGGCTCGCGTCGCCGCCGCGGCGCTCAAGGTCCCGGGCGTGCTCCGGCTGACCGGCGCGCTGGGCCACCCCGTGCACATCGAGGAGCTCCCGGGCGACACCGCGCTGCCGCACCGCCACGTCCGGCTGGAACTCGCGGTACGCGACGACCACCGGGCCCGTGACGTGGCACGCCAGGTCCGCACCGCGGTGCGAACGACCCTGTCGGACCACCCGACGGTGGCGGTCCTGGTGAGCGGGATCGGCTGAAGCGGATCGCCTGAGGGAGCGGCACGAGGGAGCATCGAGCCCGCCCGTGCCGTCCCAGCGACAGCACGGACACCGCGCCCTGTGGGCACCGGCCGTGAGTCGTCCGCAAGGGGGCGCCGCCCGGCGGCGCGGGGTGGCGTTGGGCCCGCCCTGGGACATTCCGCCCAGCCGACGACACGGGCCGCCGCCGCACCCTGCAGTGCCACCCCAGCGACAGCACGCCGAGCGCACCCTGTGGGGCACAGGCCGTGGGCGCCCGCCACCCGGCGGCACGGGTGCCGCCGCGCCCGCCCAGCCGCAGCACGGACACCGCGCCCCCTGAGGCGCCCACCCTCGGGCGCCCGCCAGGGAGCGCCCGGTGGCAGCGCGGGCACCGCGCCCTGCGGGGCACTCGCCGGGGGCGCCCGCGAGCGGGCGGACCGCTACAGGTTGGGTGTCCGCCCCACCCAGCGCACGCGCATGCCCGGCGGCACGAAGTGGCGTGGGGCCGTGGTGCCGGCGCAGGCGTCGTGCAGCCGGTCGCGGCTGCCCTGGTGACGGCCCGTAGTACGGCCGGCTCAGTCGCCGACGCCCGCGAGGTCGCGCAGGCGGCGGGCCTGGGACTGGCGTTCCGCGGCGCGCTGGGCCTCGTAGGTGCGGTCCTGGGCGCCGCGCAGCAGTGCCTTGGTCTCGACGACCGCGTCGCGGGGCGCGGCGAGCACGGCCGAGACGAGGTCGCGGACCGTGTCGTCGAGCTGGTCGGCGGGCACGGCCACGTTGGCCAGCCCGGTGTGCACGGCCTCGTCGGCCGTGACGAAGCGCCCGGTCACGCAGATCTCCAGCGCGCGGGCGTATCCGACGAGTCCCACCAGCGGATGCGTGCCCGTCAGGTCGGGCACGAGTCCGAGGCTGGTCTCGCGCATGGCGAACTGCACGTCGTCGGCGACGACGCGCAGATCGCAGGCGAGGGCGAGCTGGAAGCCCGCCCCGATGGCATGCCCCTGGACGGCGGCGACGGAGACGATGTCGCTGCGCCGCCACCAGGTGAACGCCTCCTGGTACTCGGCGATGGTCGCGTCCAGCTCGGCGTCGCCGCCACGCGCGAGGTCGATGAACGACGGTTCCCCGTCGAAGCCCTCGGGCGTGAAGGCCTGCCGGTCGAGACCGGCCGAGAAGGACTTGCCCTCGGCCCGCAGCACCACGACGCGGACGGAGCCCGGCAGCTGCCGGCCGGCCTCGGTCAGCGCCCGCCACAGAGCGGGGCTCTGCGCGTTGCGCTTGGCCGGGTTGGTCAGCGTCACCGTGGCGATCGCGTCGTCGACGGTGAGCCGTACGCCGTCCTTGTCGAGTACGGGAACGAGGTCCTTGTCGGGCGAAGCCATGGACGCCTCCGATGTGTGCGGTCAGCTAAGTGACTGCACAGTAACCACCCGGTCGATCAGCCGACCGACCGGGTGGCCACCATCGGAGCCGAGGGGCCACCCGGGGTCAGGCCGTGGCCTTCTTGCCCCGCGTCGCCCCGCCACGCCCTCGCAGCGTGACACCCGACTCACTGAGCATGCGGTGCACGAAGCCATACGAGCGGCCGGTCTCCTCGGCCAACGCCCGGATGCTCGCACCGGCGTCGTACTTCTTCTTCAGGTCTGCCGCGAGCTTGTCGCGCGCGGCGCCGGTCACCCGGCTGCCCTTCTTCAGAGTCTCGGCCACCCGTGCCTCCTCATGGGAAGTGCGCTCTGGTCTCCTCATGATCACCCCTCCGGGCCCTGATGGCCACCCATTCGGCAAGGTCCGTGAGACAAGGTTGTGACGACAGGAGCGCGTCCCCACAAACGGAATACAAAATTCCGAAGAGAGGCGTCCGTACACCCGAACGGATTCACACGGGAAAGGCCAGGTCAGAAAGGCGTCGCGGCCGAGCCCGGAAGAATCGGGGGCTCGGCCGCGAAATCGATGTAGGACACACCTCGGTACGAGGAGATCTCACACAGATGATGGATCACCGCTAGGCCGAATGATCCATACGCCGTTGATCACGCATTCGATCAAGCAAGGGCGACGAGATCCGCGTAGTCGGCGCCCCACAGGTCCTCGACGCCGTCCGGCAGCAGGATGATCCGCTCCGGCTGGAGCGCCTCGACGGCGCCCTCGTCGTGCGTGACGAGGACGACCGCGCCCTTGTACGTGCGCAGTGCGCCGAGGATCTCCTCACGGCTGGCCGGGTCGAGGTTGTTGGTCGGCTCGTCGAGGAGCAGCACGTTCGCCGAGGACACCACGAGCGTGGCGAGGGCGAGACGGGTCTTCTCGCCGCCGGAGAGGACACCGGCGGGCTTGTCGACGTCGTCGCCGGAGAACAGGAACGAGCCGAGCACCTTGCGGACCTCGACGAGGTCCATGTCGGGCGCGGCCGAGCGCATGTTCTCCAGGACCGTGCGGCCGGGGTCGAGGGTCTCGTGCTCCTGCGCGTAGTAGCCGAGCTTCAGGCCGTGGCCGGGGACGACCGCGCCCGTGTCGGGCTGCTCGACACCGCCCAGCAGCCGCAGCAGGGTGGTCTTGCCGGCGCCGTTGAGGCCCAGGATGACGACGCGGCTGCCCTTGTCGATGGCCAGGTCGACGTCGGTGAAGATCTCCAGCGAGCCGTACGACTTCGACAGGCCCTCGGCCATCAGCGGGGTCTTGCCGCAGGGTGCGGGCTCAGGGAAGCGCAGCTTGGCGACCTTGTCGGACTGGCGTACCGCCTCCAGGCCGGACAGGAGCTTGTCCGCCCGGCGGGCCATGTTCTGCGCGGCGACCGTCTTGGTGGCCTTGGCGCGCATCTTGTCGGCCTGCGAATGGAGCGCGGCGGCCTTCTTCTCGGCGTTGGCACGCTCGCGCTTGCGGCGCTTCTCGTCGGCCTCGCGCTGCTGCTGGTAGAGCTTCCAGCCCATGTTGTAGACGTCGATCTGGGCGCGGTTGGCGTCCAGGTAGAACACCTTGTTGACGACCGTCTCGACCAGGTCGACGTCGTGGGAGATCACGATGAAGCCGCCGCGGTAGGTCTTGAGGTAGTCGCGCAGCCAGACGATCGAGTCGGCGTCGAGGTGGTTGGTCGGCTCGTCGAGCAGCAGCGTGTCGGCGTCGGAGAACAGGATCCGGGCCAGCTCGATGCGGCGGCGCTGACCGCCGGAGAGCGTGTGCAGGGGCTGGCCGAGCACGCGGTCGGGCAGGTTCAGCGCGGCGGCGATGGTGGCGGCCTCGGCCTCGGCGGCGTACCCGCCCTTGGTGAGGAACTCCGTCTCCTGGCGCTCGTACTGCTTGAGGGCCTTCTCGCGGGTGGCGCCCTGGCCGACCGCGATGCGCTGCTCGTTGTCGCGCATCTTGCGGATCAGTACGTCGAGGCCGCGCGCGGAGAGGATGCGGTCGCGGGCGAGGATGTCGAGGTCGCCGGTGCGGGGGTCCTGCGGGAGGTAGCCGACCTCGCCGGAGCGGGTGATGGTGCCGCCCGCGGGCGTACCCTCCCCCGCCAGGCACTTGGTGAGGGTGGTCTTCCCCGCGCCGTTGCGGCCGACCAGGCCGATGCGGTCGCCCTTGGCGACGCGGAAGGTGGCGTTTTCGATGAGGACGCGGGCACCGGCGCGCAGCTCGATACCGGAGGCGGAGATCACGGACAGACTCCAGGGCGGATACGGGGGCGGGATGGGCGGCTGAGGACGTTCCCGCCGTCTAATGCGCGAGGAGAAAGGCCATGGGGAACAGTCTAACGGGGCGGTGCAACCACTTTTTCTGCGTGCGGGTGTTCGGTTCGTCTCGCCGGGTCGTTGTCAGTGGTGGGTGCCAGACTGGCAGCGGAAGGGAGTGATCGGTATGGCAGGCATGACCGGCGGGCGTCCGAGCATCTACCCGACGCTGCTCTACGCCGACGCGAAGGCGGCCATCCGGCAGCTCACGGAGGCCTTCGGATTCACGGAGCTGTCGGTGTTCGAGGGCGAGGACGGCGCGGTGATGCACGCCGAGCTGGTGCAGGGCAACGGCGCGGTGATGATCGGCAGCAAGGGCACCGGCAGCGTCTTCGACAAGGCGATGAAGAACGCGGGCACGACCGGGGTGTACATCGTCGTGGACGACGTGGACGCGCACCACCGCCGCGCCGTGGACCACGGCGCGGAGATCCTGATGCCCCCGACGGACCAGGACTACGGCTCGCGGGACTACATGGCCCGGGACCTCGAGGGCAACGTGTGGAGCTTCGGGACGTACGCGCCGGAGATATCCGGCTGACGGACCGGCCCGGGTTCCTAGCTGCCGCCGGTGTGCACCTGGAAGGCGGCCCGGCGTACGGCCTTGGCCAGGGCCGGGTCGGGGTGTGCCGCGGCGAGGGCGACCAGGACCTGCACGGTCCGCGGGTGACCCACGGCGCGCACCTCGTCCAGCAGCATCGGGACGGTCGGCTGCACGGCCGACTCCAGGTGGCGCACGAGCAGCGGGGCCTCACCGTGGTCGGCGACGGCGGCCGCGGTGTCCACCCACAGCCAGGTCGCCTCCTCCCGGGTGAGGACCTCGTGGGCGTCCTCGGGGTCGGTCCCGTCGTGCTCGGCCAGCCACAGCAGCGCGTACGGCCTGAGCGTCGGCTCGTCCAGCACGGCACGGACGTCCGGCTCGGCGGGGGCGCCGACCACGCGCAGCGCCTCGAAGGCGAGGCCGCGCAGCAGGGCGTCCTCGCCCCGGGCGGCGGCCAGGAGCTCGGTGACGGCGCTGCCGACGGTGCGGGCGGCGAGCCAGGCCCGGTACTCGGCGCGGGCCGCGTTCGGGCGCAGCTGGGCGCAGCCGCGGAGCATGTCCTCGGCGGCCTGCTCGATGTTCCCGGCGGGGCTCTGCGCGGCGACGCAGATCTGCTCCAGTTTGACCCAGACGGCCCAGCTGCCGAGCGGGGTGAGCGTGGCCTGGCCGTCGCCGTAGGTGAGGGCGCCGACGGAGGCGAGGGCGCGCAGGGCCCAGTCGAGGAGCGGGGCGAGCGGGGCGTCGGTGGGTGCCGGCTCGGCCTGCGGCTCGGGCTGCGGCCCATAGGGGATCTCGCAGCGTGCGGTACGCAGCTCGGTGACGCGCTGCTCCAGCAGGTCGAGGAGCTGCTCCACGGGGACGGGACCGGCGGACAGCTGGAGGAACGAGAGCACCTGCGGCATGGCCGAGACGACCTCGGCGACGGCGGCGGGCTCGTGGTCCTCGGGTTCCGGACAGGCGAGCGACCAGGCGTCGAAGAGGGCGACCCAGCCCCGCAGGACGGCACTGTCGTCGCGGTCCCAGGCGCGCAGCCGCCAGCCGGGGCGGGCGCTGTCGCCGTGCACCTCGACGAGACCGGCGAGCCGGGCGGTGTCCCAGTCGGCTCTGACCTGATCCGGGGTCAGGCCCAACTCGTGGGCGGCCCGTTCGGCGGTCGCGGCGGAGAGGGTGGCCTTGCCGTCGGCGGTGGCGCTGCCCCGGCCGGGGC
>NZ_MUKA01000629.1 GCF_002150735.1 Streptomyces africanus
CGTACGTGGATCACGCCGGAGCTCCGACCTCCGGCGTGATCCACGTACGCACCCGGCTGACGGCCGACTTCACGGTGATCTCCAACGCCCTCGCCCAGCGGCGCGGCAGCGCGGTCACGATCGGTGTCGCGGCGTACATCGCCTCTCTGCCCGACGGCTCCTCGGTGACCATCACCGCCCTGTGCGAGCACTTCAGCGAGGGCGAGATCCTGATCTCGCGGGCGCTCAGGGAGCTCGAAGCAGCCGGATACCTGGAGCGCCGTCGCGAACGGACGCCCACCGGACAGGTGCGTACCAGAACGTACTTCTACGACGTACCCCGCGGCGAAGGCCCTGACGACCCGCCCGAGCCGCCCCGCCCCCGGCCCGCTGACCGTCCTGAGGAGCCCGAGAGCCCGGCACCCACGCTCGGCGACGCAGACCCGAAGGCAGTCGCCGTACTGACCGCCCTGCGCCGGGTCGACCCTCGTCTCGTCCTGTCCGCCCAGGAGGCCGCGCGACTGGCGCCGGCCGTCTCCGAGTGGCTGGCGGCCGGTGTCGGACCACGGGAGATCACGGAGTTGCTGACCGTACGACTCCCCGACCGTTTCCGGGCCCGCCCGGCAAGCGTCCTCGCCTTCCGGCTCCGGGAGACACCGCTGCCCGCACCGCCCCCGGCACCGATCCCGCCGGTCGTCGAGCGCCCGGCCGTACTGCCCTTCCAGACCTGCGACGGCTGCGAGCGCGCCTTCCGCGCCCCGGCGCCCGGACACTGCCGGAGCTGCCGGGACCACTTGAGCGAGGAACGCCTGCGTGCGGCTGGCTGAGCCGGTGGGCGGGCAGGACGAGGGCCGGGAGTCGAGAGGAACTGTCGGGGCCGCCCGCTTCTTCTCAGTGTCGTGCTTCCACGAGCCGAGTAAAGGGCGCTCCGCGTCGCCTTCGGCGAT
>NZ_MUKA01000630.1 GCF_002150735.1 Streptomyces africanus
CCGCCCGCCGGGCCCGGGTCGGTCGCCTCCGTGTAGCGCAGGCGCCGGCCCGGCGTCGCCTCGCCGCCCTCGCTGCGGGCGGCGGAGCGCACGACCAGGCCTTCGGTGACCGGTGGTGCGGTCTGCCTGGTCGCTCCGGCGAGCGGTGCCCGTACCCGGACCTGGAGCGAGGCCTTGAGCTCTCCGCCGAGTGCCGACCACACGTCGGCGGCGGCCGGGGCGTCGAGCCCGGCCCCGCCGGCGTCCAGTCCCACCGTCAGGCCGAGGTCGGCGAGGGTGCCGGTGAGCAGGCGGGCGGGCAGGGTCTCGGTGGAGACCAGGGTCGCGAGCACCTGGGAGAGCAGGCGGTGTTCGTCCTGCGGGCGGCTCGCCCACGCCGTGACCAGGTAGGTCAGCTCGAACCAGCGCGGCGGGGTGCGCCGGGCCACGAGGTTGCCGTCCTCGTCGTACACCTCCCCGGCGCCGCTGCCGCGCCGGGTGGCGTCCTCCCTGATGTCGTAGAGGAAGACGCAGACGGTGGGGGCGCTGCGGCGTGCCGCCCAGTCCCGGGTGGGGGCGTCGAAGACCACCTCGACGCCCGACGCCTCCAGGCCGGACTCGGCGAGCAGCCCGCGCAGCCCCTCGTCGGCCTCGTGGATCACCGGCGGGTCACCTCGTCCGGCGGCTGGATGCTGCCGCTGACCACCAGGAAGTCGGTCGTCACCGGCGAGAACCCGGGGCCCTTGGCGGTGATGATCCGCGGCCCGGTCTGGTCCTTGGCCAGGATGAGCAGCTGGCCGATGAAGGTGCCGTCGCGCAGCGGGACGGTCGGTGCCGCCGCCGCGGTGATCCCCGGCTTCCAGGTGAACCGCACCGGCGCTCCCGGCGGAAAGTCCTTGCCGCGCACGGAGGTGACGAAGCCGGGCTTGCCGATGTCCGGCACCGCGACGATGCGCGGCTGGAGGATCCGCAGCCGCTGCCTGGTCGCGGTG
>NZ_MUKA01000108.1:0-282 GCF_002150735.1 Streptomyces africanus
CGGCGCGGGCCGCCGTGCGTTCCGGGGCCGTCAGGGGCGAAATCCGTTGCCAGGCCCTGGCCAGGGGCGCGTCAGTGGTCTCGACCAATGGCCGTGAAAAGCTCGTCAATTCGTTATTTCCGCAGGCCACAAGGGGTGAACGCGCCGTTGACGGGTGGAGACGGCCGCTGATACACACTCAGCATCCACTGACAGCTGATCAACCCGTCCTTCCCGTCCGAGCGATGACGCGAGGTCCGACCATGGGCACGAAAGATCAGACACGCAGCCTCCCGCGCGGCC
>NZ_MUKA01000108.1:322-7990 GCF_002150735.1 Streptomyces africanus
CGCGGCCACCGCGAACGGCAGCTACGTCGGCAACTTCCGGAAGGTGACGGCGCCCAGTCCGACCAAGCTGGTCATCGAGCTGAAGAAGCCGCAGGCCACGATGACCGCGCTCGATGTGCCGATCGTGCCGAAGCACGTGTGGGAGAAGGTCTCGGACTTCTCCGAGTTCAACAACGACAAGAGCTTCCCGGTGGTGGGCAGCGGGCCGTTCGTGCTGACCGGCTACAAGCCCGACAGCTATGTCCGGCTCAAGGCCAACAAGAGCTTCTGGCGGGGGGCGCCGAAGTTCGACGAGCTGGTCTTCCGCTACTACAAGGACCAGGACGCGGCGGTGTCGGCGCTGCGCAAGGGCGAGGTGTCGTTCGTCGCCGGGTCGCCGTCCCTGACGCCCGCTCAGGCGGCGTCCCTGGAAGGCGCGGAGAACATCAAGGTCAACGACGCCCCCGGCCGCCGTTTCTACGCCCTCGCCACCAACCCGGGCGCGAAGGCGAAGAACGGCAAGAAGTTCGGTGACGGCCACCCGTCCCTGCTGGACCAGCGGGTGCGCAACGCGCTGTTCAAGGCCGTCGACCGCAGGGCCGTCATCGACAAGGTGTTCCAGGGGCACGCCGTCGAGGGCGAGGGCTACATCCCGCCGCGCTTCTCGCAGTACTTCTGGAAGCCGTCCGGCGACCGGAAGCTGACGTACGACCCGGCTGAGGCGGCCCGGATGCTCGACCGGGCGGGATACAAGAAGAACGGCGACGGCAAGCGCGTCGGCAAGGACGGCAAGCCGATCACCTACCGCGTCCTGTGCCACGCCACCGACCCGAACGACAAGGCGGTCGGCAAGTACCTCCAGGAGTGGTGGGGCAAGCTCGGCATCGGCGTCCGGCTCAACTGCCTGGACAACGTGACCGACCCCTGGCTCGCCGGCAAGTACGACCTGGCCTTCGACGGCTGGTCGGTCAACCCGGACCCGGACTTCGTGCTGTCCATCCACACCTGCGGCGCGCTCCCGGCGACCCCCGAGGAGACGGGCGCGACCGACAACTTCATCTGCGACAAGAAGTACGACGAGCTCTACGCCCGGCAGCTCGCCGAGTACGACCCCGCCAAACGGGCGGACATCGTGCAGCAGATGGAGTCGCGGCTGTACGACCTCGGGTACATGAACGTCATGGCGTATCCGAACGCGGTCGAGGCCTACCGGACGGACCAGATCAAGTCCATCACGACCATGCCGGCGAAGGCGGGGAACATCTACGGCCAGGACGGCTACTGGAGCTGGTGGTCGGCGGTCCCTGCGGAGTCGAGCGGCTCCTCGGACAACGCGTCGTCGACGGGGGTCGTGCTCGGGGTCGTCGGAGCTGTCGTGGTCCTCGCCGGACTCGGCGTCTTCGCGGCGATGCGGCGGCGCTCCACCGCCGAGGACCGCGAGTAGAGCGGGCGACGGGACACTCATGACCGCTGACGCGACACCCGCGCTGGTCGAGGACAAGCACGCGGCGGCCGGGCCGCGGGTACGCAAGGCCTCCGCGTACCCGCGGTACCTCGCGGGCAAGGTGGCGGGCGCGGCCGTCTCGCTGCTGGCCGTGCTCGTCACCAGCTTCTTCCTCTTCCGGCTGATCCCCGGCGACCCGGTGAAGACCATGACGGGCGGCCGTCAGGTCTCGGCCGAGCAGCTGGCCGCCTATCGCGAGGAGTTCGGGCTCGACCTGCCGCTGTGGCGGCAGTTCACGGACTACTGCGGCAAGGCGCTCACCGGCGATTTCGGGACGTCGTACCAGTTCCGGGCGCCCGTCGTCGACAAGATCACCGAGGCGCTGCCGAACACCCTGCTGCTGACCGGGACCGCCTTCGTCCTCTACACCGCGCTGGGCATCTTCCTCGGCACGCGCTCGGCATGGCGGCACGGCAAGCTCGGCGACCGGGTCAACACCGGTCTCGCGCTGACGCTGTACTCCATCCCGTCGTTCTGGCTCGGGCTGCTGCTGATCATCGTGCTGGCGGTGGGCATCGGCCCGATCCCCGGGATGTTCCCCACCGGCGGCATGGAGTCGGGCGGCAAGGAGGGCTTCGCGTACGTCGTCGACGTGGCGCACCATCTGGTGCTGCCGGTGGTGACGCTGGTGGCCGTGGAGTACGGGCAGACGCTGCTGGTCACCCGGTCGGCGCTGCTGGACGAGATGGGCAGCGACTATCTGACGACCGCGCGGGCCAAGGGGCTGCGCGACGACCTGGTGCGGCGCCGGCACGCCGTGCCGAACGCGCTGCTGCCGACCGTCACGCTGATCTTCATCAACCTCGGCCGGACGGTCGCGGGCGTGATCCTGGTGGAGACGGTGTTCTCCTGGCCGGGCCTCGGCGGGCTGTTCTACCAGGCGCTGAGCGTGCCCGACCTGCCGCTGGTGCAGGGGCTGTTCTTCGTGTTCGCCGCCGCGGTGATCGTGATGAACACCCTCGCCGACCTGGTCTATCCCCTGCTCGACCCCCGGGTGGCCCGATGACGACGACGACCGGCACGGGCCTGGGCCCGCGCGCCCTCGCCCGGCAGCGGCGCCGGGCCTCCGTCGCGCGCTTCTGGCGGCAGTACCGCTCGGAGCGGGCGGGGCTGTACGGCCTGACCGCGCTCGCGCTGTGCGCGCTGCTGGCGCTGTTCGCACCGCTGTTCGTCGGCTCCGACGTGAGCAGTGTGACCGACGCGCCGGGGCGTCCGATGCAGAGCCCGAGCGCCGAGTTCCCGCTCGGCACGGACCAGTTCGGGCGGGACCTGCTGGGCCTGGTGATCTGGGGCTCGCGGGTGTCGCTGCTGGTCGGGCTGCTCGCGGCCGTGCTGTCGGTGGCGATCGGCACGCTGATCGGGGTCACGGCCGGGCACTTCAAGGGCTGGTACGCGACGGTGATGATGCGGATCACCGACTGGTTCCTGGTCATGCCGACGCTGGTACTGGCGATCGCCCTGGCGACCGTCATGTCCCGCTCGCTGACCACGACCGTCGTGGCGATCGGCGTCACCACCTGGCCGACCACGGCCCGGCTGGTGCGCGCGCAGACTCTCGCGGTGGAGACCCGGCCGTACATCGAGCGCGCGAGGGCGCTCGGCGGCGGGCACTGGCACATCATGTCGAGGCACGTCCTGCCCAACGTGATGCCGCTGGTGCTGGCGCAGACGACCCTGATCATCTCCTCGGCCATCCTCGCCGAGGCGACGCTCGCCTTCCTCGGTCTCGGCGACCCGACGGTCGTGTCGTGGGGCGGTCTGCTCCAGGACGCGCGGGAGGCGGGCGCGGTCAGTGCCGGGGACTGGTGGTACCTGGTGCCGCCGGGCATCGCCATCGCCGTGGTGGCGCTGGCGTTCACGCTGTGCGGGCGGGCCGTGGAGTCCGTCCTCAACCCCAGGCTGGGGGTGTCGCGGTGACGCTGCTCGACGTCAGGGACCTGACGGTGACGTACCCGGGCGGGGCGGCCGCCGTGCGCGGGGTGGACCTGCGCCTGGACGCGGGCCAGAAACTCGGACTCGCCGGGGAGTCCGGCTGCGGCAAGTCCACGCTGGCGCTGGCCCTGCTGCGGCTGCTGCCCGCCGGGACCCGCATCACGGGTGAGGTCCTCCTGGACGGTGAGGACGTGCTGACGATGAAGTGGGGCCGGGTCCGGGCGGTCCGCTGGGCCGGGGCCTCGGTCGTGTTCCAGGGGGCGATGCACTCCCTCAACGCCGTGCACCGCATCGGCGACCAGATCGCCGAGCCGATCCTGCTGCACAAGAAGGCGACCCCGGCCGGGGCGAAGAAGAAGACCGGGGAGCTGCTGGAGCACGTCGGTCTGCCCGCCGCCCGGGCGGACGCCTACCCGCACGAGCTGTCCGGCGGGCAGCGCCAGCGCGTCATGATCGCCATGGCCCTGGCCTGCGACCCGCGGCTGATCATCGCCGACGAGCCGACCACCGCGCTCGACGTGATGATCCAGGCGCAGATCCTCCGGCTCATCGAGCAGCTGGTCGCCGACCAGGACCTGGGCCTGATCATGATCAGCCACGATCTGGCGGTCCTCGCCGACACCTGCGACCGGCTCGCGGTGATGTACGCGGGCCGGGTGGTCGAGGAGGGCCCGGCCCGGCAGGTGTACGAGGACGCCCGGCACCCGTACGCCAGGGCCCTGTCGGCCGCGTTCCCGCGCATCGGCGACCCGTCGTCCCGGTTCGCTCCGCAGGGGCTGGCGGGCGACCCGCCCGACCCGGCGGCTCTGCCGTCCGGCTGTACGTTCCATCCGCGGTGCCCGGTGGCGCTGGAGTCCTGCCCGCAGGAGGACCCGGTGCTGCGCGAGGCGGGGCCGGAGCGCCGGGCGGCGTGCGTCCTGGTCGGGCCGCCGGCTCAGGATCCCCGCGAGGCCCCGGACACCCTGGAGGAAGCGAGGCCCAGTACGCCATGACCACATCCCCCACGGCACCCGAGGTCACCACGGCACCTCTGCTGAGCGCCCAGGACCTGCACGTCACCTTCCCCGGCCGGCACGGCGGCCCCCGGGCCCGCGCGGTGGACGGGGTCGACCTGGACATCCGGCCCGGCGAGATCGTCGCCCTGGTCGGCGAGTCCGGCTGCGGCAAGACGACCCTGGCCCGCTGTCTGCTGGGCCTGGTCCGGCCGACCTCGGGCCGGGTCACCTTCGACGGCCGCCCGCTGGAGTACTCCGGCCGGTCCCTCAAGGCGTACCGCAAGCGCGTCCAGCTGGTCCTCCAGGACCCGAGCGGCTCGCTCAACCCGCGGCACACGGTGTACGACGCGGTCGCCGAGGGCCTGCGCATCCACGGGTACGGCGGCGACGAGCGGACGGCGGTCGCCGAGGCCCTGTCCCGGGCCGGGCTGCGGCCCCCGGAGCGCTTCTTCCTGCGCTATCCGCACGAACTGTCCGGCGGACAGCGCCAGCGGGTCGTCATCGCGGGCGCGCTGGTCCTGGAGCCCGAACTCCTCGTCGCCGACGAGCCGGTGGCGTCCCTCGACGCCTCCGTGCGCGGCGAGATCCTCGCCCTGCTGCTGCGGCTGCGCACCGAGCTGGGCCTGTCCGCGCTGGTCGTCACGCACGACCTGGGGCTGGCCTGGAACATCGCCGACCGGGTCGCCGTGATGTATCTGGGCCGGATCGTGGAGACGGGCGCGGTGGAGCAGGTGCTGACGGCACCGCGGCATCCCTACACGCAGGCGCTTCTGTCCGTGCTCCCGGAGGCTCCCGGGGCCCCGGTGGTCCTCACCGGCGAGCCCCCCGACCCGTCGCGCGTACCCTCCGGCTGCCGCTTCCACGCCCGCTGCCAGATCCTCGCGAGCGGGGAGGCGGACCGGGCGGGCGTGGCGGACGCGTGCAGGAACCAGGACCTGGAGGTGCTGAGCGGGGGCGGGGAGTCGCAGGTGGCCTGCCACTGGGCGACGTCCCTCAGGGGCGCGGGGAACTGCGCGACCAGCCCCCACACACCCGCAGACGGCCCACCAGCGAACTAGGCAGCCTCGTCAGCCGCCACCAACTCCCTGCACTTCTGAACGTCCCGCCCCATCTGCTCCAACAACTCATCCAGCGTCTCGAACTTCGCCTGCCCCCGCACGAACGCCAAGAAGTCGACCGCGACATGCAACCCGTACAGATCCAGCCCGACCCGGTCGATGGCGTACGCCTCCACCGTGCGCTCGGTCCCCTCGAACTGCGGGTTCGTGCCGACGGAGATCGCGGCCGGCATCGCCTCCCCCTGCGCGTGCAGCCAGCCGGCGTACACACCGTCGGCCGGGATGGCCGTGTGCGGCAGCGTCTCGACGTTCGCGGTCGGGAAGCCCAGTTCGCGCCCGCGCTGGGCGCCCCGGACGACGACGCCCTCCACCCGGTGCGGCCGGCCCAGGATCTCCGCCGCGCCCTGGACGTCGCCCTCGGCGACCAGACGCCGGGTCAGCGTCGAGGAGAACGGCTCGCCGCCGCCCGCCTCGCCCGTCACGTACAGGTCGACGACCTCGACCTCGAAGTCGTAGGTCTTGCCCTGCGTGGCCAGGAACTCCACGTTGCCGGCGGCCTTGTGGCCGAAGCGGAAGTTGGGGCCCTCGACGACCGCCTTGGCGTGCAGCTTGTCGACGAGCACCTTGACGACGAAGTCGGCCGGGGACAGCTTCGAGAACTCGGTCGTGAAGGGCAGGATGAGCACCGCGTCCACGCCCAGGTCGGCCATCAGTTCGGCGCGGCGGTGGTGCGGGGCGAGCAGCGGCGGGTGGCTGCCGGGGCGGACGACCTCGCTGGGATGCGGGTCGAAGGTGACGACGACGGCGGGCACGCCCAGCTCCCGGGCACGGTTCACGGCATGCCGGATGATCAGCTGGTGTCCGCGGTGGACTCCGTCGTAGGAGCCGATGGTGACGACGCTGCGCCCCCAGTCCTGGGGGATGTCCTCCAAGCCACGCCAGCGCTGCACTGTGCCTGCTCCTTGTCGAAAGCTCGTCGAACCCGTGTCCGTGGTTGTTCGTGGTTGCCTCGTGCGCAGGTCTAAGGGTGCCATGCCGGGTGCCTGTGGCCCGCATCGGCATGGGGGCTGTGACCGGGCGCACGACACTGCGGTCACTCCGGCCTGCGCGGGATCCGTCAGACGGGGACGCGTTCGCCCGCCAGGTTCTCGATCGTCCGGTGGGAGCTCGGCCCGACCAGCGCCGCCCACTCCTCGGGCGCGGCGGCCAGCCAGCGGGCCACGCGGGCGGCGAAGCCGGGCACGTGCCGGCCGAGGTCGACCAGCGCGCGGTCGAAGCGGCCGGCGCCGTCCGGGGTGCGCACGAGGAGCAGTCCGATGCGGCGGACGAGGTCGCGCAGGTCGTCACCGCCGTTCCGGGCGGCGGCATGCAGCAGCGCGTCCAGGACGTCGATGTCGTGCTCGCGGGCCAGGAGCGCGTCGCGCAGCTCGCGGCGCAGCGGGCGGGAGGCGGGGACGCCGGGCGGGGCGAGAACGGCGGCGAGGGCGCACCGCAGCCGTACCGGGCCGGCCTCCAGCAGGCCGGTGACCAGCGGCAGGAGCACGGTCCGGGCGGCGGGGCCCCGGTCGAGCCGCTGGTCCACGTACGCGGCCACGTGCCCGGCGAGTTCCGGTCGCCGCTGTGCCGCCTGCCCCACCAGCACGGCGACCCGTCCGGCCAGGCCGGGCGGGGTGGCGTCGGCGAGCGCCCGCAGCGCCTCCTCGGCGTCCGGCCGCTCCAGCCGCGCCGCGAAGGCGCCGAGGACCGGCTCGGGATGGGCGGGGAGGGCGGCGGCCGGCGCGTCCGGCGGGAGGTGCGGGTCGCCCGCCGCGAAGTGCTCCAGCGCCCTGGGGAGATAAAGGACCCGGGTGTGCGGATCCTGCACGAGGAGGGCGAGTGCGCCACCGTGCAGGGCGCGGTCGGCGGGGCGGGCGAGGAGGGTGAGGGCCGCGTAGCGCAGGAGGGCGCGGTCGCCTCCGGCGCTCACGTGCGGCGCGACGCGCAGGCCGTGCGCCATCGCGGCACTCCGTCGCGCCGGGCGCTCGTCGCGCGCCCACCGGTCGACGGCCCGGCACACCGCCGAGGGTTCCTCCTCGGCCAGCACGGCGAGCAGTTCGTCGGCCCTCCGGTGCGCACGGTCGACGAGCACGTCCGCCAAGTCGTCCAGGGCGCGGTGCCGGTGGGTGTGCAGCAGCGCCTGCGCGGCCGTGGCCACGGTCGC
>NZ_MUKA01000631.1:0-267 GCF_002150735.1 Streptomyces africanus
CCGAGGCGAGGTCGGCCGCGCGATGCCGGGTCACGCAGACCTGGCGGGGCCGGTCCAGCCGCACCGCGAGCCCGGTCGCGTCCGGCGCCGACAGCGTGAACCGCCGCACGCCGTGCCGCCCGCCGCTCTCCTGCGGCCGCAGATACGGCGTGAACAGCTCGTCCACCGGCAGCGAGTGGTGGCCCACGGGCGCCCCCGCGCGCCGGTCCGGATACGACTCCCAGGGGCCCTGCCCGAACCACTCCAGCAGGTTCAGCCCGGCGGCCG
>NZ_MUKA01000631.1:334-874 GCF_002150735.1 Streptomyces africanus
GTTGTCGGTGGGCGCCCGCCACAGCGACAGCGTGGGCCCGGCCGTCAGCAGCGGATGGACCAGCAGCCCGTCCTCGCCGACCTCGACCGGTCGGTGCGTGACGGGGGTGTGCCGCACCGGTTCCGCCGCCCGCAGCCGCACCTGCGGCAGGCACACGACCGTGCCGCGCGGTCCCCACGGCTCGTCCCGGGCCGTCGTGACCCGCAGCGTCAGCCACGCCTCGCCGCCGTCCTCCGGCAGCTCGAACGGCACCGGTACGACGGCCGTCTCGCCCGGCCGCAGCTCGGGCAGCAAGGCGGGGGCGGTCCGGGTGCCGCCGTCGGCGAGGGACAGCTCCCACTCGCCGGACAGCCAGTCCAGGCCCCGGAAGTGCTGGTGGTTGCCCAGGACGACACCCTCGTGCCGGAAGCACTCGATGCGTACCGGCGCGGCGATCTCCCGGTGCTCGGACATCACGGGCTTGGGCGTGCGGTCGGGGAAGACGACCCCGTCGGCGATGAAGGCGCCGTCGTGGTCGGTCTCGCCGAAGTCGCCGCCGTA
>NZ_MUKA01000109.1 GCF_002150735.1 Streptomyces africanus
TCGCTCGGCGTGGCCGTCTCGGTCGGGGTGGCCGTCTCGGTCGGGGTCCCGGTGGGAGTCGTCGTCGGGGCAGGGGTCTCCTCGGCGTAGGCCGCGGGCCGGACGGCGCCCTTCGGGTCGGTGCCCGGGTCGAGGAGCTTCACGTCCATGCCGGCGGGCTGGCCACCCGCCTCCGTGCCGTCCGCCTTCACGACGCGCACCTCGACGCCGTCCGCGTCGCCGGTCCAGAGGGACTCGGTACCGCCGCGCAGCGCGGCCCGCTCGCCCTCGGCGCCGTCGGCCTGCGCCGGGTCGGCGGACAGCTTCTGCCAGCCCGACCAGCGCCGGCTCTCCAGATCCCGGGTCCGCACCTCGGCCGTGCCCCGGACCCGGGCGTCCGGGTCGTTCCAGGTCACCAGCACCGCGCTGAACCGGTCCGTGTCCTGTTTGGGCAGACCCTTGCGCCCGGAGCCCTTCTCCTTGAGCTTCACGGTGTGAACGGCCGGCTTGCGGCCCTGGTTCGCGCCGCCGGAACCGCCGGTCGGATCGGCCATCGCGTACGTGACGACCCCTGCTCCGCTCAGGACGACGGCGCCGATGGTCAGCCACGCCCGTCTCTTCAGGCTCAGCGGTCGGTACGCGCGCGTGCTGCGAGGACTCAATTACCCCACCCCTAGAAATGGTCACATCGGCACCTGCTGACGCACAGGTGCCACTCACCCAGCGCACATCTGTGGCCAAACATCACCTGTGACATTTCTCGGGGGCGCGGCGCTGATGATCGTGGAGGGCAACTCAGTACGAACGAGGACGGTTCTTGGGCCAGCGAGAGGAACCCCGGCGCGCACAGCCGCGCGACGGGGAACTGGGCGAGGCCGTCGAGCGGGCCCAGGACGGCGACGAGGCGGCCTTCGCGGTCGCCTACCGGATCGTGCAGCCCGGACTGCTCGGCTACTTGCGCGGACTGGTCGGGGACGACGCGGAGGACGTGGCCTCCGACGCCTGGCTGGAGATCGCCCGGGACCTGGGGCGGTTCAAGGGCGACGGGGCCGGGTTCCGCGGCTGGACGGCGACCATCGCGCGGCACCGGGCGCTGGACCATCTGCGCCGCCGGCGTGTACGGCCGAGGTCGTCCGCGCTGGAGCAGGACGTGCTGGACCTGCCCGGGCCGCACAACACCCACGACCAGGCGCTGGAGGCCATGTCCACCGAGCAGGCCTTGCGGCTGGTCGGGGGACTGCCGCAGGACCAGGCCGAGGCCGTGCTGCTGCGTGTCGTGGTGGGCCTGGACGGACCCGCCGCCGCCCGGGTCCTGGGCAAGCGGCCGGGTGCCGTACGGACGGCCGCGTACCGGGGTTTGAAACGCCTGGCCACCCGGCTGGGCGCCGAAGGTGTGACGGATGAGGCTCCCCGGACGCTGGGGGAGTCGAAATGAACGATGCCGGCGGGCCGGGCGGAGTCGCCGGGTCCGGTGCCCTGAACAGGGCGGACGAGCGAGACGTATGGATCGGTCCCGGAACGCCGGGCCGGAACGCCGGGCCGGCCGGGTCGCATGGACCCGGCGGGCACCGCGGGACGCGTGGATCGAGCAGGGACGGAACAGGACATGGGTGAACAGCAGAACGGCGGCGGGCTTCCGGGCCGTCGGCGTGCACACCCTGGGGGCCCCGCCTGCGACCACCGGGCGGCGCGGGACGCCGACGGCCGGCTGCCCGGCCACCGCGGGACGGCCGGCCTCGACGGCCCGGGCCCCGGCACCCGGCACGTCTTCGACGAAGCCGAGCTGGAAGCGCTGCTCGTGGCCGCCCTCGTCCGGGACCGGATCGACGCCGAGGCCGAACAGCGGGCGGTGGCCGCCTTCCTGGCCGCCCGGGACGCCGGCGCGCACCGGGCCCGCACCCGCCGCCGCGACGACTGGCGGCCCCGGGAGCGGCGGTATCCGGGCCGTTCGCTGAAGGCCACGCTCTCCGTGCTGCTCGCCAGTCTCACGCTGGGCGGGGTCGCGGTCGCGGCGATCGGCTCCGCGGGCTCCTCGGACGGCGCCGACGACCGAGGTCGCCCGCCCGCCTCCACCCGCGCCCCCGGCGCCTCGGCGGGCCAGCCCGCCGGGCCCCCGTCCGGTTCCATGTCCGGTTCCATGTCCGGTTCCGCGCCCGGCTCCGCGTCCGCGCGCCCGGACCGCCCGGCCGCCGCCCAGGACACCGAGGCCCACTGCCGTGCCTACGAACAGGTCGACGGCCGGGGCAAGGCCATGGGCGCGACGGCCTGGAAGCGCCTCGTCCAGGCCGCGGGCGGTGAGAGGAACATCACGGCGTTCTGCGCGGAGCAACTGGCCCGGGCCGGAGCGAAGCCCGGCAGCACCGCCCGGCCGAAGAAGAGCGCGGACGCCCCCGGTTCCGCCCGCGCCGGCAACGGCTCGGCGGGCGCGGACAACGGCTCGGGGGCCGCGCGAAGCGGCGGCGGCGACGGCGCCGACGACGGCACCTCGTCCGGGGCCAAGGGCAAGCCCGCCCAGCCCAACGGCCGCCGTCCGTAGCGAAATCACCGGCATTCACTCAAAGGTGACGGCCCAACACATTCCGCATCCCGCTGTGCCGTTGAGACGCACGAGCGGGCAAAAGGTTGTGTGCACGTTCGGCGTCACCTCGGGCACGGGTTCATCACAAAAGACCGCTGACCTGGCCCGTTCTGCGTGCTATTGCAGGGATCGATCCAAGATCGTCTGATGCACGGGCCATGCAATGGTCAAGTCAAAAGCTTCCCACGGGCATTGACCACACCCGCGCATTCCCTTTTCCCCTTCGCAGGGCCCGTGCCGCTCCACCGATCACGTGCCGCTTGACCTCAGGCGGCCCCGCATCCCTGCCGAGAGGGCACTTCATGGCCGACGAGATGGTGCGTCAAGCCCAGGTCTTCATCAACCGCACGTACGGCAGCCGCATCGGCATGACCGTCGAGGAGAACGGGCAGACCGGCTGGCCGACCATGTACGCCCTGACCCGCGCGCTCCAGTACGAGCTGGGCATCACCAGCCTGTCGAACAGCTTCGGGCCGACCACCCTGGCAGCCATCGCGGAGAAGTACGGCAAGATCGACGCGTCCAACGTGCCGTCCGCGGACTTCTGCCGGATCCTCCAGTCCGCCCTGTACTGCAAGGGCTACGACGGCAGCGCCATCGACGGGACGTACAGCGCCCGCATGCAGCAGTCCGTCTCCCAGCTCAACGCCGACATGGGGCTGAGCGCGGTCTACCCGGGCAGCGCGCTGTGGCCGAAGGTCATCAAGGGCCTGTTCAACATGGACGCGTACGTCACCGTCAGCGGCGGCTCCAGCACGGTCCGTTCGGTGCAGCAGTGGCTCAACGGCCAGTACATCCTGCGCAAGGACTTCTACGTCATCCCCTGCGACGGCCACCACTCGCGCGACGTCGCCAAGTCGATGCTCTTCGCCGTCCAGTACGAGCTCGGGATGGCGGACGGGACCGCCAACGGTGTCTTCGGTCCCGGCACCCAGACCGGCCTCAAGTCGCACACCCTGTCGGTCGGCAGCTCCGGCAACTGGGCGCGGCTCTTCACCGGCGCGATGATCCTCAACCAGAGGTCGGTCGCCTTCGGCAACTTCACCAGCGCGGTCTCCACCGCAGTCCAGAGCTTCCAGTCCTTCGCGAAACTCCCGGTCACCGGCAAGGGCGACTTCTCCACCTGGGCCTCCCTCCTCGTCTCCTACGGTGACCAGAGCCGCAGCGGCGAGGCTTGCGACGGCGTCACCAAGATCACTGACGCGCGGGCGGCGGCCCTCAAGGCGGCCGGCGTGAAGTACATAGGCCGCTACCTCACCAACCCCAGCGCCACGTCTCTCCCCGAGAAGGCCATCCAGCCCGGCGAGCTGGCCACCATCGCTGCGAACGGCCTGCGCTGCTTCCCGATCTACCAGACGTACGGCCGGGACGCCGACGGCTTCAACTACGCCGCCGGACGGGCCGCCGGCCAGGCCGCCGCCAACGCCGCCCTCGACCACGGCTTCAAGTCCGGCACCCGGATCTTCTTCGCCGTCGACTTCGACGCGCTCGACCACGAGGTGACGTCGAACGTCCTGCCGCACTTCAAGGGCATCGTGGACGCGCTGGAGGTCGACGGCGCGGGGTTCGCGGTCGGTGTGTACGGGCCGCGCAACGTCTGCACCCGGGTCGGCGAGGCCGGGCACTCCACCGCCTCGTTCGTCTCCGACATGTCCTCCGGCTTCTCCGGCAACTTCGGCTACCCGCTGCCCGCCGACTGGGCGTACGACCAGATCGTCACCCGCAGCGTGGGCTCCGGCACCGGCGCCATCGAGATCGACGTCAACATCGCCTCGGGCCGTGACACCGGCCAGAGTTCCTTCAACGCGCCCCGGCCGCCGCGCCCCGACGTCGGCTTCGACGGCTCGTTCCTCAACGCCCTGCACGACGACCTCAGCCGCTACATGCGCAGCATCGGCTACGAGGACGACGGCGGCACCGGCACCGAGGCGCGTCTCTTCACGCACACCCAGTGCTTCGAGACGATCATGTCGTACGACGCGCAGACCACCCAGCTGTCCCATGCGTACAGCATGCGCAAGGCGATGATCCAGACCTCCGCCTACTGGGAGATGCGGCACTACGACCTGATCGACCAGACCGTGGACCACCAGGTCGCCCAGTACCACCTCAACGGCATCGGCGTCGTCAAGGACTCCTCGACCGGCATCGGGCAGATCAGCGGTGCGAACGGCATCCGCGCCTGGAACTTCTGCATCGACAACGGCTTCGTCACGGGCACCCGCCTGGATCCGACCAAGGACGCCGACATCTGGACGATGTGGCAGAAGGTCAACAAGGACAACGCCTTCACCATGCGGACCGTGCCGCTGATCCACCTCTGGGGCGTCGCGGGCAAGCCCGGTGGCCAGAACCCCCCGGCCGGCGAGACCAAGCTGCGCGCCATGAGCCTGGACTACACCGAGGGCGAGATCTTCGAGATCATCCGCCGCTACCAGGGCTTCGGCAACGAGGCCAGGGCCGACGCCGCCAAGCGGATGGGGCTCTACCAGATCTTCGAGAAGTACAACAACCTTGTCCGGCAGCTCGCCGCCGGGTGAGGTGGTCGCCATGACCTCCTCGTATCCCGCCGCCCTGCCCCTGCTGATCGGCATCGTCGTCGCCGCCGTCACCGCCTTCTCCCTCGCCGGATACGGCTTCCCGGCGATCGGCAGGGGCGGCCCGGGGGCCGTGGCACGCGGCGGCGCCGCGCTCGCCGGAGCCCTCGCCGCAGTCGCCTACGTCTGGGGTCTGGTGTCGCTCTTCCTCGACGAGAGCGGCACCGCCCAGGCCTGCCAGGACGCGAACCCCTCGCTGTACGGGCAGGTGAGCGGCTACCGCGTGTCCTACCTGCCGCCCGCCCTCGACTGCCGCATGTCGTCCGGTGGTTCCTACTCGGCAGCCGTCCCCGGCTTCGTCACGCCCGTGATGACGGGCTGTGCGGTGATCGCGGTGACGCTCGCCCTGATCGCCGTCGCCGAACACCGCCGAACCACCACACCCGAGCATCCCGAGAAGAGGACCACGTGAGCGCCACTCCCGCCCGCCGCCCGCTGTCCCGCAGAGGCTTCCTGCTGCGCGCCGCCGCCGTCACCGCCGCCGCGGCGGCGCTTCCGCACTCGCAGGCGCTGGCGTCCCCCGCGTACGCCGCCGAGCCGCGGGACTACACCTTCCCCAAGGCCGTCCGCGAGGGCGTCGCACGGGCCGAGGCACGCAACGAGCGACTCCTCACCGGGACCCGGTCGGCCAACGGGTGGGACATGGAGACCGCCGCCGACCAGGGCGGATCCATCGCCACCCGGCCCGTGCCGGGGACCCCGGTGACGGATCTCCAGATCCGGCTCGGCGCTCCCGAGACCGTCCTGGTCCACCTCGTCCGCCGCTTCCACTACGAGATCGCGGAACTCCAGCCCGGCGAGGCCGTCGGCTGGACCGCCCCGAAGGGGCTCCGGGGGGCCGCCCGCAACCTGGCTTCCGGCACCGCCGTCCGCATCCGGCCCGGCCACTACCCGCCCGGCACGAAGGGCGGCTACTTCCCCCTGGAACTCGCGGTTCTCCGTGACATCCTCGCCGAACTCGACGGCGTGGTCCGCTGGGGCGGCGACGACCGCGCCGTCGACGAGGCCCTCTTCTACCTCGCCGTCGGCCCCGACGACACCCGCCTGGCGACCGTCGCCGAACGCCTCCGCGTCGGCGAGACGACCGCCGGTGAGGGCGCCGGCATCCTCGTGGACGTCCACGACAAGCGCCGCCGCGCCGCCGCCGACGCCCTCGCCCGCCGCCAGCGGAAAGCGGCCTGACGCCGCTTCGGCAGATCTGTCTCGACTTCCGGGTATGAAGTCGACCAATCAAGGAGAAGGACGTGAAGAGAAAGTTCGCCGTTGTGGCAGCAACAGTGGTGGTGATGGGGGCTTTTATGACCCCCGCCGCCCATGCCAACGGGTACGAGAACCAGATGAGCCCCGAAGCCTGCGAAAAGTCCCAGGCGACCTCCACCTTCAAGTACGCGATCTACTACAACTCGGATTACGGCGGCGCTTACCGCAACGTCGGCTACAGCGTCTGGGACTTCGCTGACGAGCGGATCGGCGGGGCTCCTCAGGGAGGCACCCAGCCGCTGAAGTTCTGCCACGGCGGAAGCGGAAACCTGCAGGGCATCAAGAACAACGGCGCCTCGGTGAAGAACAAGCACTCGACGTATTACGCCGTGACGTATTTCAACAGCGGTTACAAGGGATCCGCGGACTGGTCCAGCCCGCGTTCTCAGACCAACCTCTCGGTGACCAAGAACGAGAACGCCTCGTTCGCTTGGCAGACGCTCTGATTCGTCCACGCATTGCGAACCTGCTGTCGGCTGTGCAGCCGGCAGCAGGTCGCAGCAAGCTTTGGTAGTAGGTACACCCATGCGCATGAAGGCCAGGCGAGCGAGCATCGGTTCGCTGGTGATCGCGGCAACGTTGGTATCGGTCGCCGGTTGCTCGGGCGACGCGACCACGGCGAATCCGTCGGTGGCGACACCGAAGCCCACAGTTTCCTTCGACCCGGCCGATCCTGCGACGTGGGTGCTCCCGATCGAGGGATACCTGCCGTCGGACGCCGAGCGAAAGCAGATTTCACAGGCTCGAAAGATCCTGATCAGCGATTGCATGAAGGGTTTCGGCTTCTCGTGGGAGCCGGCTGCCGACCTGCCGCGTATCGGCGGCAAGACCCTCGTCGACTGGCGCTACGGGATTCACGACATGGCGCTCGCCAAGGAGCGGGGGTACAAGCCGGCGGCCGATGAGCAGGAAGCGTACGACCAGGCCGTCGAAGAGGGCGCCCTGGACGGTACGTCGGGCACCGGCCCGGATACGCAGGCCTTGGAGGGCGGCGCCAAGAAGGTGGGGGGCAAGCCCGTACCGGAGGGCGGCTGCCTCGGCGAGGCCGATCGCAAGATCTCCGCCGGCGCCGCTAACACCACGATCGCCCAGACGATCAGCAACGAGACCTTCGCCCAGTCTCAGCAGAGCCCCGAGGTTGTCGAAGCGTTCAAGGCCTGGTCCGACTGCATGAAGGCGAGCGGTTTCCATTACCCACGGCCGCTCGACGCCAGCGACGACCCGCAGTTCGGCTCGCGGAGCGTCACGCCGCTCGAGATCAGGACCGCGACCGCCGACATTTCCTGCCGGGACAAGACCAAGGTCGCCAAGATCTGGTTCGACGCCGAGGTGGCGATCCAGAACGAAGAGATCGAGTCACGGCCCGAGCAGCTGAACGGGGAAAGAAAGTCCCTGAACGAGGCCGTGAAGAAGGCCGCCGACGTCATAGCGGGGTCCTGATGTCGCGCGGTTCTCCTGGCCTGGCCCGGCGCCGGAAAGCTCTCGGTGTCCTGATCCTGGCCTGTCTCCTGTGTACCGGAGCGGGCGCGGGCGCCGCTCTCCTCATCAAGTCTCCGGCGCAGGTCGCCGCGGACACGGCTCCTCCGCCGCCGGACATCCTCACGGCACGAGTGGAGCATCGGGTGATCTCCCAGGCCCTGATCACCCGGGGGAAGGTCACCGCTTCCCAGCACACCGACATCTCTTCCGGCCCCAAGGCAGGCGAAGACGCCGGCCGTTCGGTGGTGACGAAGGTCAAGGCAGCTCCGGGCCACAAGCTCGCCGCCGGGCAGGTGCTTCTCGAGGTTTCGGGGCGTCCGCTGTTCGTCCTGAAGGGCGACGTCCCCGCCTACCGCGACCTGGTGCCCGGCAAGCGCGGTGAGGACGTCGCTCAGCTGCAGGCGGCGCTTCGGAATTCCGGCCACCCCACGGGTAACGACCTTTCAGGAGTCTTCGGCCCGGGCACCGAACAGGCTGTCACCTCCTTCTATCGGTCCATCGGTTACGAAGTACCGGCCACCGAAGCTCCCGTGAGCCTGGCCGAGAAGGATCCCGCACCCGAACCCGGCGAAGCGGCTTCTTCCCCGTTGGCGAAGCCTGAGAACGACCCGCCTCGCACGGTTCCCACCTTCCCGATGTCGGAAGTGGTTTACGTCCGGTCCTTCCCTGCGTACGTCGAGGAAGTGCGTACGAAAGTGGGGGAGGAAGCCGGGGAGAGCCTGCTGTCCCTGTCCGCTGGTGCGCTCACCGTCGAGGGTTCCGTGACACCGCAGGAAAAGGGGATGATCCGCGCGGGCCAGAAAGTGCGGATCTATTCCGATACGGCGGGCCGCGAGTACCTCGGAGAAGTCGAGTCCATCAGCATGGAGCGCACCACCGCGAAAGACGGCGGCGAGGAGTCGGGCGAGCAGAAGTACACGGTCGAGGTGACACCGTCCCAGCCATTGCCCATGAAACTGAACGGCGAGAACGTGCAGCTGACCGTTGTGGCGGCCTCCTCCCAGGGCAAGGTTCTCGCTGTGCCCTCGTCGGCTGTCTCGACCGGTGCCGACGGCCTGACCAGCGTCACCGAGAGGACAGGGCAGAAGGAGCGCCGGATCCCCGTCACCGTCGGCGTGTCAGGGGACGGATACGTGGAGATCGTTCCGCGGAAGGGCGCACGCCTCGAGGCTGGTGCCCAGGTGGTCGTAGGCGTGGACACGAGAGCGGCTGTGGGCGGGCCGTGACCACGACCCTCCACGGCAGCGCGGTCATCGAGTTCCGCGGCGTCGGACTCACCTACCCCGGTCCTCCGGCTGTCCATGCCCTGCACCCCTGTGATCTGCGCATCGCCGACGGGGAGTTCGTCACCGTGGTGGGGCCGTCGGGCTCGGGCAAGTCCACGCTGCTCAACATCGCGGGGCTCCTGGACACCCCCACGCAAGGCCAGTACCTGTTGAACGGGATCGACACGGCGGCCCTGAGCGCCACCCGTCTGGCTGCTCTGCGGGGCGAACGGATCGGGTTCGTCTTCCAGGCCTTCCACCTTCTTCCCCATCGCAGCGCGCTGGAGAACGTCGAACTCGCCATGGTCTACCGGGCCGTTCCCCGCCCACAGCGCCGTGCGCGAGCCGCCGCGGTCCTGGAGCGCGTGGGCCTCGCCCACCGTGCCGCGGCCCTCCCCACCCAGATGTCGGGCGGCGAACGGCAGCGCGTGGCGGTCGCGCGCGCCCTCGTGGGGGAACCCTCACTCCTGCTGTGTGACGAGCCGACGGGCAATCTGGACTCCGCCACGTCCGCATCCCTGCTCGAACTGCTGGACACCCTGCACCGCGACGGTATGACCATCGTCGTGATCACCCATGATCGTCAGGTCGCACAGCACGGACAGCGCACCATCACGATCCGCGACGGCGTCCTCCATGACTCCGCCCACCGGTCGGAGGCGGCATGACGAAGCACCGGCGCGGCGCCGCTCCGGAACGGTCCCGGCTGGCCGTGCGCGATCTGCTGTCCGAAGCCGTGGCCGGCATGCTTCAGCGGCCGGCCCGGTCGGTTCTCACCGCCCTCGGAACCGTTCTCGGTGTCGGCGCGTTCATCGCGGTCCTGGGTCTCACCGGAACGGCCACTTCTCAGATCGACCATCGGTTCAACTCGCTGACCGCTACCGAAGTCAGCGTCACGGACGTCGGCCCCAGAAACGCCGCGGCCCGGGACATGTCGTTCCCGCACAACGCCGACGCCCGCATCACCCGGCTGAACGGCGCGCTCGCCGCGGGTGTGTTCTGGAGTGTCCGGCTCGGGCCGCAACAAGCAGTGCGAGCCGCCCCGGTCGGCACGGCCAACAGCGTCGATGCCCGGACACAGGTGATCGCCGCCTCCCCCGGTGTCTGGCAGGCATCACAAGCCCGGTTCGTCGAGGGCAGGGCATTCGACGGCTTTCACGAAACGCATCACCAGGCGGTCGCCGTCATCGGCTCGGCCACCGCGGCACGTCTCGGTATCACCACGCTGCGCACTCACCCCGCCGTCTTCATCGGCGACACCGCCTTCACCGTGATCGGCATCCTGAAGGACGTCGAGCGGAAGCCGGAGCTGCTGATGTCCATCACGGTGCCGCGTTCGGTCGCCGAACGGACGTGGGGAGCCCCCACGGACGAGGGAGCGCAGATGCTGATCTCGACCCGGCTCGGCGCCGCCGCCCAGATCGCGGACGAGGCGGCCGTCGCCCTGCGCCCGGACCACCCCGAGTACTTCAAGGTGACACCGCCCCCCGACCCGCGGTCCCTGCGTACCGCGGTCAGCGATGACCTGAGCCAGCTGTTCCTGCTCCTCGCAGGGGTGTGCCTCATCATCGGGGCAGTCGGAATCGCCAACACCACTTTGGTGGCAGTGCTGGAACGAACCGGAGAAATCGGGCTGCGGCGCGCTCTGGGGGCGCGCGGCATCCACATCACCCTGCAGTTCCTGACCGAGTCCGCGGCGCTCGGCCTCGTCGGAGGCCTCGTCGGCACCTCGATCGGCACCGTCGTCGTGGTCACGGTCGCCGCGGCGAAGCAGTGGACACCGGTGATCGACCCCGCCACCCTGGCCGTCGCCCCCACCCTCGGCCTGGCCGCCGGTCTGCTGGCGGGCATGTACCCGGCGTGGAGAGCGTCCCGGATCCCGCCCGTCGAAGCGCTGCGCCGTTGATCGCGCCGGAGACGGCCGGGGCCGCCACCCCCCACAGGAGAGGCCCCGGCCGTCGCGCGGTGCGGGCCGCGCGGCGGCCCGTACTCCCTACAGCGCCCGCGGTGCGTTTTCTGTCACACCCCACCGTGTCACGGGTTAGTTGCATCATGGACGGACATGGACGGGGAGTGGTTTCAGGTCGTAACGTGCCTTTCGCGCCAACGCGGAGGCACCAAGACCACCGCAACCACCTGCGGTGACCACACCGCAACCACCTGCGGTGATCAGACCGCAACCATCAATTGAGGAACCACGACGGCGAGAACCCGGTCCGCGAAAGCGGCGCCGGCTCAGGCGCAGAAGGGCGCGCGGTGCTGGGGGACGACGCGGAGCTGACCGCCGCGGTGCGTGCGGCACAGGACGGAGACGAGACCGCGTTCCGGACTGTGTACCGGGCCGTGCACCCGCGGCTGCTCGGGTACGTACGGACGCTGGTCGGCGACCCCGACGCCGAGGACGTGACGTCCGAGGCCTGGTTGCAGATCGCCCGGGACCTGGAGCGGTTCACCGGCGACGCGGACCGCTTCCGCGGCTGGGCCGCCCGTATCGCCCGCAACCGCGCGCTGGACCACATACGCATGCGCGGGCGCCGGCCCGCGATCGGCGGCGACGAGACGGAACTGACCGGCCGGGCCGCCGAGTCCGACACCGCCGACGAGGCCATCGAGGCGCTGGCCACCGACGGCACGTTCTCGCTGATCTCCCGGCTGCCGCAGGACCAGGCCGAGGCGGTCGTGCTGCGCGTGGTGGTGGGGCTCGACGCGAAGACCGCCGCCGAGACCCTCGGCAAGCGCCCGGGCGCCGTCCGTACGGCGGCTCACCGGGGCCTGAAGCGGCTCGCCGAACTGCTCGGCGATGATCCGGAGGCCGATCCGGAATCGGCCGGGGTGCTCGACGCCCTGCCTCCTCAGCGAGAACCGCGTGGCGGTGCCATGGCGTCCGCACGTGTGACGCATAGCGTCGCACGGACGCAGAAGGATGTGTGATGGCCGACGAGCAGCACAGGTGGCTGGACCGCGAAACGGCGGAGCGTTTGCTGAGCGGAGAGCCACCGGAAGCTGTCGACGGCGCCGCCCGGGGCGAGGCCGAACGGCTCGCCGCAGCGCTCCGCGCGCTCGCCGCCGCACCCCCGCCGACCAGCGATGAACTCCCCGGTGAGGCCGCGGCGATGGCCGCCTTCCGCAAGGCGCGCGCGGAACGCGCCGACAGCGCGGCGGCTCCGGCGGCCGACGGTGGACGGGCCGGTGCGGAGGTCGCCGACGCCGGGCTGGTGCGGATCGGAACCCCGCGCGGCAGCGGCTCCGGCGGTGTCCGGCGGCCTCGCCGGGCCCGTCCCGCGCGTCTCGCCCTGGCCGCCGTGCTGGCTGTCGGCATGGCCGGCGGTGCCGCCCTCGCGGCCGGAACCGGAGCCCTGAAAGCACCGTTCGGCAACGACGAGCCGCAGCCCGGTTCCTCGGTCTCGGCCGCTGTCACCCCGCCCGAGCGCCCGCTGGTGTCACCGTCGCCGAGCGACGCCGTGCAGGGCGGGTCCACGCCCGACGGCACCCCGAGCGGCGGCGCCCCCGGACGGGGCGTGGCAGGCGACGACCCGGCCCGCAAGCCCGGCTCGGGCGACCAGGGAGACGGTTCCGGCGAAAGCCGCAGGGAGATCGCTTCCGCCTGCCGCGACCTCCGCGACGGCAAGCGGCTGGACGCCGACCGCAGGCACGCCCTGCGCGACGCGGCGGGCGGCTCCCGGGTCGGGAAGTACTGCAAGGGCGTCCTGTCCGGGTCCGGCGGCGGTTCGGGGCAGCGGCACGACCAGGACACGGACCGGCGCGACCACGACGACAGGTCCGGGAAGCACGACCGCAAGCACGACCGCGAGCAGGACGAGACCGCGAAGAAGGACCACAAGAAGTCCGAGCGGAAGGCCGGGAAGCGCGCCGGGCGGCAGGACGGCGGGGCCGGCGCCGCGGACCGCGGTCGGTCCACACGGTCCCTCGCACCCCTGCGACCTGCGGTTTCGTACTCGGTGAAAATCTCCTCGCCGAGGGTGTGACGTTTTCGGCCGCCCCGGCGCAGTAATGAGTGAGCCGACTGGTCATCGGCCGTCGCACGGAGCCGGGGTTCCCCCCGTACCTACGGCTCGTGCACCTGAGCGCGGGCGGGACACGTTCCCCCGGTCCCGCCCGCGCCCCATCTCCCCTGCCGCGTCCTCACCAGGACACGACGACCTTGTCGCCGTCGCGGACCTGCGCGTACAACTCTGCGATCGCCCCCTCGTCCCGTACGTTGACGCAGCCGTGCGAGCCGCCCGCGTAGCCCCGGGCCGCGAAGTCGGGGGAGTAGTGCACGGCCTGGCCGCCGCTGAAGAACATCGCGTAGGGCATGGGCGAGTCGTAGAGCGTCGACACATGGTCGCGGGACTTCCAGTAGACGGTGAACACACCCTCCCGGGTCGGTGTGCCGCGCGAGCCGAAGCGGACCGCCATCGTCGACACGGTCCGGCCGTCGATCATCCAGCGCAGCGTCCTGCTGGTCTTGTCGATGCACATCACCCGTCCGGCCCTGCAGCGCGGATCCGGTGGATCGGCCGGCTGGCCGCCCATCAGGTACAGGTCCCAGGTGCCCGGCTCGCGGGTCATCCGCAGCAGCCGCTGCCAGGTGACGCTGTCGGCCTTGCCGGTGCGCGGCAGCCCCCGCTTGCCCTGGAAGCCGCTGACCGCCCGCTCCGTCGGCTCGTCGTACGTGCCGGTCGGCCCGTCGAAGAGCCAGGCGACCTGCCGCAGCCGGGCCTGGAGCTCGCGGACGTCCCGGCCTCTGTCGCCGCGCGACCACAGCACGCGGGCCGGGACGGGGGCGGCGCCGGGCTTGTCGTCGCCGGGCGGGGCGGGAGCGGTGCTCGGTCCGCCGCCGTCGTCGGGGGTCCGGGCCGGGGACGGGGTGTCGCCGGGTAACTCGATGTGCACCGGCGAGCGGCTCTTCCCGCCGCCGTCGGGGGCCTGCACGGTACAGCCGGCCAGCACGGCCGCCCCGGCGACTGCCACTGCGATCGCTGCTCTCCCCATGCCCGTGGTACGCACGCGGCCCTCCGTCGTCTCACCGGTGTGCCCGGATGTCACCTGAGATGTTCCCCGGGGGTGACCCCGCGCGAACCACGGGGCATGGTGGTGAGCGAGGTCCCTACAGCGAGGTCCCTACAGTCCGTCCTGCGGGAGGCATCAGACCATGGCGCGCGAGTCGGAGTCCGGGCTGCCCATCGAACCGGTCTACGGGCCGGACGACCTGCGGGACTGGGACCCGGCGCAGAAGCTGGGGGAGCCGGGGGCGTACCCCTTCACACGTGGCGTGTACCCGACCATGTACACCGGCCGGCCCTGGACGATGCGCCAGTACGCCGGCTTCGGCACGGCCGCCGAGTCCAACGCCCGTTACCGGCAGCTGATCGCCCACGGCACGACGGGCCTGTCGGTCGCCTTCGACCTGCCCACCCAGATGGGCCACGACTCCGACGCCCCGCTCGCGCACGGCGAGGTAGGCAGGGTGGGCGTCGCCGTCGACTCGATCGACGACATGCGGGTGCTGTTCGGCGGCATCCCGCTGGACCAGGTCTCGACGTCGATGACGATCAACGCCCCCGCGGCCCTGCTGCTGCTCCTCTACCAGCTGGTCGCGGAGGAACAGGGCGTCGACGCCGGCCGGCTCACCGGCACCGTCCAGAACGACGTGCTGAAGGAGTACATCGCCCGCGGCACGTACATCTTCCCGCCGAAGCCCTCGCTGCGCCTGACCGCCGACATCTTCAAGTACTGCCAGGCCGAGATCCCGAAGTGGAACACGATCTCGATCTCCGGCTACCACATGGCCGAGGCGGGCGCGAGCCCGGCGCAGGAGGTCGCCTTCACCCTCGCCGACGGCATCGAGTACGTCCGCACGGCCGTGGCGGCCGGTATGGACGTCGACGACTTCGCGCCCCGCCTGTCCTTCTTCTTCGTCGCCCGTACGACGCTCCTGGAGGAGGTCGCGAAGTTCCGCGCCGCGCGCCGGATCTGGGCGCGGGTGATGAAGGAGGAGTTCGGCGCGCGGAACCCCAAGTCGCTGATGCTGCGCTTCCACACGCAGACGGCGGGCGTCCAGCTGACGGCCCAGCAGCCGGAGGTGAACCTGGTCCGCGTCTCGGTCCAGGCCCTGGCGGCGGTGCTGGGCGGCACCCAGTCGCTGCACACCAACTCCTTCGACGAGGCGATCGCACTGCCCACGGACAAGTCCGCGCGCCTCGCCCTGCGCACCCAGCAGGTCCTCGCCCACGAGACGGACGTGACGGCGACCGTCGACCCGTTCGCGGGCTCCTACGTCATCGAGAGGATGACGGACGACGTCGAGGCCGCGGCCGTCGAGCTGATGGACAGGGTGGAGGAGCTGGGCGGCGCGGTCGAGGCGATCGAGCGCGGCTTCCAGAAGGACGAGATCGAGCGCAGCGCCTACCGCATCGCCCAGGAGACCGACTCGGGCGAGCGGGTCGTGGTCGGCGTCAACCGCTTCCAGCTCGACGAGGAGGAGCCGTACGAGCCCCTGCGCGTCGACCCCGCGATCGAGGCCCGGCAGGCGGAACGCCTGGCCAGGCTCCGCGCGGAGCGCGACCAGCCGGCGGTGGACGCGGCCCTGGCCGCCCTGAAGAAGGCCGCCGAGGGCGAGGACAACGTCCTGTACCCGATGAAGGACGCGCTGAGGGCCCGGGCCACGGTGGGCGAGGTCTGCAACGCCCTGCGCGAGGTGTGGGGGACGTACGTCCCGGCGGACGCGCGGGGGTGACCGGCGGCCCTAGTGCCCCGGCAGGCAACGTTTGCCCGTCAAGGAGCGGCGTCCGGTGCGTCCTCTCGGCGGGCCGGCCGGACGTCCTCGTACTGGACGTACATGGGCTTTCGGCCGGTGCGGCGAGAGGGCGTGCCGGGCGTCGCGACGGGGCGAACGTTGCCTGTTGGCGCACTAGAGACCGGCTCGCCCCAGGTACCGCCCCGGTCCGTCGCCCGTCTCGCCCGCCCAGCCCACATAGCCGTCCGGGCGTACCAGGAACAGGCCCTTTCCGTACGCCGCCTGCTCCGCCCCGCTGACCGCGTGCACGGGCTCGGGCAGGTCCGGCGCCGGCGTCCCCACCGCCACCAGCGTCCAGTGCGGTCCCCGGAAGGCGTCGAAGAGCCGTACGCCGTCCAGCGTGCCGTCCGGTGCGCGGTCGCCGGCCCGGAGGGCGCCCGGGGCCGTACGCGTCTCCTGGGTGAGGGACGATTCCCGGTACCCCAGACCCAGTTGGCGGGTCGCCTCGCCGCGCCGGGTCTGACCGCGGTGGACGCGCGTCGACAGGCCGAGCATGTCCGCGGCGATCGGCCGCCGTTCCTCCTCGTAGGTGTCGAGGAGCGACGCCGGTGCACCGCCCGTCAGCACCGCGCCCAGCTTCCACCCCAGGTTGTAGGCGTCCTGGACGCTGGTGTTGAGGCCCTGGCCGCCGGCCGGGGAGTGCACGTGGGCCGCGTCGCCGGCGAGGAAGACCCGCCCGGAGCGGAAGTGGTCCGCCAGGGCCGCCCGGGGGCGGAAGTCCGAGGCCCAGCGCACCTCGGTCACGGCCCCCGGCGCGAGGTGCGAGCGGGCGGCGACGACCTTCCGTATGCCCTCCAGCGAGGCGTCCGGGGCCGTCCCGTCCGGGAACTGCGCCGTCAGCTGGAAGTCCTCCGTGCCGGCCAGCGGGCAGAGCGCGAGGAAGCCGTCGCCGTCCGCTCGCGGCGGGAAGATGTGCCAGTTGTCCCGGTCCAGGCCGCTGATCCGGACGTCCGCCACCAGCGTCGGGTTCGGATCGACGGTCTCGCCGGTCATGGCGATGCCGAGCAGCCGGCGTACCGTCGAGCGGCCGCCGTCCGCCGCGACGGCGTACCGGGCGGTGACGGGCTCGCCCGAGGCGAACTCCGCGCGGACCCCGTCCGCGTCCTGCGTCAGGCCGACGAGCTCCCGGCCGAAGGCCACCGTCCCGCCCAGCTCCGCCAGCCGTGCCCCGAGGATCTCCTGCGTGCGCCACTGCGGCACCATCCAAGGCCCGTTGTACGGCGAGTCCTCGGTCTCCTCGGCCGGGTCGAACATCCGGTGCTCGCCGGTCCGCCTGCCGTCCTGCCAGAGCATCCCCACCGGGTAGGGGCCGCCCGCCGCGCGGATCGCGTCGAGCACGCCCAGGTCGTCGAAGACCTCCATGGTGCGCGGCTGGAGGCCCTTGCCGCGCGAACCGGGGAACAGCCCCTCCGCCCGCTCGGCCACCAGCGCGGCCACGCCCCGCCGGGCGAGATCGATGCCGAGCGCCAGACCGGTCGGGCCCGCACCCACCACCAGTACGTCCGTGTCCATGAGCCACCCTCTCCTTAACGCTGTTAAGTGCTGCGGTTTCCGAGGGTGGCCTTAACGGTGTTAAGTTGTCAAGCGTGAGTACGGAACGACGCGCGCCCCTGGACCGCCGACGGGTCGCGGACACCGCGCTGCGGCTGCTGAACGAGGGGGGCCTGGACGGCCTGACCCTGCGCGCCATCGCCCGGGAACTGGACGTGAAGGCGCCCGCCCTCTACTGGCACTTCAAGGACAAGCAGGCGCTGCTCGACGAGATGGCGACGGAGATGTACCGCCGGATGGTCGCCGGGGCCTCGCTGGACCCGGCCGACACCTGGCGGGAACGGCTGCTGAAGACCAGCCGGGGGCTGCGTGCCGCCCTGCTGGGCTACCGGGACGGCGCCAAGGTGTTCAGCGGCTCACGCTTCACCGGCATCGAGCACGCCGGGCAGATGGAGGACAACCTGCGCCTGTTCACGGCCGCCGGCTTCACCCTCGCCCAGGCGGTCCGCGCGCTCACCACGACGTATCTGTACACGCTGGGCTTCGTCACCGAGGAACAGGGCGTCCAGCCGCTGCCGGGCGAGCGGCGCGAGGGCTACGACCTGCACGAACGCGCCCGCCTGATGGCCGACTTTCCCTTGTCGGCCCAGGCGGGCGCGGAGATCTTCGAGGACTACGACGGGCACTTCGAGGAGGGGCTGGCGCTCGTGATCGACGGGATCGCGGCGCGGTACGGGGTCTCATGACACCCCGGGTCAGGAGCGCTGCGCGCGTGCCCGCCGTACGGCCCGGGTGACCACGGGGGGCAGCAGGTCCTTGGCGAGCCGGCGGGCCCGGGACGGGGCCGGCCGGGCCGGGCGCGCCGCGCGGGACTCGGCGACAGGCGCGGCCGGGGCACTGGCCGGCACCGGTGCCACGTAGTGCCGCGAGGGCGGGAAGGCCGGCGGCTTCATGCCCCTGGACCGGGCGCGGACCAGCCGGTGCCCGGCCGCCTCCTGCACGCTCAGCCCGACATCCGTGCGCTGCCGCAGCATGTCGAGCAGCTCCTCCTGGACCGGCTCCGGGTCCCCCCAGGTGCCGTACAGCTTCTGCGTGCTGAGGCAGACCGGGCGCAGGCCGCGGTTGAGGACGGCCTCCCAGGCGGCGACCGAGACACCCGGCGTGTGCTCGGAGCGGAAGTCGTCGAGGACGACGATGCCCTCGGGCATCAGGATGTCGTGGGCGGCGCCGATGTCGCCGTACACGTGCTCGTACAGGTGCGAGGCGTCGACGTGGACGAAGCGGCAGCTGCCCGGGGCCACCTTCCCGGACACCACCGAGCTGGGGGCCGGGATCACCGTCGGCAGCGTGTCGTGGAAGGAGAGGTAGTTCCGCTCGAAGGCCTGCTGGGTGAGTGTGGCGTACGACTTCGTGGACTCCGCCTTGTTGGCCTCGTCCGGGGCGTCGCCCTCGAACAGGTCGCAGACCGTGAACTTCTCGCCGTCCTGGAGGTGGTGGCCGAGGAGGATCGCGCTCTTGCCCATGTAGACGCCGAGCTCCAGCAGGTCGCCGCTCATGCCCTGCTTCTGCTGCCGCTGAAGGAACCAGGTGAACAGCATCTGGTCCAGCGGCGGGAACCAGCCCGGGACGTCGGCGAGTTCGCCGGGGTACGTGTCGGTCGCTTGTGCGTTGGTCATGAGACGAGCCTTCTCTCTGAGCGTTGCCCAAACCGACGGTGGGTTGAACGTCCCGTGAACAGCTCAGCGGGCCTTGGCCAGCAGGGCCCGCAGCCGTGGCGTCAGCGGCTTCTCCACATACTTGTTCAGCAGCCAGGCCAGCAGCAGCATTGACGCCACCGTCAGGGAGAAAGTCGCCGCCGATGGCAGATCCAGACCGCGGTGCAGCGCGTGGATCACCACCCAGCCGAGGTGCTCGTGGACGAGGTAGAACGGATACGTCAGCGCCCCGGCCACCGTCAGCCAGCGCCAGTTCGCCCGGCGCAGCCAGCCCAGCGCGATCGCCGCGACCGCGACGAAGCCGAAGGTCACGACGAGCATGATGCCGAGCGAGGAGCGGTACGAGAAGCCGCCCGCGTCGGGGGCGTGCCACAGGCTCTGCACCGCGAAGTGCTGACCGATCAGCCAGCTCACGGCGACGATGCCCCAGCCGTAGGCGTCCCGCCGGTCCAGGTGGACGAGGTAGAGGCCGACTCCGCCGATGAAGAAGGGGGCGTACTCCGGCATCACGACGATGTCGAGCAGCGGCATCTTCGCGTTCTGCGCGATCACCGCCGCCAGCGTCCAGCCGGCACAGAACATGATCACCCGGCGGCGGTTCGCCCCGGGGAGCACGACGCACAGCGCGAACAGCGCGTAGAAGCGGACCTCCGCCCACAGCGTCCAGCACACCCCGAGCACTCGGTCCACGCCCAGCGGCATCTGCAGCATGGTCAGGTTCACCAGCGCGTCGCTCGGCGAGACGGCCTCGTAGGCCACCACGGGCAGCGCGAACACCGCCGTCACCAGCACGACCGCCACCCAGTAGGCGGGCAGCAGCCGGGAGGCGCGGGAGGCGAAGAACGCCTTCAGCGGCCGGCCCCAGCCGCTCATGCAGATCACGAACCCGCTGATCACGAAGAAGACCTGGACGCCGAGGCACCCGTAGGCGAAGAACTCGTGCAGCGTCGGGAACTGCTGCTTGGGCGAGCTGCCCCAGGCCTGGGAGACCTCACCGTCGCGCCCGCCGTAGTGGTAGGCCGCCACCATCAGCGCGGCCACCAGCCGCAGTCCGTCCAGGGCCCGCAGCCGGCCGCCGGAGTCCTTCCGGCGCGGTGGGACGGTCGTCGCGCCCGGTGGTTCGACCAGCACGGCGACCGGGGGCCGGGGCTTACGGGTGCTGACGACCGTCTCCGTCACGCTGAAAACCTCTGTAGCTCGTATGTCCTTCACCTGAGCCGCCTGTGGGCGGGCAGGGCGCCGAATGTCACCCTAGGACCGAGGTTGACGCTAAAACGTTCGACGGAGACAGCCTTCGCCTGCCGGTCTCCACGGGTTCATCTGGATGTCGCCGTGCCCGGCCGCCGGGCACACCTTCTTCAGCGGCGCACCGCCTTGCGCAGTGCCCGTGCCCGCCGGACCACCCGGCGCGCCGTGGAATTGCGGGGCAGGAAAGCCAGCCGCTGCGGAATACCGCCGGGCAGTCCGAGCGAGGTGAGCCGGCGCTTCTTGAAGTAGCGCCGGGTGCGCGGACCGAGATGGCGGGAGAGGAACGCCTCCGCCCGCGGGCGCAGGTCCGGATAGATCTGCGGCTGCATGGTGAAACCGACGGCGGTCACCAGGTCGGACAGCAACTCGGCCCGCAGCAGGTCACCGTCCTCGCCGCCGTCCAGGCCGGGCAGCAGCGCGTCCGCCAGGGTGGTGGGGATCCGGTTGCTGTTCTGGTACGGCGTCAGCCGCTCCAGCAGCAGCTCGGTGCCGATGCGCGCGACCGGCAGCTCGTAGAACACCGAGGCCGTGAACAGCGCGGTCGAGAAGCAGCCCACGACCAGCGCGGGCCTGGCCCGGTCGAACAGCACCTCGGCCAGCACGGGCGTGTCCAGCACCGTGAGGTCCACGCCGAGCTTCTCGGCCTCGGTCTCCAGGGCGCGGCTGTAGCGGGCCGGTGCGGTCGGGTGCGGCTTGAAGACGACCGTGCGGTGGCCGCGGGCGACCGCGCCCCGCATCATCCGCACGTGCAGGTCCTCTTCCTCCTCGGGGGAGAGGATGTTCAGCGCCGACAGGTACTGGCCGAGCAGCAGCGCCGCGTCGCCCGGCAGGTCGGGCAGCTCGGGCACGGTCTCGGTGACCTCGCCCAGCACCTTCAGGAACGCGGGCGACGGCACCAGCCGCGCCGGTACCTCGAACTCGGTCAGCAGCATCGGCGTGAGCCCCGGTACCAGGTCGAGGTGCAGCAGCCGCCGCACGCGCGTGCCGACCAGCGGGTCGAGCTTGTTGCGCGTGGGGCCGTAGCTCATCAGCCCGTCGGCGTAGACGTCGATGGGGGCGTCGGTGAACAACTGCGCCACCGTGAGGGCGGGCGCGACCTGGATGGACTCCAGCACCAGGCTCACCCGGTCGTCGCCGAGGCCCCACAGCATCCGCAGATAGCGCTCGAAGAGCGGGATGTCGTCCGAGCGCGGCGTCCACGCCCCGGGATGGAACGGGCGGATGGCGTCGTTCCAGGACAGCACGTCGTCGAAGTGCTCGCGCAGCGGCGCGAAGCCCGGCATCTCGTCGAGGGCCGGGGTGGTCTCCGGGGTCGCGGAGTTGTTGAACACCAGCAGCACCCGGCGGTCCGGCTCCTCGAACAGGTCCGAGTCGATCGCCGCGGCCAGGGTGGCGACGCCGTACAGCGTCGAGGCGCAGAAGATCTGTGTGGTCCCGGGCATCAGGCGGCCGCTCCCGCCGGGGTGACCCTGCGCCGCAGCCGCCGCAGCTTGGACGAGCGGTCCATGTCCATGGCCTCCAGTGCGTCACCGAGCGCGTCCTGCGGCATGCGCTTGATGGCCGCCGCGCTCATCGACCGCAGCTGCCTCGCCACGGCCGGTTCGAACCTGTCTTCGTTGGAAAGGTGGTGCGCGATGATCGCGCAGTACGTCCGTACGGCCTTCGGCAGCAGCCGGTCGGCCTCGTGGTCGGCGGCCGTCTCCTCGATCACCTGGTCGAAGGCGCGGATGAAGTCGAGCTGGCGGACATCGCCGATCTGGGTCAGCGACGAGGACACCCCGCGCCGGTAGAACACGCCCAGCAGGCTCACCACGGCGAACGACTCCGCCTCGCGGTGCAGCTTCCAGATCCACGGCCGGTCCTCGGCCGTGCGCAGCCCGTCGGTGAAGTGCAGCAGGCCCCGGTCGAGGAGGCGGCGGTGGTAGGCGCCGGCCCAGGCGTAGGCGTAGTCCACCGAGGTCGAGCGGTGGGCGGGGAGGATCGCCTCCCGCGGGTCGAACGCCTCCCAGCGCCGGCCGACCGGGACCCGGTGCACGGAACGGGCGCGCGCGGTGGCCTGCACATGGTCGGTGCGGACGAAGTCGCAGCCCAACTCGTCCAGCGCGGACACCAGTTCGGCGAGGTAGCCGGGGGCCAGCCAGTCGTCGCCGTCCAGGAACGTCAGGTACTCGCCCTGCGCCGCGTCCAGGCCGGTGTTGCGGGCGGTGGCGAGACCCCCGTTCTCCTCGTGTCGGATGTAACGCACCTGCGTGACATCCGAAAGGTCCTCGGCGGCCCGTTCGAGAATGGCGGGTGTTCCGTCCTTCGAATGGTCGTCGACCAGGATGAACTCAAAATCGCGGTCGGCGTTCAGCCGAAGGCTTCTGAGGGTGTCCGGGGCGAATTGCTGCACGTTGTAGAACGGCACGATCACGGAAAGCTTAGGCACCCGCGAAACGTTAGGAGGCTGTCCGGCTCCGGAACTTTCCGGTGCCCATACACTGGGTGAACTCAATGTGTCAGAACGGTGCACCCCGTGTACTTCCCCGTTCGCCACGGGCCAGTTCGGCTCCCGGTGGCGCGTTGTTAACTTTTCGTTGAGTCGCGGTTCCGCCATACCTAGGAATTGCTTCCTAGCGTCGTCGACGTGCCAGCAAGTACACCGAAGCGCCCGCGAATCGCCGTCCTCGCGGACTCCGACACCCGCTGGAAATGGGGTGCGCTCACCGCGCACCGCATCGCCCCGGGACAGTCCATGGAAACCGGACCGCGCGAGAGCGCGCAAGTCGGCCCCGCCCTCGACGGATTCCTGCTGCGCGGCCGGGCCACGCCCACGCCGCGCCAGCTGGAGGAAGTGGGCGTGCGCGCCGACTCCCTGCGGGAGGTCACCGCCGTCGAGTTCCTGCGCACCATGGCCGAGGAGCCCTACGACGTCCTCGTCCTCGCCCTCGTCGGCGGCGGTGTGCAGGCGATGCTGCACGGCCTCGGGCGCGCCTGGGAGAACCGGACCGCGCGGCCCGTCGTCGTCACCGGCTACGTCGGTGTCGTCTACGAGAAGCTCGCCGACGGCCTGCTGCTGCGGCACGGCGCGGACCTCGTCCTCGCCAACTCCCGCCAGGACGCGGACCGTTTCCGGGCCGTCTACGAAGGCGTGGGCGCCGACGCCTCCTCGGTGACCGAGGTGGCCCTGCCGTTCCTCGGCGGAGCGCCGTACGAAGGGGAGCACGACCCCTACACGGTCGTGTTCGCCGCCCAGCCCTCCGTCCCGGAGAGCCGCAAGGACCGTACGTACCTGCTGGACCGGCTGGTGCGGCACGCCCGCAAGCACCCCGAGCGCGAGGTGCTGCTGAAGCTGCGCTCCAAGCCGGGCGAACACACCACCCACATCGAGGAGTTGCCGTACCAGAAGCTGGTGCAGCGCCTCGATCCGCCCGCCAACTTCCGCCTGGTCTACGGAAACATGGGCGAGGTCCTCGACCGCACCGACCTGCTCGTGACGGTCAGCTCCACGGCCGCCCTGGAGTCGCTGCACCGCCGGATCCCGACCGTCGTGCTGAGCGACCTCGGCATCCGCGAGTCCCTCGGCAACCACCACTTCGTGGGCTCCGGCTGCCTCGCCTCCTGGGACCAGCTCGACGCCGGGCACCGGCCGGCGCCCGACGAGGAGTGGGTCGCCCGGCAGGGCGTCGTGGCCGACGGCTCCTATGAATCCGCCTTCGACGCGGCCCGCGAACGCATCGCCAAGCTGCTCGACCGGCCCGGCGGCCTGCCGCCGCTGGCCCCGTACTACACACCCGTCACCGCGCCCGGCTATCTGCCCGGGATCCTCGCCCGCCACCACCTCGGCCCGGACGGCACCCCGCTGCCCGGCGCGCCGGCCGCCGACCGGGAGCCCGGACCGGTCCGGCAGATCGTGCGCCGGGCGGCGCGCGGCGCCTACCGGCACGGCGTGCAGCGCGTGGCGCCCGTCATCCGGCGGATGGGGGAGCTGTGAGCCGCCCCGAGTCCTCCGCCCAAGGAGCCCAAGGAGTACACCCCATGTCCCAACCCGAAGCGGGCCGAGGTGCCTCGGTGCGCCGCGTGCTCGCGGTGATCCCCGCGCGCGGCGGCTCCAAGGGCGTCCCCGCCAAGAACCTCCTCCCCGTCGGCGGCGTCCCGCTGGTGGCGCGGGCCGTGCGCGAGTGCCGCGCCGCCCGGCTCGTCACGGACGTCGTGGTCTCCACCGACGACCAGGCCATCGCGGCCGCCGCCCGCCAGGCCGGCGCCGAGGTCGTCCTGCGGCCCGCCGCCATCGCCGGCGACACGGCCACCTCCGAGGCCGCCGTCCTGCACGCCATGGACGCGCACGAGGCCCTGCACGGGGCGCCGGTGGACGTGGTCCTGCTCGTGCAGTGCACCAGCCCCTTCCTCGTCCGCGAGGACATCGACGGGGTGGCGGGCGCGATCGCCGAGAACGGCGCCGACACCGCGGTGACCGTGGCGCCCTTCCACGGCTTCGTCTGGCGCGACGCCGACGACGAGGCGGCGGCCGGTTCCGTAGCGGAGCCCGACGCCGCGGCCGGCGGCGGCTACGGCGTCAACCACGACAAGTCCTTCCGCCCCCGCCGCCAGGACCGCCCCCAGGACCTGCTGGAGACCGGCGCCGCCTACGCCATGGAGGCGGCCGGCTTCCGCAAGCACCAGCACCGCTTCTTCGGCCGGACCGAACTGGTCCGCACCGACGCCGCACGCGTGCTGGAGATCGACGACCCGCACGACCTCGCCCGCGCCCGGGCCCTCGCGCCGCTCTTCGACGCGGACCGCCCCGGCGCGCTGCCGACCGCCGACGACATCGACGCGGTCGTCCTCGACTTCGACGGCACCCAGACCGACGACCGGGTGCTGGTCGACTCCGACGGACGGGAGTTCGTCTCCGTACACCGCGGGGACGGACTCGGCATCGCGGCCCTCCGCAGGAGCGGCCTGAAGATGCTGATCCTGTCCACGGAACAGAACCCTGTGGTCGCCGCCCGGGCCCGGAAGCTCAAGCTCCCGGTGCTGCACGGCATCGACCGCAAGGACCTCGCGCTGAAGCAGTGGTGCGAGGAGCAGGGCATCGCGCCGGAGCGCGTGCTCTACGTCGGCAACGACGTCAATGACCTCCCGTGCTTCGCCCTCGTGGGCTGGCCCGTGGCGGTCGCGAGCGCCCACGACGTCGTGCGCGGCGCCGCACGCGCGGTCACCGCCGTCCCCGGCGGCGACGGCGCGATCCGAGAGATCGCCAGCTGGATCCTCGGCCCCTCTCTCGATTCCCTCACCAAGTAAGGACATCTCTGCCATGAGCACCAACTCCCGTATCCGCCGGTTCGGCACGCGCGAGGTCGGCCCGGGCCGCCCGGTCTACGTCTGCGGTGAGATCGGCATCAACCACAACGGCGAGCTCGAGAACGCCTTCAAGCTGATCGACGCCGCCGCCGAGGCCGGCTGCGACGCCGTCAAGTTCCAGAAGCGCACCCCGGAGATCTGCACCCCGCGCGACCAGTGGGACATCGAGCGCGACACGCCCTGGGGCCGGATGACCTACATCGACTACCGCCACCGCGTGGAGTTCGGCGAGGACGAGTACCGCGCCATCGACGACTACTGCAAGTCGAAGAACATCGACTGGTTCGCCTCCCCGTGGGACACCGAGGCCGTCGCCTTCCTGGAGAAGTTCGACCTCCCCGCCCACAAGGTCGCCTCCGCCTCCCTCACCGACGACGAGCTGCTGCGCGCCCTGCGCTCCACGGGCCGCGCGGTGATCCTCTCCACCGGCATGTCGACCCCGAAGCAGATCCGCCACGCGGTCGAGGTCCTCGGCTCCGACAACATCCTGATGTGCCACGCCACGTCGACCTACCCGGCCAAGGCCGAGGAGCTCAACCTGCGCGTCATCAACACGCTCCAGCAGGAGTACCCGAACGTCCCGATCGGCTACTCCGGCCACGAGACGGGCCTGCAGACCACGCTGGCCGCCGTCGCGCTGGGCGCGGTGTTCGTCGAGCGTCACATCACGCTCGACCGCGCCATGTGGGGCTCGGACCAGGCCGCCTCCGTGGAGCCGCAGGGCCTCACCCGCCTCGTCCGCGACATCCGCACCATCGAGGCCTCCCTCGGCGACGGCGTGAAGAAGGTCTACGAGTCCGAGCTGGCCCCGATGAAGAAGCTGCGCCGCGTCGCCGGTGTGGTCGCCGAGGCGGAGATCGCCGACGCCGCGGGCGAGCCGGTAGGCGTCTGAGCGCAGTACCCCCCACACCCCCCTTACGACGGGACGGTCGTACGTCGATGAGCCCCCGCGCCGGGAACGCCGGCCCCCACACTCTCGCGTTCGTCGAGAGTCCGGTACAGCTGCTGAACGTGCTGGAGTGGGCGCACGCGCATGCGCCCGGCGTGGGGCTCACCCTCGTGGTGCTGTCGCCCGTCGACCCGATGACGCGCGGCCAGTTGCGGCGGATGTCCGACCTGGCCCGCGACGAGGGGCACGAGGTCCGCTGGGAGGAAGCGCGCGGCGGGCCGCTGGCGCCCTTCCAGACCATCGGCGGCCTGGCCGGCCTGCTCCGCAGGGCGCGCCGGATCGTGCTGGGGGACCCCTTCTCCCGCTACGTGCAGCTGCTGCTGACGATCACCCGGGCCCGTGACCTGGTCGTCGTCGACGACGGCACGGCGACCATGGAGTTCGTCGGCCAGCTGGCCCGGGGCGAACGGCTGGTGCGCTGGCACCGCAAGGGCGGCCGCCCCGGCCCGCGCGACCTGATCTTCGCCCCGGTGTCGGCGTCGGCCCGCCGCCGCCTGACCCCCGGCGGCGATCGCCACGTCGAGATCTTCTCCTCCATGCCGATGGACCAGACCCCGGCGGGCGTGACGGTCAACGCCAACTCCTTCGCCTGGACCCGGTCCCGCTTCGGCCCGCCCCGCATCACCAAGGGCGCGGACGGCCTCCAGGTAGTGCTCGTCGTCGACCACGCCCGTCTCCACCAGGGACGTGCCCACCATGTCCGCGCCCTTGGTGATGCG
>NZ_MUKA01000110.1 GCF_002150735.1 Streptomyces africanus
CCGACGCCCCCCGCGACCTGGTCGGCATCGGCATCGGCCCGTTCAACCTCTCCCTCGCCGCGCTCGCCCACCCGCTCGGCACCCTCGACACCGCCTTCTACGAGCAGCGCCCCGCCTTCGGCTGGCACTCCGGCCTGCTCATCGACGGCGCCACCATCCAAGTGCCGTTCCTCGCCGACCTGGTGAGCCTCGCCGACCCCACCAGCCCCTGGACCTTCCTCAACTACCTCAGGGCCCGCGAACGCCTGTTCCCCTTCTACTTCGCCGAGCGCTTCCACATCCAGCGCGCCGAGTACGACGCCTACTGCCGCTGGGTCTGCGACAACCTCCCGGCGCTCCACTTCGGCCACCAGGTCGACGCCATCCGCTGGAACCCCGAACAGGACCTCTTCGAAGTCGACTTCACCCAGCTCGACCCCGACGGAGAAGCCGAGGCCCTCGGCCGCACCTACACGCGCAACGTCGTCCTCGGCATCGGCACCGAACCCTACGTCCCCGACCCCCTCAAACCCCTCGTCGAAGCCCCCGGCGTGCCCGTCGTGCACGCCGCCGACTACCTCGACCACCGCGACGCGCTCCTCGCCGCCGAGCACGTCACCGTCGTGGGCATCGGACAGACCGGCGCCGAGATCTTCCTCGACCTGCTGCGCGGCAGGCCCACCGGACGCGAGAAGCTCCACTGGCTGGGCCGCACCGAGGCCTTCGCGCCCATGGAGTACTCCAAGCTCGGCCTGGAGCACTTCACCCCCGACCACACCCGCTACTTCCACGCCCTGCCCGAAACCGCCCGCGACCGGCTCGTCGCCGGGCAGTGGCAACTGCACCAGGGCATCGACGCCGCCACCATCACCGCCATCCACGACGAGCTGTACCGCCGCACCCTGCACGGCGGCTGGCCCGACGCCGTCCTCACCCCCGGCGTCCGCGTGCGCACCGCCGGCCGCGTCGCCACGACCAAGGTCGAACTGCACCTCGAACACGGCCCGCAGGACAGCCGCTCCCGCCTCACCACCGACGCCGTCGTCCTCGCCACCGGCTACCGCGAACGCCCCCTCGACCGCATCCTCGCCGGCCTCGACCCCTACATGCGCCGCGACAGCCGGGAGCGCCCGCGCATCGACGAGGACTACCGCCTCGTCCTCGACCCGTCCGTCACCGGCACGGTGTACGTCCAGAACGCCGAGACCCACACACACGGCGTCGGCACCCCGGACCTCGGCCTCGCCGCCTGGCGCAGCGCGATCATCCTCAACTCCCTGACGGGCAGGGAGGCCTACGCGCTCCCGCGCCGCACCGCCTTCACCACCTTCGGCCTCACACAGCGCCGGCAGGTCCCGCCGCCCCGCGAGGCACCGGCACTCACCCCACTCGTCGACGACCGAAGGTGACGAAACACGCGGCTCAGAAGACGGGCGTGCCGTTCCGCGTCAGCTTCCAGTCCACCGCCGCGAAGGCGGCCGGATCGATGGACCCCTTCGCCTTCACCCAGGCGATCATGGTGTTGCGGATCTCCTCCGAGTTCGACCACAGCACCGGGGCGGCGGCCACATGCGGGAAGTTGCCGCCCCCGTTGGCCCGGTAGTTGTTCACCGCGAACACGAACTGCGCGTCGTCCGCCAGCGGCCGCCCCTCGAACCGCACGTCCGTCACCCGCGAACCGGCCGGCTGCGCGATGTCGATCTCGTACGACAGCCCGCTCACCACGTCGTAGTTGTAGTCCGGCGTGCCGTTCGCGTTCGTCAGCTTCGCCGGATCCACCGGAGCGTCCGGCGCCGTCTGCACGTAGTAGTTCGCCGAGAACTCCAGATACGCCTTCAGCTGCGCGCCCGTCATCAGACGCGCCTCCAGCGTGTTCTCGAAGACGTACAGACCCGCCACGTCCCGGATGGTCACCTCGCCCGCCGGGATCCGGGCGGACCGCGAGAAGCACGCCGCCTGCGACAGCACCGGCAGCGCGGCGTGCTCCGTGCCCGCCAGGGCCTGCTTCACCGTGTCCGCCTGGATGTGGTTGATCAGATCGATGATCGGCACGTCCCTGTACGGCGCCTCCGCCGACGTCATCTCCGCCGCGTTCGTGCCGATGACCTGATTGACGTACGCCACGACCTTCTCGTGCTCGTCCATGAGCAGCTTCGTGATCTTCGGGTCCTCCTCCACCGTGTTGGAGTTCAGGACCCGCGCGCCCACCTTCTCGACCGTCCAGCAGCCCTTGGCCCACACCAGCTCGAAATCGAACAGCGTCAGCCGCTGACCCCACTTGAGCGGCTCCGACAGCACGACCCGCTTGCCGGTCTCCTTGTGAGTGACGAAGTACTCGGGGATCTCCGTGTGCGCGTGCCCCACCAGGATCGCGTCGATGCCCGGCACCTGCTCGGCCACCAGAGCGGCCGCGTTCTCGACGTACGGCAGCTGGTCACCGTAGGACGACGTCCCCGACGAACCACTGTGCGCCGACACGATGACGACGTCCGCGCCCATCGACCGCAGCCTCGGCACCCACTTCGCCGCCTGCTCCTCCAGACCCGGGAACGTCATCTTCCCCTGCACGTTCGCCTTGTCCCAGATCGCGATGCCCGGATTCGTCAGCCCCAGCACCGCCACCTTCACATCCCGCCCGAACGGCGTACGCAGCCGGTGCATGCTGTACGGCGCGAACGCGGGCCGCAGCGTCTTCGCGTCCAGCGCGTTCGCACCCAGCAGCGGGAAACGGCACTGCTGCTCGAACTTCCGCAGCACCGGGATGCCGTAGTTGAACTCGTGGTTGCCGAGCGCCGCCGCGTCATAGCCCATGGCGTTCATGGCCTGCGCCATCGGGTGCACGGGGCCGCCCTCGGCCGTGATCGGATCGACCTTCGCGTAGTAGTACGACAACTGCGTGCCCTGGATCGTGTCGCCCGCGTCGATCAGCAGCGTGTTGCGGCGGCCCTTCTCCGCACGGACGCGGTTCACCAGGGTCGAGACCTTGGCGAGCCCGACGTCGTTGTGGTCCTTGTCGTCGAACTCCCTGTCCGTGAAGTAGTCCCAGTTGAAGACGTTGCCGTGCAGGTCCGTCGTCCCCAGCACGGTGAACGCGTACCGCTTGGCGCCGCGCTGGGACTCGGCCGCCTGCGCGCCCGGCGCCCCCACCGCACCGGCCAGCGCCACCCCCGCCCCG
>NZ_MUKA01000632.1 GCF_002150735.1 Streptomyces africanus
CGGGCCCGGCACACGTCAGCCGATACCGAACGCCCCGTCGGGAGGCTCGGGTGACGGCACCGCGTCCTCGTCCCGCACCGCACGCGCGCCACCGATGAACTCCCGCAGAACGTCGCCGTGTTCGACCCGGGCCGGGAAGGCGTCGNNCGCCCGGCCACGAGCACCGCGTTCCCGAACCGCCGCCCCCGCAGCACCCCCGGCTCGGCGATCAGCACAAGCTCCTGGAACACCGTTGCCAGAGTGGCGAGTTGGGACCGCAGAAAGGCGAACGGCGCCGCATCGGGGAGGTTGGCGAGATAGACCCCGCTGTCCCGCAGCACACGGCCGGCCTCACGGACGTACGCGACGGATGTGAGGTGCGCCGGAACCCGCGAACCGCCGAACACGTCGGCGACGATCGCATCGGCCGAGTCCGCGGCGGCGTTCTCCAGCCACTTCCTCGCGTCCGCCGCGTGCAGGGCGATCCGGGCCCCCTCCGGCAACGGCAGATGCTCCGCCACCAGGTCCAGCAGCCCCCGGTCGACCTCGACGACGTCCTGCCGCGACCCCGGCCGGGTCACGGCCACGTACCGGGGCAGCGTGAGCGCCCCTCCCCCGAGATGCACCACGTCCAGCC
>NZ_MUKA01000633.1 GCF_002150735.1 Streptomyces africanus
GGCCCGGCCGCCTCCGCCGCCCTGCCCACCCCCGTCAGCGGGGCCACCGCCCGCTCCTACCTCGCCTCGCTCACCGTGGCCACCGAGGACCGCACCGGCTACGACCGCGACCTCTTCCCGCACTGGATCACCCAGTCCGGCGCCTGCAACACCCGCGAGGTCGTCCTCAAGCGCGACGGCACGAACGTCCAGCAGGACTCCTCCTGCGCCGCCACCAGCGGCAGCTGGTACTCCCCCTACGACGGAGCGACCTGGTCCGCCGCCGCCGACGTCGACATCGACCACCTGGTCCCGCTGGCAGAGGCCTGGGACTCCGGCGCCGACTCCTGGACGACCTCCCGCCGCCAGTCCTTCGCCAACGACCTGACCCGCCCGCAGCTCATCGCGGTCACCGACAACGTCAACCAGGCCAAGGGCGACCAGGACCCGGCCACCTGGATGCCCTCCCGGACGGCGTACCGCTGCACCTACGTCCGCGCCTGGGTCCAGGTGAAGTACTACTACGGCCTCTCGGTCGACTCGGCCGAGAAGTCCGCGCTCCAGAACTACCTCGCGAACTGCTGACAGACGCGATTTCGCGCCGGGACCTCCCCGCCGGCCTCCGTCGC
>NZ_MUKA01000634.1 GCF_002150735.1 Streptomyces africanus
CCACGCGCGCGTGGAGCACGCTTCCGCGCTGCGGATCCCCGGGGTGCGCGTGCTGATCGTGACCTTCCTGGGCATCGGGTCCGTCTTCGGCGGGATGCAGGTCTCGCTGGCCGCGTTCACCGAGTCGATCGGCGAACCAGGCCTCAACGGCGTCCTCTACGGGGTCTTCGCCGCGGGCAACATGCTCTCCGGTGTCGTCTGCGGCGCGATCGCCTGGAAGGCGGCCCCGCAGCGGCGCCTCGTCGCCGGCTACACGGCGCTCGCGCTCACCGCGTCGGGCCTGTGGGCCGCGCACTCGNNACCTGGCTGACGGGCGCGGTGGCGCTCGGCCAGGCGGCCGCCGTCACGGTCGCCGGACAGTTGGAGGACCGCTTCCGGGACGGCGCCGGTTTCCTGGTGCCGATGGGCGGCACCGTGCTCGCCCTGGCGACCCTTCTGGCCCTGCGTTCCCGGCTGGCGGGACGTGCTCAGGGCCGCACCGTCGCGCGTGGCGTGGGTCACCGCGTGCCGGTGGCAGTGGACTGAACGGCCGGAATACGTCAAGATGGATCGTCGTTAGCACTCATCGAGTGAGAGTGCCAGGAGGAAGACAGTGCCCACCTACCAGTACCAGTGCACCGAGTGCGGCGAGGGCCTCGAGGCGGTGCAGAAGTTCACCGACGACGCCCTCACCGAGTGCCCCAGCTGCAAGGGCCGCCTGAAGAAGGTGTTCTCGGCGGTCGGCATTGTCTTCAAGGGCTCCGGCTTCTACCGGAACGACAGCCGCGGCTCCTCGTCGAGCAGCGCCCCGGCGTCGAAGTCGTCGAGCTCCTCGTCGTCGTCCTCGGACTCCGGCTCCGGTTCCAGCTCCGGCTCCGGCTCCGGC
>NZ_MUKA01000635.1 GCF_002150735.1 Streptomyces africanus
GGCCGAGCAGCAGCCCGGCCGGATCGCCCAGGTCGCCGGGGACATGGTGGCCGACGGATCGCTGCCCGCGGCCATGGGCACCTCGCTCCAGCGGGTCGCGGCCGGGCTGCTGCTCGGCCTGGTCGTCGGCACCGGACTCGCCCTGCTCTCGGGCCTGTTCCGGATCGGCGAGGACCTGGTGGACGCGCCCGTGCAAATGCTGCGGACCGTGCCGTTCGTGGGGCTCATCCCGCTGTTCATCATCTGGTTCGGCATCGGCGAGGCCCCCAAGGTCGCCATCATCACGCTCGGCGTGACCTTCCCGCTCTACCTCAACGTCTACGCCGGAATCCGCGGTGTGGACGCCCAGTTGATCGAGGCCGGCGAGTCCCTCGGGCTGTCGCGCTGGGGACTCGTCCGGCACGTCGTCCTCCCGGGCGCGCTGCCGAACGCCATGACCGGTCTGCGCTACTCGCTCGGCATCGCCTGGCTCGCGCTGGTCTTCGCCGAGCAGGTCAACGCCGACTCCGGCATCGGGTTCCTCATGGTGCAGGCGCGGGACTTCCTGCGGACCGACGTGATCGTGGTCTGCCTGGTCGTCTACGCCTTCCTCGGCCTGCTCGCCGACTTCATCGTCCGCTCTCTCGAAAAGGTGCTGCTGCAATGGCGACCGACGTTCACCGGCCGGTGACCCCCCAGGCGGTCCATGTCGAGGGGCTCACCCGCTCCTTCGACGGACGTGCCGTCATCGACGATCTGCGGCTGGACGTCCGGCCGGGCGAGTTCGTGGCCCTGCTCGGCCGCAGCGGCTGCGGCAAGTCGACGCTGCTGCGCATCCTCGCCGGGCTCGACCGCGACATCGAGGGCACCGTCCTGGTGCCGCGCCGCAAGGCCGTCGCCTTCCAGGCACCGCGGCTGATGCCGTGGAAGAAGGTGTGGCGCAACGTCCTGCTCGGCCTGCCCGGCAAGCCCGAACGCGCCGTCGCCGAGCAGGCCCTCGACGAGGTCGGACTCGGCCACCGCTCGGCCGCCTGGCCCAAGACCCTCTCCGGCGGCGAGGCCCAGCGCGCCTCGCTCGCCCGGGCGTTGGTGCGCGAGCCCGATCTGCTGCTGCTCGACGAGCCGTTCGGCGCGCTCGACGCCCTCACCCGCATCAAGGCCCAGCGGCTCGTGGGCGAGCTGTGGCAGCGCCGGGGCTGCGCGGTGCTCCTCGTCACCCACGACGTGGAGGAGGCCGTCCTGCTCGCCGACCGCGTCCTGGTGATGGACGGCGGCGTCATCGCCCACGAGCAGCGCGTCGACCTCGACCGTCCCCGCGACATCACCGACCCGCGCTTCGCGGAACTGCGCGCCGGCCTCCTCGAACGCCTCGGCGTCGAGGCGACGGCCGCCGAAGCCGCCTGACCTTCCCGCACACGCCTCACACGTACCAGACACGTACGGCCCACACGAACGGAACCGCCATGCGACGACGCCTCGCCCCCGCCGCCCTGCTCCTCCCCCTCGCTCTGCTGCTCACCGCCTGCGGCGGGAACTCGTCCGCCAGCACCTCGGACGGCGGCACCGACGGTCATGGCCCGGTCACGCTCGAGGTCGGTGACCAGAAGGGCGGTTCGGAGGCCATCCTGCGGGCCGCCGGGGAACTCAAGAACCTCGACTACAAGATCAAGTGGTCCACGTTCACCTCCGGACCACCCCTGCTGGAGGGCATCAATGCGGGGGCCGTCGACATCGGCGGCGTCGGCAACACCCCGCCGGTCTTCGCGGCCGGAGCGAACTCGAAGATCAAGGTCGTGGCCGCCTGGCACGGCACGTCCAAGGGCGACACCGTCCTCGTCCCGAACGACTCGCCCCTGAAGCGCCCCCAGCAGCTCAAGGGCAAGTCGGTGGCCGTCGCGCAGGGGTCGTCCGCGCACTACCAGCTGGTCGCGTCCCTGAGGAAGGCCGGGCTGAAACTGAGCGACGTCAAGGTCAAGTACCTCCAGCCGGCCGACGCGCTCGCCGCGTTCACGTCCGGCAAGGTCGACGCCTGGGCGGTGTGGGACCCGTACACCTCGCAGGTGCTGAAGGGCAAGCAGGGGCGGGTCCTGACCGACGGCGACGGCGTGACGAACGGGCTCACCTTCCAGGTCGCGGCACCGGACGCGCTGAAGGACAAGAAGAAGGCCGCCGCCGTCAAGGACTATCTGGAGCGGCTGCGGCGCGCCTATGCGTGGGTGTACGACCACGAGGAGGAGTGGGCGAAGGTCTGGGCGAAGGACACCGGGCTCCCCGAGGACGTGGCGCTGGCCGCAGTGAAGCGCACCTACACGACCCGGGTCGCGGTCGCCGTCGACAAGCCGCTGATCGCCTCCGAGCAGGAGATCGCCGACACGTTCACGGGGCTGAAGCTCATCCCGCGCAAGGTCGACTTCGCCGACTTCACCGACACCCGGTTCAACGGCGGCCTGCCGCCGTCGACCGCGGCGCCCCGGCCCTCGGAAGGTGAGTGACACGACGCGCCGGGCGGGAAGATCCATGCCCTCGGCACAGTTAGTAGAAGCGTGAACAACACACGCGAGGTCGAGGCAGTCGTCATAGGCGCGGGTCAGGCCGGTCTGGCCGGCGCCTATCACCTGCGGCGATCCGGTTTCGAGCCGGACCGCGACTTCGTGGTGCTGGACCACTCCCCCGGTCCCGGCGGCGCCTGGCAGTTCCGCTGGCCGTCACTGACGTACGGCAGGGTGCACGGGATGCACGCGCTGCCGGGGATGGAGCTCACGGACGCGGATCCGGAACGGCCGTCGGCCGAGGTGATCAGCGACTACTTCGACCGGTACGAGCGGACCTTCGACCTGCGGGTGCGGCGCCCCGTCGACGTGCGGGCCGTACGCGAGGGCCCCGGCGGGCGGCTGCTGGTGGAGACCTCGCGGGGCGTGTGGTCGACGCGGGCGCTGATCAACGCGACCGGCACCTGGGACCGGCCGTTCTGGCCGCGCTATCCGGGCCAGGAGACCTTCCGGGGGCGGCAGTTGCACACCGCGCAGTACCCCGGGCCGGAGGAGTTCGCGCGGCAGCGGGTCGTCGTGGTGGGCGGTGGCGCCTCGGGCACACAGCATCTGCTGGAGATCGCCCCGTACGCGGCCGCCACCACCTGGGTGACCCGGCGTCCGCCCGTCTTCCGCGAGGGCCCCTTCGACGAGGACGCGGGCCGGGCGGCCGTCGTGCTCGTCGAGGAACGGGTACGGCAGGGACTGCCGCCGAGGAGTGTCGTCTCGGTCACCGGGCTGCCGCTCAACGACGCGGTCCGGCAGGGCATCGAGGACGGGGTGCTCGACCGGCAGCCGATGTTCGACCGCGTCACGCCGACGGGGGTGGACTGGCGGGACGGACGCCACGTCGACGCCGACGTCATCCTCTGGGCCACCGGCTTCCGCGCCGCCATCGACCACCTCACCCCGCTGCGCCTGCGCGAGCCGGGCGGCGGCATCCGCCTGGAGGGCACCCGCGCCGCCGCCGACCCGCGCGTCCACCTCGTCGGCTACGGCCCGTCGGCCAGCACCATCGGCGCCAACCGCGCCGGCCGCGTGGCCGTCCGCGACATCAGGCGGCTACTGGCGCGGGAGCCGGTCGCCGCGTGACGCGGAGCAGGGGACGTCCCCGGCCGCCGAGGCGCCACCGGCCGGGCCGCCCGGCCCTGCGCGCCGCCCACCGACTTCCGCGCGGCCGTCCGCGACATCAGGCGACTGCTGGCGCGGGAGCCGGTCGCCGCGTGACGCGGGGCAGGGTCGTCCCCGGCCGCCGAGGCGCCACCGGCCGGGACGCCCGGCCCTGCGCGCCGCCCACCGACTTCCGCGCGGCCGCCCGCGACATCAGGCAGCTGCTGACGCCGGAGCCGGTCGTCGCGTGACGCGGAGCAGGGGACGTCCCCGGCCGCCGAGGCGCCACCGGCCGGGACGCCCGGCCCTGCGCGCCGCCCACCGACTTCCGCGCGGCCGCCCGCGACACCCGGCTCGCCGCCCCACCCCGCCGACCCGCCTGCCGCTCCGTGCCACCCGCCGTCGCCCGGGGGCGCGTGGCCCTGAGCGCCACCCGCCGGAACCTCCGCCGCCGCCCGGGTCACCCGGCCGCCCGTGCGGCGCCGCTCTTCTGACGGGCGTTGAACTCCGCGACATTCCGCTGGTGTTCCGCGTAGTCCGCGGTGAAGCGGGTGTCGCCCGGGCGGACCGTGACGAAGTACAGCCAGTCGCCCGGGGGCGGGTTGATCGCGGCGCGCATGGCCTCCTCGCCGGG
>NZ_MUKA01000111.1 GCF_002150735.1 Streptomyces africanus
TCAGGGTGCTCGACGGCGAGCCAGTCGTCGCCCGTGAGCTCGCCGTCCGGCCCGAACGCCTGGGACGAATAGACCGTCTGACACCCCAACGCCACGCGCTTCTTGTCGACCGCGCAGGCGTCCACTGCAGGGCCGGATATCTCGTCGGCGCCGTCGAAGCGGTATCGGAAGTGGACCTGGTCGCCTTCGGAGGGCACCTGCGGGTGAGGCTCAAGGCGCCAGTCAACGACTTCGGCGGTGACGCCGAAGGACCGCCCAGACGTGTCCTCGACCTGCACCCTGACACCCGCCTCACCGCGCTCCGCAGTGGTGTCGGTGCAACCCCAGTGGGAAGAACAACCGGACAGGGCGAAGATCACGAGAACCAACGGAGCACCGGCAAGCATCCGTGCGGGGAACACTCAGGTGACCTCCAGTCAGGGCGGAGCGGAGCAGTGTATCCCTGGCCGGCTGCCTGACCCGTCGTACCCCGCGTCACCAGCTGGCAGACCGGGTTCCGGCGACTTCGTGACGCTGCCTGCCGACAGGGGGCGCGCTGTCGATGAGCAGCCGGTCACCCCGTTGGCTGAGACTGCCTCCTTCCGTCCCCTTTTCGTCCCCCGTATCTTCAGAGAACTCTGTGTCTCGCAGAAGAGGGGCCCTCCTTTGGTCCACGATGACGCCATCGTGGTCAGCTCGGCGCAAAGCCTTACTCGCCCGACGGGCGTGTTCGGCAACTTCGCGATCAGCTTCTCCGTCATCTGCAACCTCGCCGGCGGAATGAGCCCGATTACCAGCTCACCGCCCACGCCAGCACCGCCCAGCAGGGCGGACCAGAGGAGGACGTCTGATGCACAGCCACGACGAACAGCGCGACGAGCAACCCACGCCCGGGCCCGGGCCCGGGCCTACTGGAGCCGTCACGCTGGGGGCGTTCAAGGAATCGGTACAGAGTGGGGAGATCACAGCGGTGAGACTCGCCGTGCCGGACATGCAGGGTCGGCCCAAGGGCAAGATCCTCACCGCTCCCGTCTTCGTGGACCGGATGAACTCCGAGGCGGGGATGTGCGCCTACGTCCTGGCCACAGACGTCGACATGACCCCGCTCGATGGCTTCGCCCTCACCGGCTGGGAGCAGGGCTTTGGCGACCTCGGTGTGAAGGCGGATCCCCGCAGCATCCGCCTCCTGCCCCACCAGCCCGGCACGGCCCTCATCATGGGTGACGTCTTCCACCACGACGGCCGACCCGTCGAGGTCGCTCCCCGCCACATGCTGCGCACTCAGCTGGAGCGCCTGGCCGATCTCGGCTATCAGGTGGCGCTGGGCACGGAGGTTGAATTCATGCTGTATCAGGACACTGGCCAGGAGGCGCACAGGTCGGCATACCGTGGTCTGCGCCCGGCCTGGTCCGGCGACCTCGACTACGCCCTCAGCCATCCCCCGGAAGTCGCTGACTTCCTCCAGCACCTCCACGATGCCCTGCGGGAAGCGGGCGTTCCCGTCGAGGCGATCAAGACCGAGAGTGCGGCAGGCCAGGTCGAAGTGACCTTCGCCTATGGCGAGGTGATGTCAGCCTGCGACGCCTACACCGCCTTCCGGCTCATCGTGCCGGACCTCGCTCAGCGGCGCGGCATGACTCCGACGTTCATGGCCGCACCCGCCACCGGCGTGGGCAGCGGCCTGCACTTGCACCTGTCCCTGTGGTCCGCCAACGGCAACGCGTTCACCTACCACCGGAGCGCGGACCTGCCTCCGGTGTTGGAACGGGCCATTGCCGGCCTGGTGTCCGGCTTGCCACACCTGGCTCCGCTGTATGCCCCCACCCCCAACGCCTACAAGCGGTACGCTCCGCACACCTTCGCCCCGACCAGCTACACCTGGGGCTTCGACAACCGCACCTGCGCCGTTCGCGTCACCGGTGTCGGCGAGAGCGCCCACCTCGAAGTCCGCCTGCCGGGCGCCGACGCCAACCTCTACCTCGCCGTCACCGCCGCCTGCGCCGCCATCATCCACGGTATCCAGGACCGCCCCGAGCTTCCGGCGCCCTGTGGCGGCGACTCCTACACGGCAAGCGACGCCGCCCCCGTGCCGGCCGACCTCACCGAAGCCATGAACAGCTTCATGGGCAACAAGGTCGTGTACGACGCACTCGGGGAAACGGTCATGAACCACTACGCCCGCGCGGCCCAGGCCGAACTCGCCTGGCACCGCAGGCAGGTCACCGACGTGGAGCGCGAGCGGGGTTTCCACCGTGCCTGATCTTCCCCCGTCGCTCACAGAGATCCAACAGGTGAGCCCAGCCAGCCGAGCCACTTGTCCCAGCCCGGCCCCCGGCACCCGCCTGACTCAGGCAGTCCCCTCTTCATTCACCTGCGTCAGTCGTCGCGGCACGGAACACCGTCGGCTGCTGAAGTCGAGTACCCACATGGGTAAGTACGCGTACTCAAGCGGGGCGAGCGGTGGTGACCGGAGACTCTGCATATGACACGCATCCGTGCCTCCATCAGCGCATTCGCCCATCACCGGCGCGGTCTCGCGGCTGCCGCTCTCGCCTCTCTGGCACTCACCGGCTGCGGAACTGAGCTGAAGGGCAGTGCCCCACAGGATGAGCCGGTCAGCAGCGTCTCCTCCAAGGCGAGACCCACCCAGCCATCCCCCGAGCAGAAGGCGTTCGCGGCGATGCTGGACATGTACGCGCAGGCGTGTCCCCCGGCCGACGGGGTCCCGTCGGCACCGCCCGGAAAGTCGACCAGTCCGGAGCCGGTGCTGAGTCTCGCCCCTGGGGAAACGCCCCCGACTGACCCGATCGAGCCCGGCCCTCTGACAGGGCCCGCGGCAGAGTTGGACCGGCACGATTCGTGCACGAGCGTCCACCACGAACAGCGCGTCATCGAGGCGCTGCAAAAGGTCGTGGAGCCCACGCCCGCCAAGGTCCGGAAGACCCTGAACAGCCTCGGTTACATCGACGAACGCATTCACGGCCTCAAGCAGGACGGCAAGACCACGCGGTTCTACCTCGACCTGCGCGAGAATGGCGGCCAGCTGTGCGAGGCGGGTCTGGCGGCGGGCGAGACAACGGACGTCACCCCGTGTGTAGCCCCCGCCACCGGGCCATTCACCGTCAAGACAGAAGAGCAACCATAACGGTGGTCCATTCCTGGGGCGACGACGTTGCAGTGTCGCCAGCGGGGGCGGTGAGGGCCGGTGGGTCATGGGTGCTGCCGGCCGCCTGTGGTGTTCCAGGGCCAGGTGACCAGGGTGGTGCGCATCAGCCGGGTAGCGGTCGAGAGGCGACTGTCGGCGGCCCGGTGCAGGGTGAGGGTGCGGCGGCAGGCGGGGTCGTCGATGCCGATCCAGGCGCCCGGTGCGCTGATGTCGGCACCACGGGCCATGGCCGGGATGAGGGTGAGGCCGATGCCGGCGCTGACCAGGCCCGCGAGGGCGGCCGGTTCGTCGCCCTCGCAGACGATCCGCGGGGTCAGATTCCGGTCGGCGAAGAGCCGGTCGAGCAGGCGCCGCTGCCAGTGGCCGGGCCGTGAGATCACAAACGGCTCCTCGCGGAGTTCCTCGACACTGACCAAGGCGCGGGAGGCAAGCCGGTGGTCGGGCGGCGCGGCCAGCCAGACCGGCTCGTCGTGCAGGTGGACGCTGTCCAGTCCGTCGCCCGGGATCGGCTGGGAGGCGACGCACAGGTCGACCTCGCGGGCGTGCAGGGCGCGGTGCATGTCCCCGGCGGGCATCTGGTGGAGTTCGACGTCGATGTCGGGGTGGGCGTCTTTGTAGGCGGCCAGAGGGCCGGTGATCGTCAAGAACGTCTCCGAGGCCAGCCGTACGCCGCCGACGCCGCCGCGGGCCGCCTCGGCCACAGCACGGCGTCCCGCTTCCAGCTCCCCGAGGGAGCGCTCGACGTGCTCGCGGAAGAGCCGCCCCGATTCGTTGAGCCGAAGACGGCCGGCCCGGTCGAACAGCGGCGCGCCGAGTTCGGACTCCAGCCGTGCGATGGTGCGGCTCAACGACGGCTGGGCGACACGCAGTTCCCTGGCCGCCCGGCTGAGGTGCTCCAGCCGTGCGACCACGAGGAACTGCTGGAGCGCATGCAGGTCCATCGCCGCTCTCTCCTCTCATAGCATCGATCGCATAGCAGGATAGCGATATTGATCTTTGACGTGATGCCGTAGTGAGCATGACTGTGGATGGCGTGACCACCACATGTGAAAGACCATCAACAAGCTTGCGAATCTCGGGCGTTGCGGGCCTGCCGTTCCGGGCGGCGGTGACAGTGCACACCGTTGCGGCCTTCGGCCAGCCGGTCTTCGCGGGCGTCTATCTCACTGGGGAGATCGGCGGCCTTGACTGGCACGCCCGCGGCGCCGACCTCGTGTTCTCACTCGGACTGCTGCAAGCCGCCGTCGGCGCCGCGGCCTGGGCGCGGATGCGCCGCTGGTGGCCGATAGCCGTGTCGGTGCTGATCGTGGCGGCCGAGACGGGGCAGTACATGGCGGGCTTGTCCGGTCTGCTGTGGGTGCACCTCCCTCTGGGCGTGATGATCATCGCCGCGTTGGCCGTACTGTCCGCCGCGGTCTGGGTGCGGCCGCTGCCGAACCGCGCCGTGGCAGGGCGGGCCGCAGATGTGGGTGGGCCGCGGCGGGAGGAGCCCCATGTCTGAGCGACCGGGACTCAGCCATGACGACGGCTGGAGCAGCACGGAGTGGACCCGTCGGCGCGTGCTGGGACTCGGCGGCGCACTGGGGTTGGCCACGGCGGGCGGACTCGCGCTGTCCGGGGCGATGGCCCACCGTCCGGCGAGCACCGGCAACCAGCTGCGCAGTGCCGTGCCGCTGCCCAAGCCGTACACCGTGCCGCTGCCGATCCCGCCCGTCCTCGAACCGGCCGGTACCTCCAAGGGCTCCGACCGGTACGACATCACCCAGCGCCAGGTGTCCGCGGAGATCCTGCCCGGGATCCGAACGGAACTGTGGACGTACGACGGCATCTTCCCCGGGCCGACGATCGAGTCTCGCCGCGGACGCCCCGTCACCGTGGCGCACCGCAACGAGCTGCCCGTGCCGACCGTGGTGCATCTGCACGGCGGGCGCACCCCCGCCGCCTCCGACGGCTACCCCACCGACCTCGTCCTCCCGCGGAGCTGGCCCGACCCCACAGCGCACCACCGCCGGCACCATGCCGGAGCACACGCCATGCCCGACCCCCGCGCGGTCATCAGCCGGACCACGCGTGAGTACACCTTCCCGATGGACCAGCGGGCGGCGATGCTCTGGTACCACGACCACCGCATGGACTTCACCGCCCCGGCGATCTGGCGCGGTCTGGCCGGGATGCACATCGTCCGCGACGACACCGAGGACGCCCTCGATCTGCCCCGCGGGGAAGGCGAACTGCCGCTGATGATCGCTGACCGGTCGTTCGCCTCCGACGGCTCCCTGGCCTACCCGTCCCTCAACCCCGCACTGCGCGAGCGGCCCGGCGTGAGAGCGCCCTACGCGGCCGGCGTGCTCGGAGACGTGATCCTGGTCAACGGCGCCCCGTGGCCGATCCACGAGGTTGCCACATCCCGGTACCGGCTGCGGCTGCTCAACGCCTCCAACGCCCGCCACTACGAGCTCCAGGCCGTCACCGACGGCGGACGCCGACTGGATCTGGTGCAGATCGGCGCCGATCAGGGTCTGCTTGCCGCTCCCGTCACCCACACCACTCTGCCGATCGCACCGGCGGAACGCTACGACGTGGTCGTCGACTTCGCGGGCCTGCCGGTCGGCAGCCGGGTGCGCCTGATCAACCGGCTCGGCACCGGACGCACCCGCGAGGTGATGGCGTTCCGTATCGCGCGCCGCGCCCGGGAATCCGCCCGCATCCCCGCACTGCTCGCCGACGACCTGCCCACCTGGCGGCGCTCCGAGGAAACCACGGTCCGGGACTTCGTCTTCCGCGCCGGACAGATGCAGCACGGCCGCGGCTGGGTCATCGGCGGGCGAGCCTTCGATCCCTCGCGCACCGACATCCGCACCCGGCTCGGGGCCGTGGAGGTGTGGCGGTTCGTCGCCGACGTCCACCACCCCGTCCACCTCCACCTGGTCGGATTCCGGGTGCTGGCCCGCGGCGGGCGCGCGCCCCTGCCGCACGATGCCGGGCTGAAGGACACCATCTCGCTGCGACCGGGCGAATCAGCGGAGATCATCACCCGCTTCGACGGCTACCGCGGCCGCTACCTCTTCCACTGCCACAACGCGGAACACGAGGACATGGGCATGATGGCCAACATCGAAATAACCTGATGCGCTCTCATTGTGCGCGGCCGATGCGGCGGGGATGCTGACTTGTCGCGTGCTGCGCGATGTGTCGGACAAGGGGGAGCCCATGACCGCCGTACGGGGGAGCGATGTCCTTGAGGCGTCGCAGGTGCGGATCTACTCGTCTGCCGGTCGGGTGATCGGCGCCGGGTTCCTCGTCGCCGCCGATGTGGTGTGCACCTGCGCCCATGTTGTCGCGCGGGCACTCGGCGTCTCGGATGGTGCGGAGCAGGGGCCCGGCGAGCCGGTGGTCCTCGACTTTCCGCTGCTGGCCGGCCGGCCCAGGGCACGGGCGAGCGTGGTGTCCTGGCGGCGCGGCGGGATCGATGTCGCGTTGCTGCGGCTCGACGCTGCGGTCGAGGGGGCGAGGCCGGTGCAGCTCGTCGATGGGACGGGGGTGTGGGGGCACACGTTCCGCGCGTTCGGTTACCCGGCTCGCGCTGACAACGGGGTATGGGCCGCGGGCACCCTGCATGCCAGACAGGGCTCGGGCTGGCTGCAGATGGAGGCGCAGGAACCTGGGCCGCGCATCGAGGAAGGGTTCAGCGGGTCGCCCGTCTGGGACGACGTACAGGACGGCGTCGTCGGGATGACGGTCGCCGCGGAACGGGGTGACCGCACCGCGTATCTGTTGCCGTCGGCCGAGCTGATCGACGAACGGACGCTGCCGCCCGTGTGCCCGTTCAAGGGGCTCGAGGCGTTCACGGAGGACGACGCGGAGTTCTTCCACGGTCGCGACAGAGATATCGCCCGCGTGCATGCCGCCGTGCGCGGGCGGGCGGTGACACTGGTGGCGGGGCCCTCGGGGTGCGGGAAGTCTTCTCTCGTGCGGGCGGGGGTGCTGCCCCGGATGCGGGCCGAGGGTATGAGCGTGTCCGAGCTACGTCCCGTGCCCGGGGTGCGGGCGGCCGCCGTGCTGGCTCGGGGGCTGATCGGGGTCCTGGAGCCGGGGCTCGGCGAGGTCCAACGGCTCACGAAGGCCGAGGAGCTGGCCGGGCTCCTGGAGACCGCCGACGATGTGCCCACCGAACTGCGCGGCAGACTCCTCGCCCGTGGTGAGAGAGCGGGGCACGTCATCTTCGTTGATCAGCTGGAGGAGCTCGCGGCCGCCGAACCGTCCGCTGCGCGCGACCTGTTCGGCCTGCTCACCGCGTTGGCGGGCAAGGACGGCGCGGCTGTGCTGCGGATCGTCGCCACCGTGCGGCCCGACTCCCTCGACGAGCTGGTGACGGCCGGCACCTCCGACCTCGTCAGCGACGCCGTGCAGTTCCTTGCCGCGCTGGCAGCCGAGGATCTCGGGCGGGCAGTGACCGCGCCCGTCGACGCCGTGCCGGGGCTGTGGTTCGAGCCAGGACTGCCGGAGCGGATCGTCGCGGACGCGGGCAACGAGCCCGGGCGGATGCCGCTGGTCCAGTTCGCCCTGACCGAGCTGTGGAAGCGCCGCACCCGCTCGATGCTCACCCACGCCGCCTACGACGACCTGGACGGTGTCGTGGGCGCTCTCGTCGGATACGCCGATGACGCACTCGCCGGCTTGACGCAAACCCAGCAGGACTGTGCCCGGCGGCTGTTCGTGCAGCTGGCCCGGCCCAGTGACGGTGACACCTTCTCCCGCAGGCCCACCCGCACCACGGACCTTGCCCCCGAACTCCTGGAGTTGGCCCGGCAGCTGGCCCCCACCAAGCTCGTGGTGCTCTCCCCCGCCCCCGGTGGCGCCGGGCGGGAGGAGATCGTCGACCTGGCGCATGAGGCGCTGACCCGGCTCTGGCCACGGCTGAGGCAATGGCTCCTCGACTCCCGGGACCTTCGCCTGTGGCAGGAACAGGTGCGGGCCGACCTGCGCCGCTGGCAGGAACAACACCGCGAGCCCGCTCGCCTGCTGAGCGGAGGCGACCTGGCCGAGGCCGACCGCAGGCTGGCCGAGCACCCCGAGGACGTCTCCGCCGACGAGCGCGCATACATCCAGCTCAGCCGCCGCCACGCCAGACGCGGGGCTCGCCTCCGGCAGGCCGCCGTCGGTGCGCTGGCCGTTCTCACGGTGCTCGCCGTCGTACTGGCACTGTCCACCTACCAGAGCCTCAAGGAAACCGAGGAGCAGTTACGCACGCAGGCCGCGGGTCTGCTCGCCCAGGCCGCCGATGACCGCCCGGGCAGCGATCCCGCCACCGCGTTGCAGCTCGCCCTGGCCGCATACGAGACCAAGGACACAGCAAAGACCCGCCAGGCCCTGCTGAACCAGTACGCGCGAGGGCAGTACCTGGTGGGCAGCTACCCGTCGGTGTGGCGGGGCTGGGTCACCGGCATGGACGCCACCCCCGACGCCCGCACTCTCGTCGTGCAGTCCAAGCCCGGCGGCGGCAACCGGTCGACGATCCACGTGGTCACAGGCGCCCTGCAGGGCAAGCCCCGGGCGCGGAAGCTGAGCGGCGTCCCCGAAGGGGTGCTGAAGACGGCCCTCAGCCCGGACGGCCGCTTCTTCGCGGCGACCGCCGGTGAAGGTGTACGGCTGTGGCGACTGAGTGACCCGCAGCACCCGCAGGTACTGGACCTGGATGGCCGCGACCTCCCTGAGAAGGCGGGTGGGACGCTGGACTTCAGCAGCGACGGGAAGAGGCTGCTGCGCACAACGGACGACCACTCCGTGGAGTGTGCCAACGACACCCGGCGGTGCATCCCTGCCTTCGCCGAGGCGTGGCATGTACCCTCCGGCACCCGCATCGACGTGCCGGACCGACTCGTGCCCGAGACGGGGCTGAACGAGGCCGCGTTCACATCCGACGCGAACACCGTCGTGACGGTCAGCTACATCGACGATGACCTGCGCGAGCGCATCGAGATCAGAGACTTCACGACCGGCCGGCTGCGGTACACCTCCACCGTTCAAGACGGTGCCGCGAGCCTGTTGGCGGGTGGTGAGAGCATCGTCAGGTCACAAGGCACCACCAAGTACGGACAGGCGCTGGGCCGCACACCTGGCCGCAAGACCAAACTGCCCCACGGCGGAACGTGGAAGTTGGACGCCACCTCGCGGTATGCCGTCGACAACGCAAGCTCGTACTCCTCCGTCGGCTCGGTCGCGGGCTACGCTGAGACGGCCGTGACCGACCTGCGCACCGGGCGCACCTACCGCGCCCGCATCCCGACCTCGGGCGACGCTCCAAAGGCGTACGACCGTGTCGCTGTGGTGCCGGGTTCGGGCGGCGAGCTCACCGTCCTCGTACCGGTCGGCACCGCGCTGATGGCAGTGCGTGCCCAGCGTGCGGGTAGCGGACAGCTCCAGGAGGAGCACGGGACCGGGAAGTACGCCGTGTCCCCGGACGGGCGTTTTGTTGCCCGGGCCACGGACCGCCGTCTTGAGGTCCTCGACGCCTCCCGTACCCGCCATCGGTCAGTGCCGCTGCCGTCGCCTCCGGACACATCGGACTGGATACCTGCCTGGACGGCCGACTCGACGCGGATCGTGGTGTGGAGCGAGCACGGCAACCTCTACCGGTCGTACGCCGTACAGAACCTGAGCGACAGCGTGCCGCTCGACGACGTCGTCCCGAAGGCGAAGGAACTGGACGGCGTCACCGTGTTGCGGGGTGGCGAAGTGGACAGTGTTACTGCGCTCCGGGGCAGCGAGATCGTTCTGCTGACCGTTGACGGCAGGCTCACCCTCGTCGATGCCGCCGATGCGGCCGTGCACACCCGCCCCTTCCTCGTCCACCCTGCGCCGAACTGGGCCGGCATCGGCTTCACCAACGAGATCTCCGCGCGCGGCCAGCTCCTCGCCCGTCCAGGGCATCCCGGACAAGTCGCTGTTGTCACCAGGACGGGAAACCTGCGCGGCGAGATCCTTCTGTGGGACGTCCGTGCTCCTCGACGCATCACCACTCTTTCGGTGCCAGGCATCACCGTGCCGTACAGCCCCGAGTCCCTGGCCGGCGCGCTCGCCTTCGACGCGGACGGCTCACACCTCGCCGTGCAGAACCCCGATGGGCGCGTGCGTGTGTGGGACCTCGACCGCAGGAAACAGCTGGCCCGCAGCACCCCCAGCACGGTCGGTGACATCCTGGTCGGCTTCGGGCCCGGCGACAGCGTCGTCACATACCTCTCGAACAAGAGCCGGATCCAGATCCACGACCTGATGGGCGACGGCACGTCCGTCACGGTGCCGGTCGCGGGCGACTGGACGACAGGCCTCGTTCAAGGCCACCGCCTGACCATCGACACCGGAGCCGTGCGTCAGACCTTTGACCTGCGCCCCAGCACCCAGTTCCGCACCCTGTGCACCGCCGCAGGGCGCGACTACACCAAAGCCGAGCGCAAGCTGCTGCCGGAGGGAACCCCGTCGAAGCCGCCCTGCTCCTGACATTCGACGCAACCGGCCCTCCAGTCCACCGGGCCCTTACCCAGCGAGCCGGGGGTGTGCTCGGAGTGCCACTCCCTCGTCGCGTCGGACTCGGAGGCGCAGGTCGATGCCAACCGAAGAGCTGTCCCGGAAGTCGCCGTTCACGCTTTGCCTGGTTTGGTTGCTTGGAGTCCTCGGGTCAGGCGCGCGAGCGTCTCAGGGACCTTGCGTACGGTGATGCTCTGTTGCAGGAGTTCGAGGTCGGCGCCGCGGGCGCCGAGGTGGGCCAGGAGCGGCTGGTACCGGTCGGGGCGATCGCGTAGGAACTCGGTGGTCAGCCGGAGCTCCAACCGCACGCATTCGATGCGGTGCCCGCCGCAGTCCACGGTGACGTAGTGCCGCCAGGGGCCGGGCCCCTGGCACTCCCATCCATCCTCGTCGCACGGTACTTCCACTGTGCTGACGCTGAATCCGACGCCGCCCAGGCTGTAGCAGGCGAAGTACTGCCGGGCCGATGCCAGCCACTGCGGAGCGGTCACACACGGAAAGTCCGCCAGCGCCTCAGCAACAGCGTCGACGTCGTGGCGTCGGTCGACAAGGATGTCGACATCGCCCACGGACAGGTCGACGCCCTGCAGGCAGGCCGCTGCCGTGCCGACGAGCCGGTACCGCAGCCCCGGAGCGACAGTCCTGATCAAGTCAAAGCCGGTGCGTAGCACCGCCTCCAGTTCGTGGCGGTCGCGCAGCGGCTGAGTTTCGGTCCCATCCATGGTCGACAGGGTGCCCGATGGGTCTGACATGGCTCGCTGCTCGCTCCCGCCGACGGGTCAGGCAGCCCTTGGTCTTCACCCGGCTCGTCGTCGCCGTCGGCCGCTGCCCGGCAACCGCATCGACTGCACAGCGGACGGCGGCTACCGGGGCACCGGTCTGGTCATTCCCCGCCGCCGCAAGCACGGCCAGGATCCCGTCCCCTCCTCACCGATCCCTTCTTGACATCCGTCCCTCTTGCTCGCTCAATGGAAATATCTAGACAACTAGATACATTTCTCCTCAAAAGGGGCAGAGCGAAGGTATGAGGCATGTCTCGGTCAGTCACCGGCGGACAGCTGGTCGTGAGGATGCTGGAGTCGTTGGGCATCCGGACCGTCTTCGGCGTGCCCGGCGGTCAGACGCTGGCCCTCACCGACGCGATCCTGTCGTCGCCGGCGATGGACTTCGTCACCGCACGCCATGAGAACGCCGCAGCGGTCATGGCGGACGCCTACGGCCGGCTGACCGGGACGCCGGGCGTCTGCCTCGCGACGACCGGGCCCGGTGCGACCAACCTGCTCACCGGGATCGGCGGAGCGGTGCGGGACTCCAGCCCGGTCCTTGTCCTGACCTGCAACAACGCCGGTGAGAACATCCACCGGGACGACGCGCAGAACGCCGACCACGTCGAGCTCTTCCGCTCCCTGACCAAGTACAGCCGCCTCGTGGCACACCCCGGCGCGCTGCGGCAGGCCGTGGAGGAGGCCTATCTCAACGCGATGTCCGGCAACCCGGGGCCGGCCCACCTGGACTTCGCCCGGGACACGATCGAGGGGCCCGTGGCCGACGCCGACGCGGCCGTACCCGAGGGCGAGCACCCGATGTGCCGGTGGGTCACCCAGCGTCCACGCGCCGACGCCCACGCGCTGGCCGACGTCGCCACGCGGCTCGCGGAGGCCGAGCGCCCGGTGCTGTGGCTCGGCAACGGCTGCAACCGTTCCGGTGCGGGCGAGGCCGCCCTCGCCCTGGCCGAGTCACTGCGGATACCGGTGATCACGACGTTCAACGGCATCGGCACCGTCCCCACCACACATCCCCTGGTCTTCGGTGCGCTGAGCCGGATGGGCACACGGCTGTCCAGCCGTGTCATGGCCGACGCCGACCTGGTGCTCGCGGTCGGCAACAGCCTCAACGCCGTCTCGACCGGCCGGTGGCGGATGGAGTTGCCGCATGTGATCCAGATCGACGTCGACCCCGCCATGCTGGGCCGCTACTACGGCCGCCGGACGACCGGGGTCGTCGCGGACGCCCGGGCCACACTGGAGGAGCTGCACGGTCTGCTGGCCGACCGGGCCGGCGAGCTGTCCGCGGCCCGCTCCTCCTGGACAGCCGAGCTGCAGCAGGCCGAGGAGCTGTGGTGGCAGGAACGGGCCGCTGTGGAGGCACCCACGGGAGCCGACGGCCTATCGCCCGCGGAGGTCGTGCGGCGGCTGCGCACGGCCGCGCCCGACGACACCCTGCTCATCCCGGACGCCGGCAATCCGGGGGTGTGGTCGTACCTGTGGCAGATCCGGCAGCCGGGCAGCTACATCAAGCCGGTCGGTTTCGGGAACATGGGCTTCGCCGTCCCCGCCGCCGTCGCGGCCGTCGTGGCCGATCCCGGGCGCCCCGTGCTGGCCCTGGTCGGGGACGGTTCGCTCGGCATGAGTCTGGCCGAGCTGGAGACACTGGTGCGGGTCGGCGGACGGGTCGCGGTCGTCGTCCTCAATGACGCCGGTTACGGCAACATCCGCCAGGAACAGATCGTCCACTACGGCAACCGGACCATCGGCGTGGACTTCGGACCGTCCGACTACGCCCGGGTCGCCCGCGGTCTGGGCCTGCCCGCCGAGCGGACAGACCGCCTGGAAGAGCTCGCCAAACACGTCGGGGAAACCCTGAAGGGCCACTCCCCCGCCCTCTTCGACGTCCCCATCGACAGAAGCGTCAACGCCTGGACGTATCCCGCCTTCCGTCCCTACGAGCCGGAGGAGGGCTGATCATGACCGACGGCACCGGGGCACTCACCGGAATCAGGGTGCTCGACCTGTCGCGGTTCATCGCCGGACCCCTGTGCTGCCAGATCCTCGGCGACATGGGCGCCGAGGTCGTCAAGATCGAGCGGCCCAGCGGCGAGGACGCCCGCAAGCACGCGCCGTTCCACCGGCAGCACAGCGTCTACACGATGGTCTACAACCGCAACAAGTACGGGGCCACCCTGGACACCCGGCGCCCCGAGGCACGGGCGCTGCTGGAGGACCTCGTACGGCGCAGCGACATCGTGGTCGAGAACTACCGCCCCGGGACCATGGAGGCGATGGGCCTGCCCTACCCGCGGCTGCAGGAACTGCGCCCCGGCATCATCCTGGTGTCCATCTCCGGCTTCGGGCAGACCGGGCCGCTCGCGCGACGCGCCCTCTTCGACGCCATCGCGCAGGCCACGTCGGGCTTGATGAGCCTCACCGGCCCGCCGGACGGAGAGCCCACCCTGGCCGGCACGTACATCGCCGACTACATCGCCGGGTTCCACGGTGCGATGGGCGCGCTGCTCGCCCTGCTGCACCGGGACCGCACCGGGCACGGACAGCACGTCGACGTGGCGTCCCTCGACGCGCTGTTCGCCTCCCTGGGGACGCGGCCCAGCGCCTACGCCATGCTGGGCGAGCACCCGCGGCGCAACGGTTCCCGGGACCTGCTGACCGGCCCTGCCAATGTCTTCCCCGCCGCCGACGGTTACGTGTACATCCACGCCGGGACCGACCCCCTCTTCCCACGACTGTGCGGGGCGATCGGCCGTCAGGACCTGGCGGAGGACGAGAGGTTCTCCTCGGTTCCGGGCCGCATGGCGAACATCGAGGAGCTCGAGGAAGCCGTCGCCGCCTGGACCAAGAGCCGCCCCTGCGACGAGATCGCACACGTCCTCGGGGAGGCCGGCATCCCGTTCGGGAAGGTCAGCGAGATCCCCGAGGTCGTCGAGTCCGAGCAGATCAGGGCGCGGGAGATGATGCTCGACGTCGACCACCCCGCACTCGGCACACTCCGGCTGCCCGGCATCCCGATCAAGATGAACGCCTCCCCCGGGTCGGTCCGCAAGGCACCGCCCCTGGTGGGCGAGGACAACGACCACGTCTACGGGCGGCTGCTGGGACGGTCCGACGAGGAGATCGCCCGCCTGAAGTCCCTGGGGGTGATCTGAGTGAGCGTACTGACGCACCACCCCACCCACCTGCGCGTCGACCGGTCCGCTCTGGCCCTGGCAGGGGAAGGCCGCGTGTTCGACCTGTCCTCCGGGTGGTGGCCCGGCATGCCGCTGGCGCCCGGTCACCCGCCGTTCCAGGTCCTCACGTTCCGGACACCGGCGGGGGAACGCGCCCAGGGCTCCCGGGGAGATCTGGAGTGGCTCGGGGACAACACCTCCCGGTTCGGCTTCATCTCCGAGATCCTCTCCTTCTGCGCGCACTCCGGCACCCACGTCGACGCCCTGGCGCACATCACGTCGGGGGAGAACGACGAGTGGTACGGCGGCTACTCCGCGCGCGAACACCTCGGCGACCACGGCCCCCTCACCCACGACGCGTCGACGCTGCCACCGCTGGTGTGCAGGGCGGTGCTCGTGGACGCCCCCCGTGCGCTGGGACAGGAGACCCTGCGGCCCCACCAGCCCGTGGACGCGGACCTGATCTCCCTGGCGCTGGCTCGGCAGGACGTGCGCCTCAGGGAGGGCGACGTGGTGCTGTTGCGCACCGGAACCATGAAGTACTGGCCGGACACGCGGGCGATGACCGCGGTCGAAGGGGCCGGGCTGGACCTGGACGGCGCGACGCTGCTCGCCCGGCACCGGCCCGCCGCCGTCGGCAGTGACACCGCTGCCGTCGAGGTCGCCCCCTCCGGGGTCGCGGGCGAACCGCAGCCGGTGCACCGCCTGCTGATCCGTGACCTCGGCATCCCGCTCATGGAGTGGGTCTACCTCGAGGAACTCGCCGCCGCGGCGGTCCACGAGTTCCTGCTGCTGTGCCTGCCTCTTCCCATCACCGGCGCGACCGGCTCGCCCGTGCGGCCTGTCGCGATCGCCTGATCCACCATCCGTCCGTCGTAGGAGAAGCGACATCATGACCACCACACGCGGACGCCGCATTCGCCACTGCGTGCTCGCTCTTCCGGTCGCGGCGGTCCTCGCCGCGGGCAGCGCCTGCGCGGGGATCTCCTCCGCGCAGAACGACTCCGATGCCGGTGCCGACGCCCGGAACGCCGCCGCGATGGCCGGTCCACGCTCCGACCAGTGGGACGACCTGCACAAGGCGGCAACCACCGAATCGCCCGCCACGTACCAGGGCCCCACCCAGTCGGTCACCGCGCCCAAGAACGTGAAGGTCGCCGTCATCACCTGCCTGAGCATCCTCAGCGGCTGCGTATCACCCGCCACGGGCGCCCAGCAGGCGGCGAAGCATCTCGGCTGGCAGGTCAGGGTCTTCGACGGCGGCGGCACGCCCGACAAGCAGAACGCCCAGATGCTCAACGCCCTCTCCTGGGGCGCCAAGATCATCCTCAACATCGCCATCGACCCGAACGCCGTCCAGGACGGGCTGAGGGCGGCGAAGCGGGCCGGCGTGCCGGTGGGCGCCGGATCCAACGGCCTCGACTCCCCCAACCCGCCCGTCAAGCCGACCGGGAGCAATCTCGGTTACGCCTTCGACGTCGGCCCCGACTACGCCGCGCTCGGCACGAAGGCCGCCCAGTGGGTGCAGGCCGACTCCAAGGGCAAGGCCAACATCGTCGTCTACTCCGACAAGGAGTTCCCGTCCGTGCTGGCCCTGCAGAAGGGGCTGCTGGACCAGCTGAAGACGTGCAAGGACTGCACGGTGCAGCCGCTGCGCTACTTCACGGGCAACCAGGTGGCCCAGGTGCTCCCGCAGTCGGTCGTCAGCTACCTGCGGTCCAACCCTGACGTCGACTACGTGTTCATCCCCTACGACCCGGCGGCGGCAGCGGTCGTGCCGGCGATCGCCCAGGCCGGTCTGGGCGACCGGGTCCGCCTCATCAGTGTGCTCGGGAGCCAGGAGAACCTGAACTTCGTGCGCGAGTCGCGGGTCCAGGTCGCTGACGCCGCATACGACAACCGGTACATGGGTTACGCGATGCTCGACCAGACGTCCCGGCTGCTCACCAAGAAGCCACTGGCCGAGCCGCACGGCGAGAACCTGCCCTTCGTCGTACTGGACAAGGACAACGTGCCCGAGTCCGGCTCCGACTGGCACGCCTCCTTCGACTACCCGGGCACGTTCGACGGACTGTGGAAGTGAGGTCCGATGACTGCCGCGCTGCATGGCGTCACCAAACGGTTCGGGACCTTCGCGGCTTTGAGCGAGGTCTCCCTGACCGTCGAGGACGGTGAGATCCACGCCCTGCTGGGCGCCAACGGCAGCGGCAAGTCCACCCTGGTCCGCACGATGACGGGCGTGTACGTACCCGACGCCGGGCGGATCCTGATCGACGACCGGGACGTCACGGGCGGATGGAGCCCGCCCGTCGCCGCGACGGCCGGGGTCCGGGTGGTGCACCAGGAGGCCCCGCTGGTGGACCGGCTGTCGATCGCCGAGAACGTGGCCCTGTTCGCCGGCTACCCGCGGGGCCTGTTCGGCCGGATCGCCTGGCGCAGGCTGCGGGCCGACACGCAGCGGCTGCTGGACGACCTGTCGATCAAGCGGCTCAGCCGGGAACTGGCCGGGCGCCTCACCGGCGCCGAGCGGGCCATGCTCACCGTGGAACTCGCCGTACGCACCGCCGGCGAGAACCTGCGGCTGCTGGTCCTCGACGAGGCCACCGCGGCCCTGCCGGAGGCCGAGGCCGAGCCCTTCCTGCGGCACGTGAGGGGCATCGCCGACCGTGGTCTGCCGGTCCTGGCCGTCACCCACCGGCTCGCGGAACTCGCCTTCGCGGACCGGGTCAGCGTCCTCGACGCCGGCCGCGTGGTGATCGAGGGCCCCGCCTCCAAGGTGGAGCGCTCCGAGATCGTCCGGGTCATGCGGGGCGCTGCCCCGGCAACCCGCCCGGCCGGCGACACGTCTGCCATGACGGAGGAGGACCACGCCCGGGGCGGGATCGGGATCGCCGCCCTGTGGAGGCGTGAGGCCGGCGGCAGCGGGGCCGGTCCCCCGCCGCAGCCGAGGACCGGCCCCGTGCTCCGGGTGCGGGACCTGCGCGGCAACGACGTCGACGGACTCGACCTCGACCTGGCGCCGGGCGAGATCGTCGGCGTCATCGGGGTGCGCGGCAGCGGCCTGGAGGAGCTGCCGCGCCTGCTCACCGGTGCCGAACAGCGCCGCGGCGGCACCATCGAGGTCGCCGGGCGCCGGCTGCCCGCGACGCTGCCGCCGAGGGTGGCGATCCGTCACGGCCTGGTGTTCCTGCCCGCGGACCGACTTCGCGAAGGGGGCATCCACAACCTGTCGGTCACCGAAAACCTGATCCTGCCCGAGGCACGCACGTTCTGGCACCGGCGGGCGCAGATGCGTACGGCGGTCCGGCAGGTCGTCTCCTACCTCGACGTGCGGCCCACCGACCCGTCGACCGTCTTCGGCCGGCTGTCCGGCGGCAATCAGCAGAAGGTCGTCCTGGGCCGGCTGCTGCGCATGCGGCCGCGTGTCCTGGTCCTGGCCGACCCCACCTACGGCGTCGACCCGGCCGCGCGCGAGGTGATGTTCGACGCCATCCGCGACGCCGGAGCAAGCGGCATCGCCGTCCTGATGACCTCGACCGAACCCGAGCAGATGGCGGGGCTGTGCGACCGGGTCCTGGTGCTGCGCGACGGGCGCGTCGCCGAGGAGATCTCCGGATCCACGATGACCGCCGAGAACCTCATGACGAAGGCCCTGTGATGACCGACAAGACCATCCGGCACATCGGTGCCCCGGCGTCCGGCCGCAGCACGCGCGAACGCCTCAATCCGGCCCGGCTGCTCTCCTGGGTGAGCGGATACGAGACGCTCGTGCTCCTCGGCGTGCTCATCGTCGTCTTCACCCTCACCTCCGACCGGTTCCTGACGGCCGACAACCTGCAGAACGTGGCCCTGGTGCAGGCCGTCACGGCGACCATGACCCTCGCCGTGCTGATGCCGCTGATCATCGGCGAGTTCGACCTGTCCGTCGGGTATCTCATCGGGTTCCTGGTCATGCTCGAAGCCGTCGTGGCCCAGCACACCAGCAATCCGGGGATCATCATCGCCGCGGGCCCGGTCGTCGGCCTGCTCGTCGGTCTCGTCAACGGGCTGCTGACGGTCTACTTCAAGATCAGCTCGTTCATCGCCACGCTCGGTGTCGGCATCCTGCTCAGCGGCGCGACCCAGGGCATCAGCAACGGCAAGGTCATCTTCGAGAACATCCCGTCCTCCGTGACGACCCTGGCGTCCGAGGACTTCCTGGGCCTGTCGCTGGCGGTGTGGCTGACCCTGCTGCTCGCCGTGGTCCTCTTCTACGTACTGGAGCACACCCCCTTCGGGCGCTTCTGGTACGCCATCGGCGGCTCGGAGCGCGTGGCCTACCTCGCCGGTGTCCGGACCAACCGGATGCGGATGACCGCCTTCGCCGCAGCCGGGCTGATCGTGGGCTTCGCCGCCAACTTCGCCCTGGCGCAAGCCGGTTCGGCCAACCCCGGCTACGGACCCGAGCTGCTGCTGCCGGCCTACGCCGCGGCGTTCCTCGGGGTGGCCACCTACCGGCCCGGCTACTACAACGTCCTGGGCGCCCTGGTCGCGATCATCCTGCTGGCCATCGGTTTCAACGGACTGAGCCTGCTGGGCGTGCCGTTCTGGGTGCAGCCCATCTTCAACGGAAGCGTGCTGATCATCGCCGTCCTGGTGGCGCGGCAGGAGACCCGCCAGGTGCGGACCGGTTGACCCGAGGAGGACGGGATGCGTACAACGACGGCTGGACAGGACCCGACGACCGTCCGGGCACTGGGCGAGGTACTCGCCGGTGCCCGCCTGGTGGACCTCAGCCGGACCCTGGAAGAGGGCATGCCCACCTACCCCACCCACGCCAAGTACTTCCAGAACCGGTGGCTGTCGATGGGCGACGTCGCCCGCATGAACCAGCTCGTGCTCGGCGAGCACACCGGCACCCATGTCGACAGCCCCTGCCACTTCCCGATCCAGGGCCCGCACGCCGACGTGAGCGTCGGTCAGCTCCCGCTCACCGCGCTCACCGGACGCTGCGCGACCGTCACCCTGGACCCGCCACCCGGACCGGACGAGTTGGTCGGCCCCCGGGCCCTGCATGAGTGGGAGGAACACAACGGGCCGCTGCGGGCCGGGGACATCGTGCTGCTGGACTTCCAGTGGGCCCGCACCCGCTGGGGGCTGAACGAGGAGGGCTTCGCCCATCTGGAGAGCTGGCCGGGCATCGCGCGGGAGACGGCCGAGCTGCTGCGCGAGCGGTCCGTGCGGGCCGTGGGCACCGACTGCGTCAGCCTCGACAGCGGCGACGGCGGACGCGGCGAACTCCCGGCGCACTACGTGCTGCTGTCCGCCGGCGTGCTCATCATCGAGAACCTGGCCAACCTCGACCGGCTGCCCCCGCTCTCCTTCTTCCTGGCGTTCCCGCTGCGCATCGCGCACGGCACCGGCTCCCCGCTGCGCGCGGTGGCCGTCGTGGACGGAGCACAGCGATGACCACGCACCACACGGCCGTCCTCGGCCGCAACCTCACCGACCCGTCCCGCGCCGTACACGACAAGGACCTCGAGGCAGGCCTGAAACCACCGGTGTTCGACGAGATCGTCATCCCCGAGGAGTTCGGCCCGGTCGACCTGGTGGTGGACGACCTGAAGGTCAAGCGCTTCGCGTTCACACAGGACGATCACGGCGACTGGTACCTGCGCGCCGGCCCCGACGGCCCCCGCATCGGCCACGCCGGACTGCTCGCCAACGACCTGCTGCAGCTGTTCACCCTGCACTACGCGGCGAGCCAGGTGGTGGGGCTGCACACGGAGGAGGAGCTCTGGTTCGACCGGCCGGTCCTGGTGGGGCAGCGGGTGCGGCTGGCCGGACACTACGTGGACACGTACGAGCGCCGGGGGCAGGGCTACGTCGTGATGGAGGCCGACGCCCGGGACGAGGACGGACGCACGCTGGTCCGTCACCGCGGGGTGGAGATCATGCGGACCACGCCGGGAGAGGTGGCGGGCCGCGGCTCGGCCGGTGGGGGCAGCGGCCGCAGGGTCAGCGACGCGTACGACACGTCCCTGCCCCTCGCGGAGCGGCTGGGCGGCGGGACGGTGACCGGGATGGGGCTGGAGCCGCTGCGCAAGGAGATCACGTTCGAGCAGATGGCCGTGTTCTCCCGGATCGGCGAGTTCGTCACCAACATCCACGACAGCCTCGTCACCGCCCGGGCCGCCGGTCTGGCGGTACCGATCGTCCAAGGTCAGCAACTGGTCTGCTACCTGGCCGAGTTGCTGACCCGCGCCTTCGGCGCCGAGTGGTTCCGCACCGGCTGGCTGCGCGTGAAGCTCCTGCGGCCGGTGAGCGTCTTCGACGGCGTCGAGGCCGCGGGCGCGGTGCGCGAGGTGGAGCATGACGGCTCCCGGACCCGTATCGGCCTGGACGTGTGGGTGCGCCGCGGCGACGGAAGCCTGGCCGCGGTCGGCTGGGCGCGTGGCGAGGTCCCGACCGGTCGGCCGGCGCGTGGGATCCTGCCCTTCACGGGCAATGGGTGACCCGGCGTGCGGCGAGCAACAGAGGGAGGCACCGCATGGCACGACTGCCGATGTACGAGGTGATCTACCGTGACCTCGAGAGGCAGCTGTCCTGCGGCACGCTGGGCCCGGGTGACCGGCTGCCGTCCGAGGGAGAGATGGCGGACCACTACGGCGTCAGCAGAATGACGGTGCGGCAGGCGGTGGGCCGTCTCACCGACGAACGCCGGCTGGTCCGCCGCCGTGGCGCCGGCACCTTCGTGGCCGACCATCACGCCACCTACCGCAAGGTCCACACGCTCGGGCCGTTCAGCCAGGACATCGGCCGCGGGGACGCCGCCGTCGACACCCTGGTCCGCGTCCGTGAGGTCACCGACGCACCGGAGGAGGTCAGCGACCGACTCGGCCTCAAACCCCGCCAGAAGGTGGTACGGCTGCTGCGGGTGCGCGTCGTCGACGGCCAGCCGGCCGCCATCCAGGACTCCTGGATCCCCTACGGGCTGGCGCCCGCCCTCGCCGACGAGGAGTTGCTCGGCGGGTCCCTGTACCGGACCCTGGCCGACCGCTTCGGCATCAGGCTGACCTGGGCCGAGCAGGAGGTGTCGGCCGCCGCGGCCGACGCCGAACAGGCCGCGCTGCTCCAGGTCGCACCGGGCATGCCGCTCATCGCCATCACCCGGCTCACCCACAGCGACGGGGCCGGGCCGGTGGAGTTCGCGCACAGCTGGAGCCGGCCCGAGTTCCCGCTGCTCATCAGGCTCGGGAGGTGACGTGGGATGGCGAGCGACGACGTCGTGTGTGCCGTCGACGTCGGCACATCGGCCGTCCGGGCCGCCTTGGTGAGACACGACGGACAGCGGCTGCTCGACGCCCGCGGGGAGCGAGGCCCCGACGAGGGCGCCGAGACCTTCGACGCCGAACGCCTGTGGGACGGGCTCTGCCACGTCCTGCGCCGGATCACCTCGAGTGCCCCCATGGGCTCCCGCCTGCGGTGCCTCGCCCTCGCGGGACATGTCGGCCAGGTCCTGGTCGACGAGCGGAGCCGTCCGCTGGGCCGGGCCGGGGGGTGGGCCGACGCGCGCGGCGTCCGCGAGGTCGCGGCCCGGTGGCCCGACCCGGCCGCCGCCCTCCGCCTGACCGGCCGCCCCGCCATGACGGGCGGAGCGGTCCCTCTGCTGCACTGGCTGAAGGACAACGACCCGTCGCTGCACCGGCGGATCAGGTGGGTTCTCGCCCCCAAGGACTTCCTCGTCCTGCGCCTGACCGGGCAGGCCGCGACGGACGTGACGAGCGCGGCGTACACGCTGGGCAGCGACGTCATCCGCCAGGTCTGGGACCCCCGGCTGCTCGCCGTGGGGGGCAAGGGCCCGGAACACTTTCCCCCGCAACACGCGGCGACGGACATCGTCGGTGCCGTCACCCGGGCCGCCGCCGACACCACGGGCCTCCCTCCTGGCCTGCCGGTGGCCGCCGGAGGTCCCGACGGCACGGTCGGCGCCGCCGCCGTGGCAGGCTCGACCCCTGGCTCCGTCGTGGACGTGGCCGGCACCACCGACGTACTGACCCGGGTGATCACCTCCCCCGACGAACGTCCCCCCGCCGCGGTGCTCAACCCCTATCTCACTCCCGGCCTTTGGACCTGTGGCGGGGCGACCGGGATGACCGGCGGAGCGCTGGCCTACTGGGTCCGCCTGCTGGGGCTGGGCGACCCGGCCACCGCGCTGCACCGGCTGGGCCCCGACGTCCGCGCCGTCCCTCCGGGCAGCGCGGGGCTGTCCATGTCCCCGCTGCTCACCGGCAGCCGTTTCCCCGGCTGGAACCAGAGGGAGCGGGGCAGGCTCTGGGGCCTGGGCGAACACCACTCCGCCGCCCACGTGCTGCGCGCCGCGCAGGAGGCCGCCGCCTATGTCGTACGCCAGGCCGTGGACATCCTCATGGCCGACGACGCTCCCGACGTGCCCGTCATCCTGACCGGCGGACCATCACGCTCACCCGACGTGGCACAACTGCGGGCCGACGTGCTGGGCCGGCCGGTCCACGCCAGCTCGGAGGCCGACGCCACCCTGCACGGCGCCGCCCTGCTCGCCCTGGTCGCCGCAGGCCTGGAACCCGACCTGCCGACAGCCCAGGCCCGCAGGGCACCCCCTGTGCGCCGGTTCCTCCCCCAGGCCCCGGTCGCAGCACGCTACGACGAGCTCTACCGGCAGTGGCAACAGGCCAAGGACTGATACCTCAGCGGCAGCGTCGGGGTCGGTTCCCGTCGTGAAACAACACCCGCGGGGTCGCGGTGCCGGATGGCTGGGCGGGAGGCCGATCCGCTCGGTCTCGCGCGCGAGGACGGTCAGGATCAGCAGTGGGTCGATCATGTGGTCCATGTCCGGGTAGCTGTTCAGGTTCGCACCCGGCAGTCGCCAGGCCCCGGGGGCGGCCCCGTATCCGCCGCTGAACTGCATGCCCAGGATCATCTGTCGTCCTGTCATGGTTACTCCTCGGACGAGGCGATGAGAAACGGAGCCGCCCGATGGTTCCGGCGGGCGGAGGAACTACTGCCTTTCGAGGACTCCCGGGGTGTCATGCAGGACCACGCTCCGCTGCAGCGGAACCCGCTCCGTGCGGAGCGTGTTCACCGGTGCCGCCGGGTCGGCCATGCCGAAGGAGATGCCGAACAGCAGCTTGAGTTCCGCGGGGACACCCAGGAACTCGCGGACGGTGTCGGCGTAGACGCCGAGTATGGTCTGCGGAATGCCGGCCAGCCCCCGGGCCGCCAGCGAGAGCAGGAAGTTCTGCGCGTACATGCCGATGTCGCCGGCCGTCCGTACCCCGTCGCCGAGTGCCGGCATGAACAGGAAGGCGGCATGGGGAGCGCCGTAGAACTCCAGGTTCTCGCGGACCGCCGCCCTCCGGCCGTCCCGGTCCGAGCGCTCGACACCCAGGGCCCGGTAAACACTGGCGCCCAGGGCCTGCGACCGCTCGAGGTAGATGCCCTCGCCGTAGCCATCGGTGAAATCCGGGGAGGTCCGTCCCTCCTCCTCGGCCTGGAGCAGCTCTTTGGCCAGGGCGTCCCGTGCCGCACCCGAGACGACGTGCACCGTCCACGGCTGGGTGTTGCTGTTCGAGGGGGCCGTCTGTGCGTCTTCCAGCACGCCGCGGATGTCCGAAGGGGACAGGGCGGTGGGCAGGAACCGCCGAGGGGAGCGTCGGGAGCGGGCGATGTCGGTGAAGGGTGATGCGGTGCCGGGCAAGGCGGTTCCTCTCCATGGCGCGCAGTCACCGCCAGGGGCAGCAGCGCAGCGCAGTGCGGCAGGCCACGGGGACTGTGCGCTCTTCGTGTTCGTCGTGTGTGTTGGTGGCGTGCCGACGCTGCCGCCCTCGTGCCGTTGTGTGCACGAGAGCCGCGTCGGGTGACTCAGCGGTGGGCGGCGCGGTTCATCTCGACGACGTCCTCCAGGGTGGCCGTGGCCGGGAGGGCGGCGAGGCGTTCCGGCACGCTGTCGCGGATGGCCGCGTCCTTGTCGCGGTCGGCCGCGGCCAGGGCCGCCGGCAGTTCGTCGAGGGTCAGCTCGGTGCAGTAGGCGGGGCTGTTCGGCTGCTGGCGCCAGGAGTCGGCCAGCGTGCCGGCGTCGTAGGGGTCGAAGCCGGTGTCGTCCACGAGCTGCATGGCCACACGGCGCGCCTGCTCGGAGTCGCCGGCGACGGGGATGGCGAGGCGGCCGGGCGTCCCGGCCGGAAGGCCCTTGGTCCGCTGGGTCTCTGCCAGGGCGGCGTTCCACGCCTTGACCACGGGGCGCCCCAACTGCTTGGCGTTCCACACACTCTCGATCTCGCCGTTGTCCACGGCCTCGATGTGTCCGCTGAGGTGCGGATAGTAGTTCGAGGTGTCGATGACCACCGTCTCGGTGGGGACCGAGGCGAACAGGCCGGCCAGCTTCCCCGCTACCCCGAAGGGGGTGGCCAGAATGATGACGTCCCGGCCCTGTACGGCGTCGGCGAGCTCCACCGCGGCGGCCCCGGACTCCAGTACCTCCGCCCGGACGGCCTCGGGGCCGCGGGCGTCGGCCACCTGGACGTCGTGACCGGCCGCGCTGAGCTTGGCAGCGAGGTTCCCGCCGATGGCACCGGCGCCTATGACAGTAATTTTCATGATTTGTCCCTTGGGAGGTTGTGCCGCCCCGGAGGGCAGCGCAATGTGACAGCCGGGTGGTGGTGCCACCTGGCGTTGAGGGGGCGGGCGGAGCCCGACGTTTTACGCCCGGGTGTCCTGCTGGCGGTAGCCGCTCGCGATGAGCATGCGGAGCCGGTCGAGCGACTCCTCTTCGGTACCGGTGCCCTTGATCCAGGCAACGGAGCAGGCCGCGAGGAACAGGTCGTTCCCCCGCACCGACGCGCGCACGCGCCCCGCGAGCTGCGCGGCTCGCACGTACTGATCGGTGGCGGAGATGAGGATGTCGCAGGGAATCGTGAGCGGGTTGTCCGGCTCCTGAGCCCGGGCCGCGGCCATGAGTGGGTCCGGCAGCCCGCTGAAGGCGCTGAAGTACTCCTCCATCGCCCGCAGCCACTGCTCCAGCGCCTCGGCCGGGTCGTCGAGCTGATCGATGTCCGCCTGGCGGGCCACCAGCTCCTCGGAGCGCGTCTGCAGCACGGCCGCCAGCAGCGCCTCCCGGGTGGGGAAGTGCCGGTACAGGGTGCCGGGCCCGACTCCCGCCTCCTTGGCCACCGCCTCGAGGGAGGTGCCGACCCCGTGCTGCAGGAAGTGACGCTGCGCGGTCTCCAGGAGGGCCGCGCGGTTGCGCTGGACGTCCGCGCGGGGCTTGCGTCCCCGCTGCTCACCGGCGCTCATGCGCCCTCCTGCATGCCGTGATCCTGCGGCCGCATCAAAACGGATGCTGCCTCCGTACACACTCGAGAGTAAAACGGAGGGGGCGTCCGGTCAAACCAGGGCGACGAGCCTTGACCGGTCCCCCGGCCCAGGACGTCAGGGGGTGAGCTGCTGGTGCCCTATGACGGAGAGCAGTTCGAGCTTGCTGTGACTCTCCGTTCCGGGGCGAGTGGTCAGCACCACCAGGGCCTGGGCGCGGTTCTCGGTGAACAGGAGCTGGGCGTCGACGTCGATGCGGCCGAGTTCGGGATGGAGGATGGTCTTGCAGTCCTCGTAGCGTCGGGCGACCTCCTGAAGTTCCCACATGCGGACGAACTCGGGGCTGTGTTCCTGGAGTTCGGCGAGGATCCGGGCGGCTCGGGGGGTGTCGCTGCCGGCTGTCAGCGCGGCCCGCAGGCGTGCTGCCTGGGCGCGGCCGTGGCGTTCGCGACTCTCCTCGGGAACCATCAGGCGTTCGGCCGGGTCCATGAACCAGCGGTAGTAGCCGCTGCGGGCCAGCCCGGTGTGGCGGGTCTGGTCGCCGAGCAGCGCGACGGCCAACGGGTTCATCGCGAGGGTGTCGACCAGGTCGGTCTGCACCAGGGCCGGGGTGTCGTCCAGGCGGTCCAGGACCCGCAGCAGCGTCGGGTTGACATGTTCGGAGCGCTGGAAGCGGGCCGGGGCGTTGTGGCCGATGAGGACGAAGAGATGGTCGCGTTCGTCCAGGGTCAGCCGCAGGGCCCGGGCGAGAGCGGTGGTGATCTGGACGGAGGGCTGCGGAGCACGCTGCTGTTCCAGCCGGGCGTAGTAGTCGGTGGACATGCCGGCGAGCTGGGCGACCTCCTCGCGGCGCAGCCCCTGCGTACGCCTGCGCGGCCCCTCGGCCAGGCCGACGTCGCGGGGGCGCAACATCTCACGCCGGTGCCGCAGGAAATCCGCCAGTTCCTTCTTGTCCATGCCCCCATCCTCGCCGCATCCCGCCCGGCTATCCAGAGACCGCCGATCCATGGCTGAGGGCGACACCGAAGACGCTTCCTTACCGTTCCGCGTCGATCACTGCGGGTCGGTCAGCTGCCGCTGATCATGGCGAGGACGTCGTCGTAGGAGCCGTTGGCCACCGCGTCGCGGATGAACCTGGCGCGCTCGACGACCAGCTCCTTCGCGTCGGGCTTCTCGCGCAGCAGATCGAGGGTCTCGGTGAGGAAGTCGTCCAACGGCATGGACTGATCGCTGTCCTGCTGGCCCAGCAGGGTCGTGCGCACGCCCGGCGGGACCACCTCGATCACCTGGACGCCGGCGCCGGCACCGGCGAGCTGGATGCGCAGGCTCTCGGAGAAGGAGTGCAGCGCGGCCTTGGTCGCGCTGTAGGTCGGGGTGCTCGGGAACGGTACGAACGCCAGCGCGGAGGTGACGTTCATGACGACCGCGTCGTCCTTGCCCGCGAGCAGGGGCAGGAAGGCGTACGTCATCCGGATCGTGCCGAGCAGATTGACCGCGACGTGATCCTCGGCGACCTGGAGTCCGGCCGGGTCGAGGAGGTTCTCCAGCAGCATGATGCCGGCGTTGTTGACCAGGACGTTCAGCCCCGGGTGGCTCGCCGCCAAGGTCTCACGAGCCCGCGCGATCGAGTCGGGGTCGGCGACATCGAGGACGAGCGCGTCGATGCCCGGGTGCTCGGCCGTGATGTCGTCCAGGAGTTCCTTGCGCCGGCCGGCGACCACCACCTTGTTGCCGGATTCGTGCAGGCGCAGGGCCAGACCGAGGCCGATGCCCGAGGTTCCGCCGGTGATCAGGATCGTGTTGCCGGTCATCTTCATGGGGGTCTTGCTCCTTCGTCACGGCGGGCCGTTGAGCGCCCGTAGCCCCGACCGTAGGGGCGCCCGCGCAAGGGCGGGAGAGGAAGGTTTATCCATGGATCGGCGATCTCTGCCTGGCGAAGAACGGAGGGCAATGACAGCGCACGTCGTTCTGGACATTGGGTGGTGCCTGTAGCGAGATCCGCGAGGTGCGCCCCTCCTCCCCCGGGCTTACCTGGGCGATCGCACAGCTGTGGAAGGAGACTCGAATGCGCCCTGCCCCGAGCTGAGCCCGTCCAGCAGAAGGTCACCGAGCTCGGAGAAGGCGTCACCGGCGGTCAGGCCGGTCCTCTCCAGGAGGACCCCCGACTGGACCGCGTCGATGGTGACCGCCACGACCTGGGCGGCGAATTGGCCGTTGAGCGCGCGGAAAGCGCCGGCCTGTACGCCCTCCTCGATCAGTTCGTGGACCCGGCGCGCCGCGGCGGCGGAGTTCTTGCGGTAGATCTGCGCGGTCGGCTCGTAGCCGACCATGTCGTCGTAGAAGGCGTGGGAATGCCGGCGCATGGCCGTGCCGACGCCGGCGAGATAGACGCGGATGCGCTGCCGGGGGTCGGGCTCGGCCTGGACCGCCTGCTCGATCTCGGCTGTCGCCTCCCTGAAGAAGGCGCGGGTGATCGCCAAGACCAGCTGTTCCTTCGTGGAGGCGAGGCTGTACAGCGTCGCCTTGGAGCACCCCAGTCGCTGGGCGAGCTCATCCATGGTCACCGCGGTGAAGCCTTCGGTCAGGATGATCGCCTCGGCCTGGCGCAGCAGTTCGTCCCGCCGGTGAGTGTCGACGACCCGCCTGCGCGCCGTACGGCGTGGGCGTCGGTCGCGCGAGTCAGTTCGGGCCGTCACCGCAGCAGTCTCCCATGAGCGTCTCCGCCTGAAGCGGCGGGTGGCCGTCCGGACCGGAAGGCCGACCCCTGGCAAATGGGTACTAGCGTACCGCCTAACGTACCGGCGCGGAGTGTCCCCTTGAGTGACGTTCAGTCGCCCGGTTCGCGGTTATCGGATGGAGGATCCGATGGAGATCCCGCCGTCCACGTCCAGGACGATGCCGGTGATGTAGCCGGCGGCTTCGCTGGCGAGGAAGGCTGCGGCTTCGGCGATGTCCTCGGGCCTGCCGGTGTGGCGCATGGGGATCTTGTCCGTGAGTTTGTCGCGTGCCGGGCCGTTCATGGAGGCGAGCATGGGTGTGTCGATGAGGCCGGGGGCGATGGCGTTGGCGGTGATGCCGTGGCGGGCGCCCTCGAGTGCGAGGGTGCGGGTCATGCCGACGATGCCGGCCTTGGCGGCCACGTAGTTGGTCTGGCCGAAGTTCCCGCGCCATGACATCGAGGAGAAGCTGATGATGCGTCCGTAGCCCTGGCGTTTCATGGGGCCGAACGCGGCGCGGGCGCAGTGGAAGCCGCCGGTGAGGCTGACGTCGATGACCGCGTGCCAGTCGTCGTCGGTGATGTCCTCGACGCGGTTGTCGCGGATGATGCCGGCGTTGTTGACCAGCACGTCGAGGCGGCCGAGAGCGGCGGTGACACCGGTGATCCAGTCGTTGACCTGCGCGGAGTCGGTCACGTCCACCACGTCGGTACGGAGTTTCGCCTCATGGGCATGGGCGATCGTCTCGACGGCGTCGGTGAGGGTTGGGGCGTTGACGTCGGCCAATGCAACGGTGGCGCCCTCCGCGGCGAACCGGGTCGCCATGGCGAGGCCGAGGCCTTGTGCGGCGCCGGTGATGGCGACGACGCGTCCGTGGTAGCGGTTCACTTGTTTTCTGCTTTCGTGGTCCGGGGAGCGAGGAAGGCCCGCAGGGTGTCGGCCACGGAGCTCGCCGACCAGTTGTCGGCGAAGGTGGCCAGTTCCTCGCGCAGGGCCTGCTCGGGGGCGATGCCGTCGATCCGGTGCAGGAGCGTCTTGAGCCGTTGCTGGGCGGGGCTGTGGCGGTCGGCCAGTTGGTGGCAGATGCGGGTGGCGGTGGCGTCGAGGTCGGCCTCGGGCACGATCGCGTGGATCCAGCCGGTGTGCGCGAAAGCGGTCGCGGGCAGCAGTTCGCCGGTGAGCAGGAGCCAGCGCGACAGTCCCCGTCCGACCGCACCGGGAAGCCGCACGCTTGACCCGGCGGCCGGTACCAGCCGCCGGTTGAGGTGGCCGTCGCCGATGAGCGTGGTGTCGGCGGCGACGACGACATCGCAGACCAGTGCGAGTTCGAGGCCGCCGGCGACGGCGTGACCGTGCAGGACGGCGACCCATGGTTTCGGGCTGGCCGCGATGCGGCTGAAGCAGGCCGACACGTCGGTCAGGAAGTCGACCGGGTTGTCGCCCCGCTCGTGCAGCTCCAGGAACTGGTGGAAGTCCCCGCCGGCACAGAAGCTCGGCCCCTCGCCTGCCACGGCGACGACCGCTGTGCCGGGGTCGGCCTCGGCGCTGGTGATCTGCTTGCCCAGGGCCTCGATGAGGGTGACGTCGAGGGCGTTGCGCCGCTCCGGGCGGTTGAGCAGCAGCCACCGGACGGTGCCGCGTTGCTCGACGAGGAGAGGTTGGGTGTCGGTCAACGTGGCTCCGGGGTGGCGAGTTCGGTGCGTCGGCGGCTGCGCAGCAGGTAGCGCTGGGTCTTGCCGCTGGGTGTCTTGGGCAGGGCGTCGATGAAGTGGATCGTGCGCGGGTATGCGTGGGCGGCGTAGCGGGTCTTGACCAGCAGCTGGAGTTCGGCGGCCAGTTCCGGCGAGGCGTCGTGACCGTCGCGGAGGACGACGTACGCCTCGATGACCTCGCCGCGGACGTCGTCGGGTGCGCCGATGACGCTGCATTCGGCGACTGCGGGGTGCTGGGCGAGGACGCTCTCGATCTCGAACGGCCCGATCCGGTAGCCGGCCATGATGATGACGTCGTCGTCGCGGGAGGAGAAGAAGAAGTCGCCCTCGGCGTCGACCCTCCCTGTGTCGCCCGTGAGGTACCAGCGGCCGTCGGCGGTGAACTTGGCGTCGCTCTGCCCTGGGATCTGGTAGCCGCTGAAGGTCATCAGCGGGCTGGCGGCGACGTCGATCGCGACCCGGCCGAGCACGCCTGGTCCGGCGGGTTCGTCCTTCTCGTCGGCCAGGACGGTGAGGCTCCAGCCGGGCAGCGGCCGGCCCATCGATCCGGCCTTGAGGGGGCGGGCGAGTTCGGGATGGTGGTGGTTGGCCAACGGCATCCCGACCTCGGTCTGCCCGAAGTGGTCGTGCACGGTCAGGCCGAGCGCGGAGCCGGCCCACTCGTTGACCTCGGGAGTCAGTGGCTCCCCCGCGCTGGACGCCCGTTCCAGGTGCAGCCCCCGCGGCACCGGCACCGACGAGGAGCGCAGTCCCCGGTACACGGTCGGGGCGGCGGTGAAGTCGGTGACCTCGTGGTCGACGAGGGTGCGCCAGGTCGTCTCGGCGGAGAACCCGCCGGACAGCAGCAGGCTGGGGATGCCGGCGGCCATCGGAGCGACGATGGCGGCGTACAGCCCGTAGGCCCAGCCGGGGTCGGCGGCGCACCAGTACCTGCTGTCCTGGGTGACGCCGAGGCCGTACTCCAGGTAGACCTGCCATCCCGCGATGTAGGAGACGGGGTGGACGACCCCCTTGGGCTTGCCGGTGGTGCCGGAGGTGAACATGTGCACCAGCGGTCCGTCCCCGCTCGTGGGGATGGCGGGCACCGGCTCCGGCGACGCGGCCGCGACGAGGTCAGCCAGCAAGGTGTCACCGCGGGAGGCGGTGGTTCCGGTGACGACGACGCGGCGCTGCGGATCGTCCGGCATGTCGGGGCCCGGGTCGAGTTTTTGGCGCTGGTCCGGGTCGACGACCACGACGTGCGCACCGGAGCCTTCCAGGCGCAGGGCGATGGCCTGGGGCGCGAACGCGGTGAACAGCGGGACGTAGACCGCACCGAGCCGCCAGATCGCGAGGATGACGGTGACCAGGTCGGTGCTCTTGCCCATCAGGGTCGCCACCCTGTCGCCCGGACCGATTCCGAGCCCCTGCAGCGCCCGCGCACAGCGGTGCGAGTTCGCGGCGAGATCGCCGAAGGTCAGTGTGGAAGCCTTGCCGTCACTGTCGACCACGGTGAACGCGACGCGGTCGGCGGGGTGCCGGTCGCACAGCAGCCAGGCCGTGTTGAGGGAAGAGGCCGCGAAGGTCGCGGTCAGTTCGGCGACCCGGTCGGTGGCGCTCATCGCTGGTCCTTCCGGTCGATGACCGGCAGGACCAGACGGCTGGGGTGGTTCGGGCCGTGATGGATGTGGTTGACCGCGGGGATCATCTGCTCCTCGCTCTCGCGGGCGATGACGCCGCCGGTGTTGGTGTTGCGGTCGTAGCGCGGGAAGTTGCTGCTGGAGACGTCCACGCGGATGCGGTGACCGGGAAGGAACACATTGGAGGTGGCGGTCATGTCGACGGTGATTTCGTAGACGGTGCCGGGCTCCATCAGTTCTTCGGTGGCGAGGCCGCCCCGGTAGCGGGCGCGCAGGATCCCGTCACACAGGTTGATCGCTTTGCCGTCGGGGAAGACGTCGACGAGCTTGGCGGTGAAGTCGGTGTCCACCGCCGAGGAGGACACGAACAGGGTCAGTCTGACGGGACCCGTGACCTCGACGGGCTCCTCCAGCACAGGGCCCGTGAAACACAGGACGTCCTCGCGGCCCGCGACGGTCCGCTGGTCGACCGGGCCGCAGAAACCGGGTGTCACCGGCATGGACGCCCCGCCGGCCGTGGGAACCGGGCGGCGCGGGTCGTAGAGGTAGGTGTCGTGCCCGGTGCCGGTGGGCGGCTCGGTCGTCAACAGGCCGTCGCCGGCCGCTGTGTTGGCGTGGCCGGCGCTGGTCAGGTGGTAGTCGGTCCACCGCGTGTCGGGCAGCGGCCACTCCTGCTCGTCGCGCCACTGGTCGATGCCCATGACGAAGATCTTCACGGGCGCCACGTCGTCGAGAGCGGTGGTGTCGCCGCGGAGCCAGCGGTCGAAGAACTTCACGTGCAGGCCGGTCAGGCCCATCGTCTGGGCGCTGGCCAGCGGGCCGAAGGAGCGGTCGGGATAGACGCCACTCGCGGACATGTGGTCCCACGGACCGATGACCAGCCGTTGCCCCTCGCGCGCCTGCACACTGCCCGCCTGCCGGCGGGCGGTGGTGTAGGTGCGGACGGTCTGGCCGATGTACAGGTCGTACCAGCCGCCGATGTTGAGCGCCGGGGCGGTGACGTTCTTGAGCTCGGGTGTGAGCTCCATGGCGTCCCAGTACCCATCGTGGGAGGGGTGGGCCATCCAGTCGTCCCACCACTTGCCGTAGGCCGCCAGGACCGGAACCTCGGCCGTCGGCAGCACATCGTTGAGAGGCTCGGGAAACAGCGCCGCCTCACCGAGCTGCTGCAGTTGGGACACGGTGTCCTCACCGGCCGCCAGGGAACGCTGCGCGTCGGCCGCGTACATCATGGCGTTCCACACCGTGACCAGGCTCAGTGACAGCGCTCCGCCCGCGGAGTACCAGGGCGCCTCGTAGTTGTCGATGGAGGTGAAGGTCGGCGCGATCGCCTTGAGGGCGGGGGCGCCGGTTACGGCTGTTTCCCACTGGACCATCCCGAGGTAGGACGGCCCGTACATGCCCACCGTGCCGTCCGACCACGGCTGGCCGGCGATCCAGGCGACGGTGTCCTCGCCGTCGGCCCGGTCGGCCATATGGGGAACGAACTCGCCTTCCGAGCGGTGGGTGCCCCGGCAGTCCTGCACCACCACCGCGTAGCCGGCCTCCACCAGAGTCAGGAGGTCGGGGATGGCTGACTGGCCGAAGCCCATCACGTCCTTGCCGTACGGCAAGCGCACGAGCAGCGTCGGGGCCTCCCCCTCGGCCGGATGCCACACGTTGGCGGCGAGGGCTACGCCGTCACGCATCGGAACCTGGACATCTATGTCATATAGGTGCTGCATCGGTGCTCCTCGTTGAGCTGACGGCGTCGCCCCCGGATGTGGGTACGTTAAGAGGTACGTTCGTACCCTGTCAATTACCGAAGCAGGGTGGCACGGCTACTTGCCGGCGCCGACCTTGGTGTCCAACTCGGTCTGCGGCGGCGTGGTTGTGGTGGTGCGGGAGTGCAGGACCTTGCGGGCCTGTTCGGTGTCGAAGTCGTTCTCCCACTTGCCGATCACGATGGTGGCGACGGCGTTGCCGAGGACGTTGATGAAGACGCGGCCCTCGTTGAGGATGCGGTCGATGCCGACGATCAGGGAGAGGGCGGCGAGCGGGATGTGGCCGAGCGCGGTGACGGTGCTGGCGAGGACGATGAACGCGCCGCCCGCGATCCCGGCGGTGCCCTTGCTGGTGAGCATCATGACGCCGACCATGATCAGCTGCTGCTGCCAGGACAGGTCGATGCCCATGGCCTGGGCCAGGAAGAGGGAGGCCATCGTGAGGTAGACCGCGGAGCCGTCCAGGTTGAAGGAGAACCCGGAGGGGATGACGATGCCGACCACGGGCCGGCCGATGCCGAGGATCTCCAGTTTGCGTACCAGCTGGGGCAGGACGGCCTCGCTGGAACAGGTGCTGAGGGCGACGAGCAGTTCGGCCTTGAGGAAGCGGATGAGGCCGAACAGGCTCAGGTGGCAGGCCCGCATGATGGCGCCGAGGACGACCAGGACGTAGACGACGCAGGTCGCGGTGAACAGGATGATGAGGTAGCCGAGCTGTTTGAGGCTCTCGGCGCCGTAGGTGGCGACCACGGTGGCCAGGGCGCCGAAGGTGCCCAGGGGCGCGAGCCGCATCACCCAGCCCACGATGCGGAAGACGACGTCCGACAGTGCCTTGATGCCGCGGGTCAGCGGTGCCCCTTCTTCGCCGGCCATGTTCAGGGCCACACCGAAGACGATCGAGACCATCAGCGCCGACAGGATCGCATCCCCGGTGATCGCGCCCAGCAGGGAGGCGGGGATGAGGGAGGAGACGAAGCCGGTGAAGGTGGCGTGCTCTGCGGCGGTCTCGGGCACGTCGTCGGCGTTCAGCGACGAGGGGTCGACGTGCAGGCCGGAGCCGGGCTGGAAGATGTTGGCGACGACCAGCCCGATCAGCATGGACGCCAGGGACAGCACCAGGAAGTAGCCGATCGCCTTCACACCGATCCGGCCGGCCTTGCGCAGGTTGTCCATGGAGGCGATGCCGGTGGTGACCACGCAGAAGACGACCGGGATCACGATCATCTTGACCAGCGCGATGAACCAGTCGTTGAGCGGCTTGAGGTCCTCACCCAGCCCGGGCGCGAGGATGCCGACGGCGATGCCGAGGACGGCGGCCAGGACGACCTGGAACCACAGCTCCCGTATGAGACGGCTCAGCCGTGACCGCTGCGGGCGGCCGGCGGTGGTGGTGCTTGTCATCGTTGGTGCTCCCTTGCACGACGATCGTGTGTAGCCCTGTCCCGTGGGGGTGCGGGGGACGCGAGGCTGCTCGCGCGCCCCCGATCTCGTGTGTGGCGCCCGTGTCCGGCGGCCGCTTTTCAGGCGCGCCGGGCGACGGCGCCCGCCCGTGGCGGGCGCATCTGCGGTGGGGCGGCGGTCAGCTGTGCAGGGCGCGCAGCACCTTGTGGAAGGCGGCCTTGCTCTCGAAGCCGATGCCGGGGGTGTCGGTCAGGCCGACGCGGCTCTTCTCGACGACGGCGTCGTCGGCGAAGCCGCCGGTGGGCTGGAACTCGCCCGGGTAGGACTCGTTGCCACCGAGCTTGAGGGCGGCCGCGATGTGCAGGGAGAACTGGTGCCCGCCGTGCGGGATGCAGCGCCTCGATGACCAGCCGTGCTGACGGAGCATGTCCTGGATGCGCAGGTACTCCACCAGACCGTAGGAGAGCGCGGGATCGACCTGGACGGTGTCGCGGTCGGGGCGCAGGCCGCCGTAGCGGATCAGGTTGCGGGCGTCCTGGAGGGAGAAGAGGTTCTCGCCCGTGGCGATGGGGCCGGTGTAGCGCTCGGCGACGGTGGCGTTGAGGTGGTAGTCGAGCGGGTCGCCGATCTCCTCGTACCAGAACAGCCCGTAGGGCTCGATGGCCCGCCCGTACTCCAGGGCCGTCTGGAGGTCGAAGCGGCCGTTGACGTCGACGGCCAGCCGGGAGCCGTCGCCGTCCAGGACGTCGATGACGGCCTCGATACGACGCAGGTCCTCCGCCAGGTCGGCGCCGCCGATCTTCATCTTGACGACGTCGTAGCCCAGGTCGAGGAAGCCGCGCATCTCGTCCTGGAGGTCGGTGAGGGTCTTGCCGGGGGCGTAGTAGCCGCCGGCGGCGTAGACGAAGACGGAGTCGTCGGGCTGCCCGTCGCCGTAGCGCTCGGACAGATACCGGTACAGCGGCTTGCCCTCGATCTTGGAGGCCAGGTCGAACAGGGCCATGTCCACCACACCGACCGCGACCGAGCGCTCGCCGTGCCCGCCGGGCTTCTCGTTACGCATCATCACGTCCCACGCCTTGGCGTGGTCCAGGCCGCCCCGCTCGTCGAGCAGGCTGCCGGGCTCGGCGTCGAGGAGGCGGGGCAGGATTCGGCGGCGCAGGATCTCTCCGGCGCTGTAGCGGCCGTTGGAGTTGAAGCCGTAGCCCACCACGGGCTTGCCATCCCGGATGACGTCGCTCTCGATCGCCACGATCGAACAGTCCATGGAGCTGAAGTCGATCCAGGCGTTGCGGATCGAGGAGCTGATCGGAACGACGCCCTCGTAGACGTTGGTGATCTTCACTGCGGGCCTTTCTCATATCTTATAAGATGTGACGCCTGTTAGACTCGGCTGATCCGATGCGGGATGTCAAGGGGTGGGGAACCTCCGGGAAGGAACGGTCAGGGGGCCATGGCAGGACAGAACCTGTTCTTCAGCAAGAGCGACCTCGCCTACGCTGAACTCCGCGATCGGATCCTCTCCGGCACTCTTCCTGCCGGGTCACGGCTCGCCCAGTACGACCTCGCCGAGTCCCTCAACATGAGCATCACGCCCCTGCGCGAGGCCATCCGCCGCCTCAGCAGCGAGGGTCTTGTCACCGTCGAAACCCACCGGGACGTCCGGGTCTCCGTCATGAACTCGAACGAGGCCCGCCAGCTGTTCGAAGTCCGCCTGTCCCTGGACCCGACCGCCGCCGAACTCGCCGCCCAGCGACGGACCGACGACGACATCACCACGATGCAGGCCGCCGTCGACAAGCTCCTCCCCGTCACTCGCCAATGGGGGGAAGAGGCACTCACGGCCCACCGCGCCTTCCACCAGGCGCTGTACCGGGCCTCGCACAACGATGTCCTCATCCGTCTCCTGGACGACCTGTGGGACAAGTCCGACCGCTACCGGCGCCTCGGCCTCGAACTCCCGCCCGGTGACGAACCCCGCACCCGGGACCTACAGGAACACCACCAACTCGTCTCCCTCATCGCGGACGGCCGCCCCGCCGAAGCCGCCCAGCTGATGCGGGGCCACATCACTCACAGCCTCACCGCGAGCGCCATCAGCGCCCTGGAAGACCGCGAGGGCACTCGCGTGACGTGACGCGCGGTGACCCGTGCGGTAGGGGCGAACCTCCTCGGATTCTGTTTCTGAACTGGAAGGCCGCTGGCCGGTCTTCGCTGCGCGGGTCGGTCATCTGGTGCTCGGTGCCCGTGATGCCCGCGGGCGGTGGCGTCGCCCCGCACGCCTGGGCGGGCATCCACGCGTGGTGCTTCCTTCATGAGGCTGATCAACGAAGCAACACATGCGGCGGAGCCGGGCCCTGGCCGTGGTGGAGATCCTCGTTACCACCGGCGCCGGTTTGCTCACCTACCTCGCCCAGCACAACACCGCCGCCGTACTGGCCGGCGGCGGTCCGAGTGGGCTGCCGCAGCAGTCGTGCAGGACGCATGCGGTCGGCCGCGGTGGGAAGGCCGCATCGCGCCGGCTCAGTACCCGTCAGCGATTTTGATCGTAAGAAGGCGGCGCTCATCGGCTTCCGGGGGCACCGTGCACTGCAGCCGCTGCTGGATCGCTCGCACTGCGTTCGCGTAGGCATCGTGACGCTCACCGTTGTTGATGGCCGCGACATGACCGGTGAGCCGTCCGAGCACTTCAGGCCGCGCACCCGAGTCGATGTCAGGGAAGAGCGGATCGAAGGATGAGAGGATCTCGCCGTCCTCGGCGTAGGAGATCCAGCACGCGCCTGACTCGCTGTCCCTCAGTGAGAGCGCCACTGTCTTGCGGGACGCCGACGTCACGATGCCGTCTGCTGCCAGCCAGGAGCCCTCGGGCTCGATCACGAATGACCAACCGTCGTGTTCGCCGGACCGAAGAACGGGGCCATCGCCGGCGAGTACTCCGCTGTCCTGCAGCTGCTCAAGGTCCAGCCCCGGCATGTCATTTTCGTCGATGTCCTCGCCGAGGGCCTCAATGGTCATTGTGTCAATGCGGGTCAAGGCGACAGGACGAAGGCCTGCACCTCCTACCCGCGCCAGAAGTTCAGCGGGAGCGATGCCTCTCACGAACACAGCGCAGTAGCCGAACTGATAGAGCCCACGGTTAGGGAAGATGTCTCTGGTCACTGTGATACCCCGTCGAATTCCTTGATACGGCGTGAACCGTCGCTGGCTAGTCTTCCTTGCAGGCGGCGGCCGACCGGCAGGGTTCGCGAGCTTCTTGTAGAAGGTCAGGGCAGCGGCCAAGCGGAGGAAGGCGAGGCAGTGGGAGCCCTTTCGTTCGTTTCGGACGGTGAGGCGGCGGTAGCCGAAGAGCCAGGCGATCGGCCGTTCGGCCTTCCAGCGGTGCCGGTCGAGGCGTTCGCCGGACTCGATGCCTGGCCGCGCGAGGCGCGCGACGAGCCCGCTCGCGCAGCCAGGTCAGGTGTTCGGCGACGAAGTACGCCCTGTCCGCATGGTCTTGATTGGTGCGGCCGACCTGGCGGCCTGTTCGATCTTCGCGCAGTAGGCTGCGCGGGCGTCCTCGTCGATCTGCTCCTCGTGTTCGGCGCGCACCCCGGTCCGGCCGTCGAGGCCCTCGCGCAGGATATCGGCGTGCCCGGCATGCCGGATGGACTCGCCGAGGACATGCACCATGACGGCGAACAGGTTCGTGTTGGGATAAGGCTCCGGCCACCACGGCACGTGGCCGGGGGCGTCGAGGGGAAGCTCGTTGATCGTCGCGTCCGAGTGTTCCCACGTGCGCCGGTAGAACCCGATGATCTGATCGCGGGTCTCGTCCTCGGTCGCCCACAGATCGCTGCCGTTGTAGTCCTGCCACCGGGGCAGCGGCTCCGGGGAAGGGCGGTCGAAGACCTCGCCGAAGTACCTGGCTTCGACGGTGGCCACGTGTTTCACCAGGCCGAGGAGGTTGGTCCCGGTCGCTGTCAAAGGTCGGCGGGCGTCGTATTCGGACAAGCCGTCGAGTTTCCAGAGCAGCGCATTGCGATCCCGCCGCAGTCTCCCGTGCAGGTTGTCCTTCGCGAATTCATCGATCATGCGGCATGAGCCTGCCATGGGCTGCTCGTGGTCTCAAGATCCCGTATGTGGTCCGCAACGACTGGCAGAGCCGAGGCGATACGCACGTGGCCAGGGTGGCAAGTTCGGGGGCATTGCCCGCCATTTGATGCCGTTGTCGACGAAGTAGCGCGCCGCGTCGATCATCTGCCGATGGCAGTAGCCCTCCGGTCTGCCTCCCCGCCTGCCAGCCATCCCGGCACCGGCATCCGATCCCGCACCAGCGCCCACTCCGCATCGCGTGATGGTGGGGATCGTTGAACGACAGGCGCCGTTTCTCCGATCGACGTCTGTCGCTTGCCGGCGGTGGCTACGGCGGTGGCTAGACCTCGTGCGAGCGTACGAGGCGGGCGAGTTGCCGGCCAGCCACCTGTAGTGGTTCCTCGCTGCGGTTGACCTGGGCGGTGACTTCGGCACCTTCCAGGGTGGAGATGACGGTGGTCGCCAGTTCCCGGGCGCTCTGGGAGGGGAAGCCGCAGCGCAGCAGCTTGTCGCGGACCAACTGCTCCCAGCCGCGCAGTGCGTCGGCGCACGCCTGCTGGATCTCCGAGTCGGTGCCGAGCGTCTCCAGGGCCGCTGCCGTGACGGGGCAGCCGTCGATCCAGCCCGACTCGCGCAGTTCGTCGGCGAGTTGCCGGGCGCAGGCCGTCACGGCCTCCGCCGGGTCTTCCTCGCTGTCCAGTGCCTTCCGCAGGAGCGTCGCGAACTCCTCGGTGCTGTGCTTGATCGCGGCGACGGCGACGGCCTCCTTGCCGCCCGGGAAGAAGTGGTAGACGGAGCCGAGGGTGGCCTGCGCCTCCTGGGCGATCTGCTTGATTCCCGTGCCGACGTAGCCCTGCCGCTGCAGGAGGCGTGATGCAGCGATGACGATCCGGTCCCGTGTGCTGGTCTGCATGGAGCCACCGTATCGCCCATTGAGTAGAGCGCTCGTTCTAGAGCTGTGATACGTTCTCGTCGCGCTCTAAATAGAGCGATCGTTTTAGCGAAGGGTGGAGATCTCATCATGAGCGGCACCAAGCAGTCGGTCACCGTCATCGGCCTTGGCCCCATGGGGCAGGCCATGGCCGGCGCCTTCCTCGACCGCGGCTACGACGTCACCGTCTGGAACCGCACCGCGTCGCGCGCGGACGCCCTGGTCGCGCGCGGGGCGGTGCTCGCACCGAACGTGGAGGAGGCCCTTGTCTCCAATGAGCTGGTGATCCTCAGCCTCACGGACTACGACGCCATGTACGCCACGCTCGAGCCCGCCGCGGCCGCGCTGGCCGGCCGGATCCTGGTGAACCTCAGTTCGGACACGCCCGAAAAGGCCCGGGCCGCGGCCTGTTGGGCGGCCGAGCGGGGTGCCGTCCAGCTGACCGGCGGCGTCACCGTGCCGCCCTCCGGGATCGGTCAGGCCGAATCGGCGACCTTCTACAGCGGCCCGCGTGAGGTCTTCGACCAGCACCGGCCCGCGCTCGAAGTCATCACGGGGCGGACCGACCACCGGGGAGAGGACCCCGGGCTCGCCGCTCTCATGTACCAGATCGGCATGGTCATGTTCTGGACCTCCATGCTGAGCTACTGGCAGGCCATCACCCTCGCCGACGCCAACGGCCTGACGGCGGCGGACATCCTGCCGCACGCGGTGGAGACCGCGAATTCGCTGCCGGGATTCTTCTCCTTCTACGCCGAGCGCATCGACGCCGGCCGCCACATCGGCGACGTGGACCGCCTCGCCATGGGGATGGCCAGCGTCGAGCACGTCCTGCACACCAACGCGGACGCGGGAGTCGACACCACGCTTCCGGCCGCGGTCGTCGAGCTCTTCCGGCGCGGCATGGACGCCGGCCACGCCGCGGACAGCTTCTCCACGCTGGTGGAATTGATGAAGAAGGCAGAGGCATGACCGCGGCTGTCCGACGAGCGATTCACCGCGCCGGACGTGATCAGCAGAGGCGATCTGACCGACGAAGAGTGGGCCGTGCTGGAGCCGCTGCTGTCGCTGAGCGGTAACCGGTGCGGCCTATGGCGCAGCCACCGCCTCGTCCTCGACGAGCAGCCCGTTGTCCGGCGCATCTTGGACGGCCTGCCCGTCGGCACGCGGACATGCTCGCCCAGGCCCGCAAGCGTCTGCCAGATGTCACCTTCCGCGAGGCCGACCTGCACCGACTACCGCTTCCCGACAACGCGGTCGACACCGTCGTCTGCGCCCTCGCCCTGATGCACGTCCCCGATCTGGCCCCCGTATGGGCGGAGTTCGTACGTGTCCTGCGCCCTGGCGGAAGCCTCGTGATCTCGGACGCACACCTGCTGGTGTCCTACCTCCGGCCGACCCTGGCCCGCCGTCGCGGTCCGGACGGCCGCCCGTCCCTCCTCGTCGAGCACCACCGTCCGCTCAGCGCCTACCTCGCCGCAGCCCCACTGGGCTTCCAAGTCCGGCAATGCGAGGAACCCCGCCGTCCGCGCCACTCCCTCGATCCCGACAACGCCCCGGACCCACTGAAACAGCGTCCGGCATCCACTCCTCCAGGACCGCATCGCACGAGATTCCCACCGCCTCCAGGTCTGATGAAGGAGAGGGGCGTCAGGCCGGGCGGACCGCGCCCTTGATCGCCGACTGGCCGGCGAAGAACACCGACTCCTCACGGATGAGCGCTCCCGGGCCCGGGGCGTGAATCACCATGCCGTCGCCGCTCCAGATGCCGACGTGACCGAGGTCGTCGTGGAAGAAGACCAGGTCTCCGGCCTGGGCGTCAGCGAGCGAGACCTGCACTCCCGCTCCCCACTGGGCCTGGGTCGTCCGGGGAAGCGTGACGCCGGCAGTTTTCCACGCCGCCTGGGTCAGACCGGGGGCGTCGTACGACCCCGGCCCGACCGCGCCCCACACACAGGGCCGACCGATCTGCGCTCGGGCGAACGCGACCACCCGCTCGGCCTGGGTGCTGTGGCCGGCGTCCGGCGACAGCCAGGAGCCACCGTGAACACCGGCCGTGAAGGTGGTGAACGGAGTCTCGCCTGCCGAGAAGGTAACCGGTTCCGTCGGGGTGGGTGCGGTGGCCGGTTCGGGTGCGGTGGTCGGCTCGGCGGGCACTGGCCCAACAGGGGCCGCCAGGACAGATGCAGGGATGCTCGGCAGACCGGCGCCATGGGTCGCGGTGGTCACGTCGGCCGATGGACCGGAGGTGTAGTACGCGGTGGGATCGGCTGACAGCGCCATGGCATACGTTTCGGTCGCGCCGGCCGCCGGACCGGCACCGTACGTCTCCCACCCGCCTTGCGCGACGGTGGGCAGCGCCGCGGCGGACTGCGGGCCGGGCAGTGGACCGGACTCCGGGGCAGGCGCTGGTACGGGCTCGTACAGCGGTCGCGCCGCCACGTCGCCGACGACCGGCTGTCCACCGGCGCGCCAGGCATTCTCGTCCCACCGGGAATCGCCCGCCGCAGCCGGTGCGACACGCCGGCCGGAGAGCTCCGGGAGGACTCCAGTGGCCGGTGCCTTGGCTGATCCGCCGGTCAACTCCCCCGCAATGCCGGTGGGCGCCTGGGGCGCTTCGAGAGCGCGGGGCTCCGCAGGACGTTCCGCCGGGCGCACGGGCCGTGCCGCCTGGGGCGCGCGGTCGGGACGGGCCGGCAACCTCCTGTCCGGCTGCGACACCGGCACGGTCGGGCCCAGCTTGGCACGGGCGGCGTCGAACCACTGCCGGGCAAGAGTTCCGATCGCGGGGTCCGTCTCCCCCTGGGACGGGGCGCTGGCGGCCGTGCCCCGCTGGCGCGGGATCGCTGCGAAGCGGGTCGCGTTGAAGGTACCCGTGTCGCTCTCGGCCCGGTCGTAGAGGCTGTCGATCCGCCGCCGGACCTCGTCAGGGCTCGGCCCTTCGCTCTGGCCAAGGGAGTCGGCCTTGCCCGCGGAGTCGGTCACTCCGGGGCGCGAGGTTCGTTCCATCGCCATGGAAAAGGGCGCTCCTTCCGTCCGAGAGCGCACAAAACCACCTGCCTGTCGGAGGAAGTCGTGCACGCAGTGGTCAACTTAGCCAACTTGTGAGCCTTCCGTGAAGATCGAAGACCGAAAACGCCCGATATGCTTCTGTGACCTTCACCCCTCCATTCGCAGCGCCTACGCAATCCACCCCACAGACATAGACCTTGGACCACATGGGGACATCGCGGGCGGCTGAGGGAGCGTCAAGAGGGCGGGAGGTGCGCGTCGAAGAGATGGATCCCCCGCCGGGCCGTTGCCCTGCCGCCGAACAGGCCGTAGTGAAGCAACCGGGCAAGAAGGAGGTACGCCAGGGCTGTCATGAGCGACCCGGCAGCCAAGGCGGGGGCAGTGCACCACGTTCCCTCTCCCAAGCCGGCGCACGCACGCGCCACGGCCCGGCCCAGCCCAGCAGCCGGGCCCCGCGGCGCAAGCCAGTTTCACGTAGGTGCGGTGCAGGCCGCCGTCGTCGATACGGCCCCCGAGCCGGCTGCGCAGCAGGAACGCGGTGAGCGCGAGGCCAGTGACGTGGGAGAGGGTGTAGGCCCCGGCCATGCCCCATCACCGCCCAGCGGGCGGGCAGCAGCGGCTGACAGGCCGTGGCCAGGGCGATGTTCACGCGCGCGATCCAGGCCGCCATGACGTCGACCGCCGGGAGTCGGCCTTTAACGGGTGCAGCCGCGCACGATCCGTGTTGCCGCCCACCGCCGTGCGCATGGGGTGTCCCCCCGTCTACCTCTCCCCCCGACTCACCCGTGCCCAGCCCCACGTGCCTGTCACGACGATCAGCGCTGCCAGGCCGCCGATCAATCCTTTGTACGCGCCGGGGTCCAGGTCCACTTCCGTGTCCTCGTCCTCCAGCGGACCGGCTGCGCCCTTGGGGTCGTACAGCACGCGCAGTGTGTCGCCTGGCTCAATCCTGTGCGGATCGCAGCCGTCCGTCATCCGGGGTGAGATCTCCCGGCCGTCGCGGGTGCGGAGCGTGCACTCGTCGGTCTTGCCGTTGTCGACGTCGACGACGACGGCCTCGGTCCACCGGCCCCTCTTCTCCAGCCCCCGCTCTTCGCCGGCCTCTCGGGTGACGACCGCCAGCACGATCGCGGCAGGGAGCACAACGGTGATCGCCACGATGGCCGGTTTCGGCGCCTTCTTGTGCTTGACGTGGCGGAGCAGGACGCCGGGCACCAGGATGAGCGCCAGGGGTATCGCCAGCGCGGAGGTGGCGAAGGCCGGGCCGCGCAGGAAGGCCGGCAGGGGCACCACCGGCGCGAACCACATCAGGGCCACCGAGGCCGCTACGCCCACGCTGTTGAACAGAAACCAGTGGATCGGGCCCGTACGGCGTCGAGGAGGAGCGTTCTCGGCCGGCGGGGCCGTTCGGTCGCCTCCTGCCGCCGGCCCGCGTAGGTTCCTGTCCGTTGCCATGCGCTCTTTCTCCGTCTACGTCGGCTCGTTGACGGACGAGCCTACGGGGCGCGGATTCCAAGTGGGCTTGTAGTGCGTAGGCACCAGGACAGGTGCGTGGCTGGTCCGGGTGCACCAGGCCAGGACGGCTGCGGGGGACGATGCCCGCCAGGGCGCCGGAGGGAAGTGTGGGAGGCGCGCGGATCTCGCGCATTCCTCTTCTCTCGTGGTGTCTGGAGTGATCAGCAGGTGGCGAATTTTCTTTGTCCGATCGGACGGTGGGCGTTCTGCACCGAGTCGCAGCAGGTGTTCGAACTGCTGGAGGAGCGCCGGTGAAAGGGATGTCCTTATCCGAAGCCGTGGTCTCCCCCTCCCGCATCGGATGGCTGTCGATCGGCGCGCTCGGCATCCTGGCACTCGCCCTCGGCACCCTGCAGTCAGTGGTGGAGCCCGCGCTCCCGCTGCTCCAACGTGAGCTGGGAGTCAGTCCTGCCGAAGGGGCTTTGATCGGCAACGCACTCCTCATCACCGGCGCGGTCATCACACCCGTCGCGGGCAAACTCGGCGACCGCTACGGCGGAAAGCGGGTGCTGGTCCGGCTGATGGCCGTGGTTTCGGTGGGTGGAGTGATGGCCGGTCTGGCGCCGAACCTGCCGGTGTTGTTGCTCGGGCAGGTGTTGCAGGGCGTCATGGTGGGTGCGCTGCCCCTCTCGTTCATCCTGGTGCGCAAACACCTCACGGCGGGACAGTCACAAGCGGCCATCGGGCTGGTCGTCGCGCTGTTCACGGGCGGCGGCATGGTGGGCATGCTGTTTGCCGGGCCGATCGCGGAAGGCCTGTCCTGGCGGTGGATGTTCGCGCTACCGACGATCGCGATCGTCGCGACGACGTTGGTCGTGACGCGGCTGATGCCGCATGATCCGCCGATCCCGTCGGGCAACGGGATCGACTGGCCCGGCACGGTGCTGCTGAGTGGCACGTTGCTCGCGTTCATGCTCGGGCTCGTGACGGTGACGAGGGACGGCGGCGTGCCGTCGCTCAGGGTCGGTGCCATCGCGGCGGTCGTGGTCGCCCTCGCGACCGGGTGGGTCGTCGTCGAGCGCCGGGCGGCCGCGCCGATGGTCGATCTGCGCATGCTGGCGAAGCCCGCGATGTGGAACGCGTGTGTGCTCACCTTCGTCATCACCGCCAGTTCCGGGATGGTGCTCTTTCTCCTCCCGCAGCTGTTGGCGGTGTCGGGCGACGGGTACGGCTTCGGAGCCGGCACCACCGACATCGGACTGTTCCTGCTGCCCGGCGCCGTCGCCGGGGCGGTGAGCGATTCGGTCGGCGGGATCGCGGCGCGGCGTTTCGGCCCGCGTGCCGTGGTCATCGTGGGCACGGTCGTCACGGCGTCCACGTTGATCGCCCTGGCGTCGCTGCACACCGCGGAATGGCAGCTCGTCCTCGCGAAGGTGCTGACCGCGTTCGCCGCGGGCGTCGGAACCACGGCGCTGCTCGCCGGCACGGCCACCGCCATCGAGACCAAGGACATCGGCATCGCCACCAGCCTGCTCGTGGTCACTCGCGTGGTCGGCGTCGCCCTGGGCGCCCAGGTCGCCGGCGCGATCCTCGACGCCGGTGCCGAGCCGATGACGGGCCGGCCGGCTGAATCGGCTTTCGTCACCGGGTTCGCCGTGGCCGGCCTCGTCGCCGCGTTGTCCCTGCTCTTTGTCCGTATCACGAAGAAAGGAGTCCAGGCATGACACCGACCGGTCTGTCGACGGGCGTGAGTACTACCGCGAAGCGCACAGTTCTGATCTCGGGGGCCAGTATCGCCGGGCCCGCGTTGGCGTACTGGCTGCACCGGTCCGGATGCGCGGTCACCGTGGTGGAGAAGGCAGGCGCACTGCGCGACGGTGGTTACCCGATCGACGTCCGCGGTACCGCGGTGGAGGTGGTCCGGCGGATGGGGATACTGCCGCAATTGCAGGACGCGCACATCGACTTGCGTCGCTGCACCTTCCTCGACGCCGATGGCGGTGAAGTGGCCTCGCTCAGCCCGCGTGCCGTTGCGGGCGGGGTCGAGGGCCAGGACCTCGAGGTGCGGCGTGGGGATCTGGCCGCGATCCTCTACGCGACAGTCCGTGACGACGTGGAATTTCTGTTCGGCGACTCCATCGACACTCTCGACCAGTCCGGACCAGGGGTCGACGTCACGTTCCACAGTGGTCGACAGCGCACGTTCGACCTGGTGGTCGGCGCCGACGGTATGCACTCACATACCCGGGAGTCCCTGTTCGGCCCCGAGGAACAGTTCCACCGCTACCTCGGGTACTGCTTCGCCATATTCACCATGCCGAACACCTTCGGGCTCTCCCGCGAGGTCATGGTGTGGAACACCCCGGGGAAAGCCGCGGCCCTCTACGCCGTCGGGGACAGCGACGAGCTGCACGCCTTCCTGAACTTCCACCAGTCGGAACCGCCGTTGGACGCCCTCCGCGACCCCGACGCCCAGCGGAACCTGGTCGCCTCGGTCTTCGCGGGCGCGGGCTGGGAGGTCCCTGCCATGGTCAACGCCATGCACGACGCCGATGACCTGTTCTTCGACACGGCCGGTCAGATCCGCATGCCCCACTGGTCCAGTGGCCGCGTCGCGCTCGTCGGCGACGCCGCGTACGCACCCTCGTTCCTCACCGGACAGGGCTCGAGCCTCGCACTGGTCGGTGCCTACATGCTCGCCAACGGGACAGCCACGAACCGGGACCACAGCTCGGCCTTCGCCGCCTACGAACGCGACACGCGCGAGTTCGTGGCCATGAATCAGGCGCTGGTCGACAACGGTGCGGCCACGCTCTTCCCCACCACGGCGCGGGCCCTGGAACAACGCAACACCATGCTGCGTGACCTCGTCACCCTGCCCTCCGCTACAGCACGACCGGCCCACTCAGCGCTCGGGCTGCCGGAATTCACCCCGATGCGATGACCTAGTACTCCTGCCGGGCTTCTCCCCTACGCGGAGGGGGCGGGACGGTCTTGGCGGACCGTCCCGCGAGGGGCTCCCGGTACCGGACTACGGCAGGCGGTCGGTACCGACGTCGGGGATGGCGTGGGCCAGGCCCGTCCGGTAGGCGATGACCACGAGTTGCGCCCGGTCGCGGGCCTCCAGTTTCGTCATGGCGCGCTGTACGTGGGCGCGGACGGTGAAGGGGCTGAGGTACATCCGCTCGGCGATCTCCTGGTTGGACAGGCCGGTCGCGACCAGGGCCACCATCTCGCGTTCGCGCGGGGTGAGGACGGCGAGCTGTTCGGGGTGGTGCGGCGGGGCGTTGTCCGGTGTGGCCAGGAAACGGGCGACCAGGGAGCGGGTCGCTGCGGGGGACAGAAGCGTGTCGCCGTCGGCGATCGTACGCACGGCGTCCGCCAGGTCCTCGGCCCCGATGCCCTTGCCGATGAAGCCGCCGGCCCCCGCGCGCAGCGCCTGGGCGATGTACTCGTCGGTCTCGTACGTGGTGAGGATCAGGATGCGGCTGGCGCGCAGTTCGGGGTCCGCGCAGATCTCCGAGGTGGCGGTGAGACCGTCCATCTCGGGCATACGGATGTCCATGACCACCACGTCCGGGCGCAGTTGGCGGGTGAGTCTCACCGCCTCCCGGCCGTCGCCGGCCTCGCCGACCACGGTGATGTCGTCGGCGCTTTCGAGAAGCATGCGGAAGGCGCCGCGCAGCAGGGCCTGGTCGTCGGCGAGGAGAACCCTGAGCGTCACGGCGTGTCCCCGGCCTCTCCGTCGCCCGTCCGTCCGTCACCTGTCGCTTTGCCGGCCATCCGTCCCCCCTCGGTGATTGTCGCTCTGTCAGCGTCGCGTGTCGTGTCCTTGACGGGCGGGAGGGGCAACTGGGCGGAGACGAGGAAACCGCCCTCCGGGCGCCTGCCCGCGGAGAGGTGTCCCCCGACCGCCGTGGCACGTTCACGCATCCCGATCAGACCGTAACCGGGCGGCCGGTCCGGCATCGTGGACTCACTCGGTCCCGTGGACGCGGTCGGCGCCGTACGCGTGTCCCGTCCGTCGTCGGCGACGGTGATGGTCACGCGGTCGCGGGTCCAGGTGAGGCGGACCCGGGCGCTCCCGGTGCCGGCGTGCTTGGTCACGTTGGTCAGGGCCTCCTGGACGATGCGGTAGGCGGTGAGGTCCACTCCCGGCGGCAGCGGCCTGGCCGTGCCCTCCTGGTGCACCGACACCTCCAGGCCCGCGCGGCGGAAGGACTCCAGAAGCGCGGGAAGCCGGGACAGCCCGGGTGCCGGCTCGGCGGGCGTGGCCGCGTCCCCGGACTGACGCAGCAGACCGACCGTGGCCCGCAGGTCGTCGAGCGCGTCGGCGGTGGTCTCGACGAGTTCCTTCAGGCTCTTGCGGGTCTGCTCCGGGCGGGCGTCGAAGAGGTGGGCGGCGACGGTGGCCTGCGCGTTGGCCAGGGTGATCTGATGGGCCACCAGGTCGTGCAACTCCCGGGCGATGCGCACCCGTTCCTCGGCCACCCTCCGGCGCGCCTCGCTGTCCCGGCTCTCCTCGGCCCGACGGGCCCGCTCCTCCACGGCCGCCAGGTAGGCCCGTCGGTTGCGCACCGAGTGACCGAGTACGCCGGCCACCAGTGGGAACACCGCCACCACTCCCGTCCTGCTCGCGTCCTTCCATGAGAAGTCCTCGAACAGGGGGATCGAGGTAGCCAGCGCCACGGAAGCGAGCAACACCGCGCTCGCCGCGCGCCGTTCGGAGCGCGCGGCGAGCGAGTAGGAGTAGGCGCTGATCACGGCGGGTGCCACGATGAGCGGGGTGAGCAGGAGGCCCAGGGGCGGCACCAGCACGCCGACCGCGGTCGTGGCCGCCAGGGCGGCCAGGGGTGCCCGGTGCCGCACCGGCAGCACGGCACAGGACACCACGGCGAGGACGTAGACGGCGGCGGGCGGCGCCGACAGCGTGTCGTCGACCTGCAGCACCCCGCCGAGCAGACAGAACGCGAACGCCGTCGCCGTGATCGCCGCCTCCCGCCACCACGCGCCGCGTGATCGCGGACCACCGCCACCCGGTTTCGTCATGGCCGGCTCAGTCCCGGCCGACGGGGAGCCGCCGCACCGCTGCGTCCGGCGCGGTCGCGGAGGCAGGGACACGCCTGCTCAGTGCCTCATCCTCGATATCGACATTCGGCAGCACACGGTTCAGGATACGAGGCAGCCACCAGGCCCGGTGGCCGAGCAGTGCGAGGACCGCGGGTGCGTTCGCCATCCGGACCACGAAGGCGTCGAACGCGAGCCCACTCACCTGCCCTGGTGCCTGCGCACTACAAGCCGAGGTCGACGCCGGTCAGGTCACGGCTTGCGTCCCACGCCCGCGTCGCGACGGAGGTGTCGGCGAGGTGGTTCCACACCGGTTCACGTCGGGGCCTGCCGCGCAGGCTGAAGACGCGTGGTCCCCACAACTGCCCTCCGCGTACCGTCGGGTCGAGCACCGCTCGGACCGCGGGCCATGCACCGGCGTGCTTGCCCTGGACGAGGAGGGCCGCTGGTGCCCCGCGCAGCCGCGCACCGGCGGTCCGTACATGGACCGGTGGTCGTGACGGGGTCAGGGAGTCCAGCGCGCCGCCGGGATGGACCACCACGCTTGCCACCGTGCTGCCGACGGCGCGCAAGCGGCGGTCGAGTTCGAGGCCGAAGTACATCTGCGCCAGCTTGGAGCGTCCGTAGGTGCGCTGGGGCCGGTAGTCGTTCCGGGACTGCAGGTCGTCGAGGTCGAGCCGTTCCGACTTCGCCGCGAAGCTGCCCATGGTCACGACGCGGGCCGCCGGTGCGGCCGACAACAGCGGCATCAGCCAGTGAGTCAGCGCGAAGTGCCCGAGGTGGTTCGTCCCGAACATGAGCTCATGGCCGTCCGGGGTCTCCCGGCGCGGCGGGTCGTCGAGCGCGACGCCGGCGTTGTGGACCACCGCGTCGAGGCAGTCCACCTCCAGTGCTTCCGCCGCTGTTCTGAGCGACGAGAGGTCGGCGAGATCCAACGGTACGGCCCGCACCCGCGCGCCGGGGACACGCGAGCGGATCGAGGCCGCGGCGACGTCGGCCTTCGCGGGACTCCGGCTGCCCAGCACGACAGTGGCTCCGGTCGCGGACAACTGCTCCGCGACGAAGTACCCGATTCCGGCGTTGCCGCCGGTGACCAGAAAGACGCTGCCATCGGCATGCGGCAGCCGGTGAACATCCCAGGGCGTGACGGAGGACGTGGACGACATGACGGCGGGGGTTCCTTGCTGTGGAAGGCGGCTGAGGCTGCCCTGCGGGGCAGCTCGACGCCCACGGTTCCAGCGGCCCCCGACACATCGCCTACGGATCACCGACAGCCGCGCCGGACGGCCGGCATCCTGCCGACACGGTGCCGGCCCGTCGCAGCCACCGTTTCGGCGTGGCTATTCCTTGACGGCGCCCGCGTTGGCGCCTTGGACGAAGTACCGCTGGAAGCAGAAGAACAGCGCGTTGACGGGCAGGGTGGCCAGCAGGGCCGCGGCCAGCTTGAGGGGGTACTGGGTGCCGCCGCCCAGGCCCCCGGAGACGAGGCGCGCGAGGCCGGTGGTGAGGGTTTCGTACTGACCGGACTGGGTGGCCACGAGGAAGTGGGTGAACTCGTTCCACGAGCCCTGGAACGACAGGATGGTCAGGGTGATGAGGGCCGGGCGGGCCATGGGCAGATGCCGCGTCACCGAGCCATCCCTCGGTGCCCGAGCGACGCTGCGGAACGGCCGCGGCGATCTCCTCGTTCGCCACCCGGCGCATCGCCCGAGGTATTGCCCTTCCCGACCCGTCGCGCTTAAGGTCACCCCGTTTGTCGAATCGATTCGACTGAGTGGGGTGGGGATGACCACGATCAAGGACGTCGCCGAGCGGGCAGGCGTCGCGCCGAGCACCGTGTCGTACGTCCTGAGCGGGTCGCGCAAGATCTCCGAGGACACCCGGCGCGCGGTGCAGGTGGCGATCGACGAGCTCGGATACCACCCGCGCGCGAGTGCCCGTACGCTGCGCAGCGCACGGACCCGGGTGCTCGCGCTGGCCGCGCCGCGCGTGCCCGGGGCGTACCGGGCGATCGACGGGCGGTTCGCGATCGACGTCACCGACGCCGCCCGGGTGCACGGGTACGACGTGCTGCTGATGACGGACAGCGACGGCGTCGGCGGGCTGCGCCGGGTGGCCCGCAGCAGGCTCGCGGACGCCGCGGTGCTGATGGCGGTCGAGGACCGCGATCCCCGTGTCGAGGTCCTGCGCGAACTGGGCTTCCCCGGGGCGCTGCTCGGTCACGACGATCACGCGGCGCTGCCCTGGACCGACCTCGACTGGGAGGCCGCCGTCGCCCTCGCCGTGCGCGAGACGGCCGCAGCCGGCCACCGGCGGATCCTCTTCCTCTCGTCGGCCGAGCACGAGGTCGCCGCACGCCGCGGCTACGCCCTGCACGGTCTGGACGGCGCCCGGCGAGCGGCCGTCGAGACCGCGGCCGATGTCCGCGTGATCCCGTCCCACCGCGACCCGGACGTCCTCGCGCGGCGGCTGAGCGAGGCGCTGGCCGTGCGGCCCGTCCCGACCGCGCTGGTCGTCCAGCACCTGATCCTCCTCCCCCGCCTGCTGGACGCGGTGGCGGCGGCCGGGTTGCGGGTCCCCCACGATTTGACCGTCGTACTCGTCGGCAGCCTTCCGGACGAGATGGGCATCCGGCATCTGCCGCGGATCGATCTGCCCGTCGCACAGATGTCCACGGCCGTGGCCCGGCTCGCCATCGACGCGATCGGCCCCGGCCGCGACGGCCGGTCATCGACGTCGCGGGAGTCCCTCGCGGCACCTGTCTCGAGCACACCGTCCGGCGCACCGCACCACCTGATCCAGCCGCGGATGGCCGGGCCCGTCATCGCCCCGCCGTCGCCCGGCTGACCACCCGGACCGCCCGTACGGCACGGCCGGCGACGCCCCATCGCCGGACACCGCATGTCCAGAGCCGCACATGTTACGGAGGACCAGCCTTGCCGTTCTTAGCAGGACGCATCAGAACAAGACGCGGACGCGTTCCCGCGCTCGCCGTCACCCTTGCCTGTGCCCTCGTCGCGCCAGGGCTGAGCGGCTGTGCCGCACAGCCCGACCCGGGTACCGTCACCGTGCTCAACTCGGCGACCGACACCGCCGAGCACACCGCCAACCAGCGGTTCTTCGACCGTTGCGGAAAGCCGCTCGGCCTGAAGGTCGAGCAGATCAGCGTGCCCGCCGACCAGATCGCCTCCAAGGCGCTGCGGATGGCGTCGTCCGACTCGCTCACCGACATCCTGGAGCTGGACGGCTCGGAGCTGCCCCAGTTCGCGCAGACCGAGGGCCTGCGCCCGCTCGACGAGGTCGGGGTCGACACCTCCGGCCTCTCCGCGAGCGCCAAGTCCCTCGGCGCGTACGACGGCACCCAGTACGGCATCGCCCGTTCCGTGAACTCCCTCGCGCTGATCTACAACACCGAGCTCCTCAAGGACGCGGGCATCGCCGTGCCCACCACCTGGAAGGAGCTGCGGGCCGCCGCGAAGAAGCTGACCGCGGGTGACACGTACGGGATGGCCTTCAGCGCGAGCCCGAACGCGGACGGCGTCTACCAGTTCCTGCCGTTCTTCTGGTCCGCCGGCGGTGACGAAACCAAGATCGACAACGGAAAGGGCGAGGCCGCGCTCCAGCTCTGGAAGGACCTGGTCGCGGACGGCTCCGCCTCCAGGTCCGTCGTCAACTGGAACCAGCAGGACGTCAACGACCAGTTCGTCGCGGGCCGCGCCGCCATGATGATCAACGGGCCGTGGCAGGTGCCGGTCCTCAGCGCCCAGAAGAAGGTGGACTGGGCGGTCGCGAGCATTCCGGTGCCCGAGGCGGGCAAGCCGGCGGTGCCGCCCATCGGCGGCACCGTCATGGCCGTACCGAAGAACGACGAGGACCCGGCCCGCGAGAAGAACGCCGGCAAGGTCCTGAACTGCCTCAACTCCGAGAAGAACCAGCTCCAGTGGGGCGCATCGGTCAACAACGTGCCCACCCGCACCACGGCCGCACAGGCGTACGCGAAGCAGAACCCGAAGCTCGCCGCGTTCGCCGAGCTCGTCACCACCGCCCGCTCCCGTACGGCGAAGGTCGGCACCGGCTGGCCGGTCGTCGGCGACGCGCTCGCGGGCGCCTTCCAGTCCGTGCTGACGGGCCGGACCAGTCCCGAACAGGCCCTGCACCGGGCCCAGCAGCAGGCTTCGGCGGGGAAGTGAGGAACCGGCCATGACCACCATCACCTCCCCGGCGCCCGCCTCGGGCGCCGCCGAAGCGAAGTCCGCCGCCGGCCGTGCTCCGCTGCGCCGCGGGCTGCTGCGCTGGCTCTTCGTCGCTCCCGCGCTCGCCTACATGGCGCTCTTCTTCGGCTACCCGCTCGTCCGCAACATCGTGATGAGCTTCCAGCACTACACGCCGAAGACATACTTCACCGGCGAGGCGCCGTTCAACGGCCTCGACAACTGGCGGGCCGTCTTCGCCGACGAGCTGTTCACCGACGCCCTGTGGCACACGGCCCTGTTCACCGCCGGCTCGCTGCTCGGACAGTTCACCATCGGCCTGGCCCTCGCCGTCTTCTTCTCCCGGCGCTTCCGGCTCTCCGGCTTCGTGCGCGCCGTCCTGCTGCTGCCGTGGCTCGTGCCCATGGTCGTCTCCGCCGTCGTCTGGCGGCGCATCCTCGACCAGGACCACGGCATGCTGAACACCGCCCTCCACGCGGCCGGCCTGGCCCCGCAGGACGGCGTGCCGTGGCTGAGCAGCCCCGGTGTGGCGCTGCTGTCGGCGGTCCTGGTCAACATCTGGATCGGCATCCCGTTCAACATGGTCATCCTCTACGGCGGCCTCCAGGAGATCCCGCGCGACCTGTACGAGGCCGCGTCGCTCGACGGATCCGGCCCCTGGCGGACGTTCCGCAGCATCACACTGCCCATGCTGCGCCCGGTGATCACCGTCGTGCTCGTGCTGGGCTTCATGTCGACGGTGAAGATCCTCGACCTGATCCTGGCACTGACCTCGGGCGGGCCCGCGGACTCCACGCAGACGCTGGGCACCGTCACGTACCAGCTCTCCTTCCTTCAGCTCGACTTCGGCCAGGGCGCCGTGGTGGGCAACGTCCTGATCCTCATCAGCGCGGTCTTCGCCGTGCTGTACCTGCGGGCCAACCGCGCCGACTTCGGCAAGGGGAAGTGACCGACGATGAAACGACCGACCAGCCTTCTGCGCGTTCGTCCGGTGTGGAACACCGCCGCCGCGCTGCTGATCCTCGCCGTGCTGCTCTTCCCCGTCTACTGGATGCTCAACGCCGCGCTCCAGCCCGAGTCGAGCATCGCCGCCACCGAGTGGTTCCCCGTATCGCCGTCCCTGAAGAACTTCGACACGGCGATCAGCACCCAGGGCGGCTCGCTGCTCACCAGCTTCGTCGTCGCACTCGGCGCCGTCGTCGTCTGCCTCGCGCTCGCCGCGCCCGCCGCGTACGGGCTCGCCCAGTTCGGACTCCGCGGCGGTCAGGGCATCGTCTTCGCGACGCTCATCACGCAGATGGTCCCGGGCATCGTCATCGCCAACGCCCTCTACAGCGCCTATGCGCAGCTCGACCTCGTCAACTCCTATCTGGGGCTGATCCTGGCGGACGCCTCGCTCGGTCTGCCCTTCGCGGTCGTACTGCTGCGGGCGTTCATGGTGTCGATCCCCAGCGAGGTCGTCGAGGCCGCGATGGTGGACGGGGCGAACCGCTTCACCGCGTTCGTGCGGATCGTGCTGCCCATGAGCCGCAACGCCATGATCACGGCAGGCCTGTTCACCTTCCTCTTCGCCTGGTCGGACTTCATGTTCGCGCTCACCCTCAACACCACGGACGACGTCAAGCCCATCACGCTCGGCATCTACCAGTTCGTCGGTGCGCATGTCAGCGACTGGGGCGCGGTCATGGCGACCGCGGTGCTCTCCGCCGTACCGGCCGCGATCCTGCTCGTCGTCGCCCAGAAGTACATCGCCGCCGGGATCACCGGCGGGTCGGTCAAGTAGGCAGGTGCCTTCCCGTGAGTCTCTCCGAGTCCACCGAATTCCCCGAGTTCCCGCCCGGCTTCTTCTTCGGTGCCGCCACGGCCAGTTACCAGATCGAGGGTGCGTACGACGAGGACGGCAGAGGCCCGTCCATCTGGGACACCTTCTGCCGCGAGCCCGGGCGCGTCGCGGACGGCGCCACCGGTGACGTCGCCTGCGACCACTACCACCGTTACCGCGAGGACGTCGCGCTGCTGCGCGAGCTGGGCGTGGACAGCTACCGCTTCTCCGTCGCCTGGCCGCGTGTCCAGCCGGCCGGCTCCGGCCCCGCCAACACGGCCGGGCTCGACTTCTACGACCGGCTCGTGGACGAGCTGCTGGCCTCCGGCATCTCCCCCGCCGCCACCCTCTACCACTGGGACCTGCCTCAGGCCCTGGAGGACCGGGGCGGCTGGCGGGTACGCGAGACGGCGGAGCGGTTCGCCGAGTACGCCGGGGTGGTCGCCGCCCGGCTCGGCGACCGGGTGGACCGCTGGATCACGCTCAACGAGCCCTTCTGCAGCGCCTTCGTCGGCTACGCGGCGGGCGCCCACGCCCCGGGCGCCCGCGAGGGCCGCGGCGCGCTCGCCGCCGCACATCATCTGCTCGTCGGCCACGGGCTGGCCGTGCAGGCGCTGCGCGCGGCGGGGGCACGGGAGGTCGGGATCACGCTCAACCCCGACCGGCTGCTGCCGGCCACGGACTCCCCCGCCGATCTGGCCGCCGTACGCCGCGTCGGGACGCTCCACAACGACGTGTGGTTCGAGCCGCTGTTCGCCGGGCGTTACCCGGAGCACGAAGCCGAGACCTGGGGCGAGCTGCTGCCCTCCGGCGACGGCTCGTACCGCCTCGACGGCGACCTCGACCTCATCGGCGCACCGCTCGACTTCGTCGGCATCAACTACTACCGGCCGATCACCGTCGCCGACGCCCCGTACCGCGCCCCGGACCCGGCCACGCGCACCGCGGTCGACGTCCGGGCCGAGGAGACCTGGCGCGACGACGTCCGCCACACCACCATGGGCTGGCCCGTCGTCCCGCACACCTTCACGGACCTGCTGGTCGACCTGGCCGAGCGCTACCCCGCGCTGCCACCGCTCCTGATCACCGAGAACGGCTCGGCGGAGGCGGACACCGTCGACGCCGACGGCCGGGTCCGCGACGTGGAGCGGATCGACTACCTCCGCAGCCATCTGGACGCGCTCGCCGCCGCCCTGCGCGCGGGCGTCGACGTGCGCGGCTACTACGTGTGGTCGCTGCTGGACAACTTCGAGTGGGCCCGCGGCTACGGCCAGCGCTTCGGCATCGTCCGGGTCGACTACGACACGCAAGTACGCACACCCAAGGACAGCTACCGCTGGTACCAGCGGCTGATCGCCGCCCACCGCGCCCGTACCACCCCTGGTGAGGATCCCCGATGAAGTTCACCGACGGCTACTGGATGATGCGCGAAGGTGTCCGGGCGTCGTACGCCGCGGAGGTCGCCGACGTCCGCGTCGACGAGGACCGGTGCACGCTCTACGCGCCCGTGCGGCACGTCACGCGCCGCGGCCAGACCCTCAACAGCCCGCTGCTGACCGTCGAGTGCTGGTCCCCCGCCGAGGGCGTGATCGGCATCCGTTCCACCCACCACGCGGGCGCCGCCGAGCGCGGCCCGCAGTTCGCGCTGCGCACCGAGCCCGGCCACGCGGCAAGGGTCACCCGGGAGGGCTCGCTGCTGGAACTCGCGGCCGGGGAACTGTCGTTGCGGGTGGACACCGCGGCCCCGTGGCGGCTGGACTTCACCGCGGACGGTCGCGTCCTCACCTCGGCGACGGCGCGCGGCACCGGTTTCGCGGTCCTGGGCGACGGCAGCCACCACTCGCTGGCGCAGCTCACCCTCGGTGTCGGCGAGCTGGTGTACGGGCTCGGCGAACGGTTCACGCCGTATCTGAAGAACGGCCAGAGCGTGGACATCTGGCAGGCCGACGGCGGCACCGCGAGCGAGCAGGCGTACAAGAACGTCCCCTTCCACCTCACCAACCGCGGCTACGGCGTTTTCGTCAACCACCCCGGCAAGGTGAGCTACGAGGTCGACTCGGAGGCCGTCGGGCGGGTGCAGTTCAGCGTCGAGGGCCAGTCGCTGGAGTACTTCGTCGTGTACGGTCCGACGCCCAAGGACGTCCTGGACCGCTACACGGCGCTGACCGGCCGCCCGGCGCTGCCGCCGGCCTGGTCGTTCGGGCTGTGGCTGTCGACGTCGTTCACGACCTCGTACGACGAGGAGACGGTGAACCGGTTCGTGCGCGGGATGGCCGAGCGCGACATCCCGCTGGGCGTCTTCCACTTCGACTGCTTCTGGATGCGCGAGTACCAGTGGTGCGACTTCACCTGGGACCCGGAGGTCTTCCCGGACCCGGAGGGCATGCTGCGGCGGCTGAAGGAGGAGCACGGCCTGCGCGTGTCGGTGTGGATCAACCCGTACATCGCGCAGAAGTCCCCACTGTTCGCGGAGGCGAAGCGGCACGGCTATCTGGTGCGCAAGGCCAACGGCGACGTGTGGCAGTGGGACCTGTGGCAGGCCGGCATGGCGCTGGTCGACTTCACCGATCCGGACGCGCGCGAGTGGTACGCGAGCAAGCTGCGCGCGCTCACCGCGCAGGGCGTCGACTGCTTCAAGACCGACTTCGGCGAGCGGATCCCGACCGATGTGGTCTGGCACGACGGCTCCGACCCGGAGCGCATGCACAACTACTACACGCAGCTCTACAACGAGACGGTCTTCGAGGTGCTGAGCGAGGCCCGGGGCGCCGGTGAGGCCGTGCTCTTCGCCCGCTCGGCAACGGCGGGCGGACAGCAGTTCCCGGTGCACTGGGGCGGCGACTGCGAGTCGCACTTCGGCGCGATGGCCGAGTCGCTGCGCGGCGGGCTGTCGCTCGGCCTGTCCGGGTTCGGCTTCTGGAGCCATGACATCGGCGGCTTCGAGGGCACGCCGACGCCCGAGGTGTTCAAGCGGTGGGTGCAGTTCGGGCTGCTGTCGTCGCACAGCCGGCTGCACGGCAGCCAGTCGTACCGGGTGCCGTGGGGCTACGACGAGGAAGCGGTCGCGGTCACCCGCGACTTCACCCGCCTCAAGCACCGGCTCATGCCCTACCTGTTCCGTGCGGCACAACAGGCCGCCGAGCGCGGCACGCCGATGATGCGGGCGATGGTCCTGGAGTTCCCCGACGACCCGGCCTGCCACACCCTCGACCGGCAGTACATGCTCGGCGACGACCTGCTGGTCGCCCCCGTGTTCTCCGCCGACGGCGTCGTCGACTACTACGTCCCGGACGGCACCTGGACACATCTGCTGTCGGGCGAACAGGTCCAGGGGCCGGGCTGGCGGCGGGAACGGTACGGCTACGACAGCCTGCCCCTGCTGGCCCGGCCCGGCTCGGTCATCCCCTACGGCGACAGCGACGACGCGGCGGAGTACGACTGGGCGCACGGGGTGACACTGCGGGTCCACACGCCCGTCGACGGTGCGACGGTCACGACACGGATCCCAGCCCGGGGCGCCCGGGACGGCTCGGCGGCCGTCTTCCGGACGACTCGCCACGGCGACACGGTCACGGTCGCCGCGGAGGGGGCACCCGGACCGTGGCGGGTGCTGCTGGTCGGAGCGCGGGCGGAACCCGGCGGCACCGGATCGCCGGCGTCGGCGGAGCGGACCGCGCTCGGCACGCTTCTCTCCGTGTCCGCGGGCACGGCCACCCTCACGGCACACGTCACCGGTGGCTGACCTCCGACCAGACCCGGCACGTGCCCGGAACTGTGGCTTCCACCACGGCGAATGTGATCGTGTCCTGGTGAGATCACCAGATGCTCGGTTTCCTCCTCCGTCTCCTGCCATTCTGGGTCCGCGAGCCCCTGCTCATCGCGGTCGGATCCGTCCTCGGCGTACGCATCATGTATCTCGCCGTTCACGATCACGACCGGGTCGCGGCCGGTATCGGCCTGGTGTTCCTCGTGTTCACCGCGATACGCGTCCACATGATGGTCCGGGCCCTGCGCGCACGCCGGAACCCGAGTCCGGCGGCCTCCGCAGACGGGACGGCGGTCGATGCCGCCGACCACATCCAAGTCCAGGCCCAAGACCAGGCCCAGGTCCAAGCCCAAGCCCAGGTCCAGGCCCAGGCCGGAGCTGGGCCGCGTCCCGGCCCGGGCGGCACTCCGGAGAAGGAACCCAACGCATGGGGCCAGGCCATCGCCGCCGTCGCCGTGTTCGGGGCACTCGCGGCCGCGGTGTGGCTGGGCCCGCGCATGATGCCGTCCGAGGACAGCACCCCTCAGCCCGCCTCGTGTTCGGCCGGGGAACACGAGGAGCTGCCGAAGGCCTACAAGCGGACGCCTCAGCCTGCCACCGGTGAAGAGCTGTGCAAGGCGCTCAACCGGCCAGACCTGGCCAAGCTCCTCGGAACGCCCGGGGAAACCGCGACCACTGCTTCCGGCACCAGCAACACCGCTCCCCTGACTGACGGGAAGGTCGCCCAGCCGGAGGCCGAGGTCGCGTTCGACACGTACACCGTGAATGTCTCGGCCACGTACAACGAGTTGACGACCGACCAGTACGTGAAGCTGATGAAGTTCGGGGATGAGGAGGACGTCAAGACGCTGAGGGTTCTCGGACGGCCCGCGGTCTTCTCCTCGGATCACACCATGAAGATCGAGATCAACCTCGGGGGCGGCGGATCCGGCGGACCGGTCGAACAAGGCCCTCTGGCCAGGACGCTGTCCGTGGCCCTGGACCGTGGCGACCGGGGCGGCTACTACGAAATCACCGTGTGGAGCGAGTCCGGAACCCTCCCGGACGACAGCGTTCTCCTCGACATCGCCGAGAAGGTTCTTCCGACCATCGCCGACCGGTCGCGCGCCGCGTCGAGGTCATGACCCGGCACTGCTGCGAGGCGATGACCAGTCGCGTGAACCTGGACTGCGACCAGCACGATGACCCCGTCACCTGCCCGGACGCGCTGGTGGACTTCCGCGCCGAGTTCCAGGAGTACGGGCTGGTCGTCCATGACGGCGGCACGTCGAGCATCACGATCAACTTCTGCCCCTGGTGCGGACGGCGCCTCCCCGAGTCGCAGCGCGACCGATGGTTCGACGAGCTGGAGCGCCGCGGGATCGATCCTTGGGAGGACGAGGTGCCCGCCGAGTTCCAGGACGACCGCTGGCTCACCTCTCTGCACCAGGAGTAACCAGGCGGGATCGCCTCGCCCTCCATCAGCCGGTCCCGGAAGGGGCTACCGCGGCTTGGTGGCGATCTGGATCAGGTTGCCGCAGCTGTCGTCGAAGACGGCGGTGGTGACGGGGCCCATCTCCAGGGGTTCCTGGGTGAAGCGGACTCCGAGGCCGTGCAGGCGCCGGTACTCCGCCTTCACGTCGTCGACGGCGAACTGGGCGAGAGGGATGCCCTCCTCGACGAGTGCGTCGCGGAAGGTCTTGACGGCGGGGTGGCCGGCGGGCTCCAGGAGGAGTTCGGTGCCGTCGGGCTCGTCGGGCGAGACGACGGTCAGCCACCGGTCCTTCTCCCCCACCGGGACGTCGTGCTTCTTCACAAAGCCGAGGACCTCGGTGTAGAAGCGCTCGGCCTTGGCCTGGTCGTCGACGAAAACGCTGGTCAGATGGATCTTCATGGAGTGCCCTTCTCCGGTCCGGACGTATCGGCCACCAGCCATCGCTCGGCGATCTGCCGCAGCGGGGCCGTGTTCAGCTCGTGGAACTTGTAGCGCCCCTCCCGCCGGGTCTCGACGAGCCCGGCGGCCTCCAGCAGGGCGAGGTGCTGGGAGACCGCTTGGCGCGAGATGCCGAGCTGGTGCTTCATGCTCAGTCGGGAGCAGATCTCGAACAGCGTCTGTCCGGACTTCTCCGTGAGCTCGTCGAGGATGGTGCGGCGGGTGGGGTCGGCCAAAGCTTTGAACAGGTCATCGGCCACGGCCCCACAATAGGCAACCATTCACTTGCGTATCAAGTGGACGTGCGACAGTCATGGAGGTGTAGAGGCGTGCACTGATGAGTGCTGGAAGATCGCGCTGCGCCTGGACGTTGCCCCAGGTATGAAGATCAGCGATGCGTCCAGGGTCAGTGGTGTGAGTGCGCGTTCGTTGCGGCACTACGAGGATGAGGGCCTGATCGTCCCAGGGCGTTTCAGCAATGGGTTCCGCGACTACTGCCAGTCCACCATCGACCGGGTGCTCGTCATCCGCTCGCTGCTGGAGTCCGGGCTGCCCGTGCGGTTGATCAGGGACGTTCTGCCCCGCCTTACCGACGGACCCGATGCCGGCCCGGATGCGGTGTGCGAGGAGTTCCTGCACGAGGTGCAGAGCTATCACGATCGGCTCGCCGCACGCATCGCCGTGCTCAGCGATCAGCAGGCGGCACTCGACACCTACCTGCGAGAGGCCCGCCGCGCTGATCTCTGACAGTCGCTTGACCTTGACGCAAGTGTCAAACTCCTAGGTTCGGCGCATGGAGATCAACGAGCAGCGGCACTCCGCTGAGCAGACGGTGCGAGCACTGGTCCAGCTCTCGCACCGGGGACCGAAGGATCTGACTCTCACGACCGATCACCGCCGCCCCGCCCCGGGCCCCGGCGAGTACCTGATCCGTGTCGGTGCCGCCGGGGTCAATTTCGCGGACGTCATGCAAACCCATGGAGCGTACGGCGGAGGCCCGCAGGCGCCCTATGTGGCGGGTTTCGAAGCCGCCGGCGAGATCGTGGGGGTCGGCGCGGGGGTCGAGCGCCCACTGCCGGTCGGTACCCACGTCGTCGGGGCCGGCCCGGGCGCCTTCGCGCAGTACATGACGATGCCGGCCGAAGGTGTACTTCCTGTGCCGTCCGGCTGGAGCGACGCCGAAGCTCTCGGCTTGGTACTGAACTGGGCAACCGCACTGGCGGCACTGAAGCCCTTGGGTGAGATCTCAACGGGTGACGTGGTGCTCGTCCATGCCGCGGCCGGTGGCGTGGGGCAGGCCGCCGTCCGTCTCGCCCGCCACTACGGCGCGCGCGTGATCGCCACGGCGTCACCGGCCAAGCACGACGTTGTCACAGCGCTCGGCGCGGACGAGGTCCTGGACAGCCGACGCCCCGATCTGGCCGCCGAGATCACCCGTCTGACGGGCGGGGTCGACCTGGTCCTGGAATCGGTGGGTCAAGCCACGTTCGAGGTCAGCCTGTCGGTCACCAAACCCTTCACCGGACGCGTCGTCGTGTTCGGCGCCGCCTCCGGCGACGCCACACTCACGACGCACGACCTGGTCTTCACCCACCAGGTCCAGGTCAAGGGCCTGCACATCGGTGCGCTGGCCACCGCGGCCCCGTCCCTCTACGAGTCGCTGCTGGTCGAGATCGAGGCACTCATCGCCCACGGCGTCTACCCGCCCGGCACCCCCCAGGTTCACTCCCTGGCCGAGGGACCAGCGGTGCTGCAGCAACTCGAAGCAGGCCGGACCCGCGGTAAGCACGCCCTCGATCCCTGGCGCCAGTGACCGCGGCTTCGCTTGGGCGGGGCCGCGGTCCCTGGCGCGAGGGCTCACCGTGGGCGCTCACGGATTGACGCTCACCCCGGTGGCTCCCATGCTGGTACGAGGGGCTGGCGGAAGGGACCGCGGTCGTGCGTGGTGGGCAGATTGGTCTCCCGCGGGTGTTGACCGCCGCTGAGACGGCGGCGCCGGCGGAGGCCGTCGACGTGGTCGCGGAGGACCTGCGGCGGCGTTTCGAGGCCGCCAAGGTCTCCTTCCTCATCGTGGACCTGACGGGGAAGGCAGTGGCGCGGCTGTCCACGGCACCCGCGGGCGGGGGCCGGGAGGCTGAGCGGATCCCGATGTTCGGCAGCGTCTACGAGGAAGTGATCCGTACCCAGCGTCTTTACCAGGAGGAGACCGCCCAAGGACATCGGGTGATCATGCCGGTCACCAACCGGGGGGACGCCATCGGGCTGCTGGAACTGCTCCTGCCGGCCGACCCCGGCGACGACGTCCTCGACGCGGTCGGGGAAGCCGCCCACCTCCTGGCCTACATCGTGATCGCCAACGGGCGCCTCACCGACCTCTACACCTGGGGCAAACGCTCCAGGCCCCCCACCCTGGCAGCAGAGATCCAGTACCAGTTGCTGCCTCCGTCACTGTCGTGCGAGGCCGCACAGTTCACCCTGAGCGGGAACCTGGAGCCCTCCGAAGACCTCAGCGGCGACACCTTCGACTACGCCCTGGACCGCGACACCCTGCATCTGTCGGTGACCGACCCCATGGGGCACGACATCGATGCCGCCCTGGCCGCCACCGTCCTGGTCAGCGCCCTGCGTGGTGCCCGCCGCGCGGGAGCCGGCCTGGCCGAGCAGGCCCACCTGGCCGACCGGGCACTGATCGACCACAGCCACGGTCACGCCACCGGGCAGCTGCTGCGCATCGATCTCCACACCGGACAGGCCCAACTCGTCAACGCCGGCCACCCCTGGCCGCTGCGCATGCGCGACGGGACCGTTGAGGTGATCACCTGCGAGGTGGACCATCCCTTCGGACTGTCCGAGTTCGCCCCGCGCTCCTACCGCGTCCAGGACCTCGATCTGCGTGCCGGTGACCGTCTGCTCATGGTCACCGACGGCATGCTCGAGCGCCACGGGGAGCAGGTCGACCTGCTCGCCCTGCTCAAGGACACCCGGGACCTGCACCCGCGGGAAACCGCACTGGCACTGACATCCGCGGTCCTCGACGCCGCCGGCGGCCGACTCGACGACGACGCCACCGCCATGTGCCTGGACTGGCACGGCGTCCAGGAGACCCAGCGGCGCGTCAGCTCCGGCGCGGACACCCGTCGAGCCTCGGCCGCCCGCCCGAGACAGCAGCCATGACCAGGGTGCTCGCGTGGCTCAGCGGGTGACGTCCATGCGCTGTGTGCCGATGACCGACAGCAGCCGGAGCGCCTCTTCGGAGGGCGAGCCCGGGACCGCTGTGTAGATCACGACCTGCTGGTCGCGGTCGGTGATGTCGAGGACGTCGCAGTCGACGGTGACCGGGCCGACCAGCGGGTGCTGGAAGGTCTTGCGCAGGGTGGGCTCGGCGGAGACGTCGTGGGACTCCCACAGGCGGGTGAACTCCTCGCTTCCGTCGAGGAGTTCGGCTACCAGCTCGGCCACCTCCGCATCATCGGGGTAGCGGGCGGCGGCGGCGCGCAGCCGTTGCGTCGCTCTGCGGGCGAACGCGTCCGCATCCGACACTCCGTACAGCCGCTGCCCGTGCGTGTGCGGCCCGAGAAAGACACGGCGGACGAGATTGCGGTCGCGTCGCGGCACGGCGGAGAAGTCCTCCATCAGGGCGGCCGCCAGATCGTTCCAGGCGAGTACCTCGAACGTCGCGGACGTCACGGTTGCCGCGGCCTGCGGCAGTCGGTGCAGCAGGTCGAGGATGCTCTGCCGTACCGCGCGCGAGGGCCCGGCCGACGGGAGCGGCGGGGCACCGGCGAGGTGGTGGAGGTGGTCACGCTCGGCGTCCGACAGGCGCAGGGCACGCGCCAGTCCGGCCAGCACCTCGTACGACGGGTGCGGTGCGCGTGCCTGCTCCAGCCGTGTGTAGTACTCGGTCGAGATGAACGCCAGTTGCGCCACCTCCTCGCGGCGCAGTCCCGGGGTGCGACGGCGTGGACCGATGGGCAGCCCGACCTCGGCAGGGGTGATCCGCTCCCGCCGGCTGCGCAGGAAGTCCGCCAGTTCTCTTCGATCCACAGGGCCAGTGTGTACGGCCGTCGGCCGGCCCAGCCAGGTACCGTCGGTGCCTGGCTCGGCCGCACGGACGGGCGCAGGCTCGCCGCCATGGACAACACACCTGCCACCGGCGCATCCACCGCCCCTGCCGCCCTGGGCCTGCTGGCCGGCAAGGTCGCCTTCATCACCGGTGCCGGACGCGGCATCGGAGCCGCCGCGGCCCGGCTCTTCGCGAGCGAGGGCGCACGAGTGCTTCTGGCGGCCCGGACGCGGGACCAGCTGAAGACGGTGACCGAGGAGATCCGGGCGGCGGGCGGCACGGCGGAGTACGTGGTGTGCGACCTGGCCGACGCGGCCGGTGTGCGCGCCGCCGTGGACCGCGCGGTGAACCTGTTCGGCCGGCTCGACATCGCCTTCAACAACGGCGCGACGATCCAGCGGCCCGGCCCGATGGACCAAATGCCGGAGGCCGATTTCGACCGCCTCTACGACGTGAACCTCAAGGGCGTGTGGCTGGCCATGGTCGCCGAGATCGCCGCCATCCGCACCACCGCCGGGACGGGCGCGATCGTCAACAACTCCTCCGTCGGCAGCCTGATGGGCAACCCCGAGCTGCCGGCCTACGGCGCGATGAAGCGGGCGGTCAACAGCCTCACCGAGTCGGCCGCCGTCACCTACGGCCCGGAAGGCATCCGCGTCAACGCCATCGCCCCCGGCCAGACACCGACCGAGATGATCCGCACGTGGGAGGAGGCATCCCCCGGTCTGCGAGAGCGGCTCACGGCGCACACCCCGTTGCGCCGCGCGGCGGACCCGCAGGAGATCGCGCAGGCCGCCGCCTGGCTCCTCAGCGACCGCTCCTCCTACGTGACCGGCGCGGTCCTACGGGTGGACGGCGGCGCGCGGGCCTGAGCCGGGGATGTCCTTCCCTCGCATCTCCCTTTCGAGGAACGCACGGAACGTGCGCGGGGGCCGATCGGTGAGGCGCTGGACGGTGTCGGTGACGCGGTCCTCCGCCCCTTCGGCGATGGCACGGTCCATGCCGGCCAGCATCGCGGCGAACTCCACCGGGACCTCCGCCGCGAGGCGATCGCGCATCTGCTCGTAGGACAGACGGCGGTGGACCACGGGCCGGCCGGTGACCTCGGTGATGATCGCGGCGATGCCGTCGTGGCTGAGTGCCTCGGGTCCGGTGATGACGAGATCGGTGTCGGGGGCCTGCTCGTCCGTCAGGGCGCGGACGGCGACGGCCGCGATGTCCTCGGCGTCGACGAAGCCGACCCGGCCGCTCTCGGTGGCGGTCCGGATGGTGCCGTCGTCGCGGATGCCGCGGGCGTGCGCGTGCGTGCCGGTGAAGTTCTGCATGAACCACGAGGGCCGCAGTACCGCCCACTGGTCGAACAGATCGGGCAGGGTCTGGTGCACCGTTCCCACCGCCGGGCCGCCCTCGGGGATGGCCGAGGAGCTCAGCAGCACCGCGCGGCGCACGCCTGCGGTGCGGGCCCGCTGGAGGAACGGCAGCATGATCGCCGCGGGGTCTGGGTCGCCCAGGGGCGGTATGAGGTAGACGCGGTCGGCTCCGTCGAGGGCGTCGGCGTGGGTGGCGGGGTCGTACCAGTCGAAGCGGACCGGCTCGGCACCGGCAACCGGGCCGGCCTGGCGACTGGCGGCCTTGACACGGTGGCCGGCGGTCGTCAGGTGCGCGGCGGTGCGGCTGCCGGTGGTGCCGGTGGCGCCGATGACCAACGTGGTGCCGGCGGTGCTCATCGGAGGCTCCCTGCGAAGTCGGTGCCGGGTTCGAGGACGGCGAGGGGGTTCCAGTAGTCGCGGTAGGAGGTGATGTGCCCGTCTCGAACGGTCACGACGGCGATGTAGGTCATGTCGAACGGAGCGTCGGTCTCCACCAGGCGGCCGACGCCGCGCATCTCGACCACGATGGTCTGCGGATCGGTGGTCCGGTGGATCCGCAGGGCGGGGAAGTCGTGCAGGTCGATGTGGTCGGGATAGTGGCGCATGTAGGCGGCGACGGCCTCCTTGCCCTCCAGGCGCCGGGGCCAGCCCTCAGGGGCGAAGGGGAACTCCATCACGCCGTCCTCGGCCCACAGGCCGACCCAGCCGGCGATGTCCTTGTCCAGCAGCAGCCGCAGGCTGTGGCGGTAGAGATCCGCCGGAGAAGTCGGTTCGGGCATGGGTATCCTCCATCTCATAGAATCCGGACCTCGGGTCCGTTTTGAACATACGGACCCGCGGTCCGTTTTTCAAGTGGAGGAGCAGCATGCCCGAGCGCAAGTCCCGCAAGGACGCCGTTCGCAACCGGGAGGCCGTGCTGGCGGCCGCCGACGCCCTCTTCGCCCGGCGCGAAAGTCCCGAGGACGTCACCATGGCCGATGTCGCGGCAGCGGCGGGCGTCGGCAAGGGCACGCTCTTCCGGGCCTTCGGTGATCGCGCCGGGCTGCTCCGCGCGCTGTACGAGGCACGGCTGGAACCGATCCGCGAGGCCGCCGAAGCCGGCCCGCCGCCTCTGGGGCCCGGCACCCCACCGCAGCGGCGCGTGTCCGCCCTGCTCGACGCCATCCTGTGCTTCAAGCTCGACAACCGGCGCCTGGCGCTGGCCCTGGAGGAAAGCGGGAACGGCAGCCCGTACCAGGCGGAGCACTACGAGTGGTGGCACAGCTTGCTCCGAGCCGTACTGGAACAGGTCCCCGGCCTCACCGACAGCGGCTTCACCGCCCACGCCCTGCTCGCCGCCACCCGAGCCGACCTCGTCGAGCACCTGGCCGGACACGAGCGCGTGCCGCGGGAAACAGCGCGAGCCCAGTTGGCGAACTTCGCCACCAGGGTCCTGACTTCCGGGCCGGCACGGGAACTGAGCGCTGACGACTGACCGACGACCACGGACCGCGACTGAGATCCCGGCCCGCCCTGGGACCGAGTGTTACTCCTGGTACTGCGTGAGGTCGATGCCGTAGACCGCGAGGTCGTGGCCGTGGACCGGGTCTTGCGCGGTGCCTTCCGCCTGCATGCCGAGTTTGTCGAGGACGTTCGCGGAGGCCCGGTCGCCCGTCCGGCACACGGCGGCCACGCGGTCGAGGCCGCGGTCCTGCAGCGCGAACTCCAGGGTGGCGTGCGCCGCTTCGGAGGCGTACCCCTGCCCCCAGAACACCCGCCCGAGCCGCCAGCTGATCGTCACCTGGCCGGCGACCTCGGCCGGAGTGTCCGCCACGGACAGTCCGACGGCGCCCGCCAACTCACCGGAGCCCAGGAGCTCGACCGCGAACACGCCGAAGCCTTCCTCGTCCCACTCCTCTTCCCACGCCTCGATGTCCTCGGCCGTCTGTTCCGACGAGCGCGGCCTGCCGTCGCCGACGCCCCGCATCACCACCGGATCCGCCTGGATCTCGGACAGGGGGACGAGGTCGTCGTCAAGCCATCGGCGCAGGAGGAGACGGGGTGTGCGGATCTCGGTCATCGTCCCATCCTGCCGACACGGCGGTGGGAGCGCGAACCGGGGCCGCGGCACCACCCCGCCTTCGCGGTCTCGACGCCGATAATCCTCGAAGCGCCCGCCCGAGCGGATGAACCCGATGCGCGGAGACGTTCGGCGTGGCCCTGCGCACGACCGTTCCCGGCCCGTACGCCCTTGGAGCACGTCCGCCCTTATGCGGAAATGGCACTACCTCGCCCTGTCGACTGAAGGCGTGGCGGGGAGCGTGCGTGCCCCAAGCCGGCCGCCTCCTGGATTCCTCGTGGTGAAGGACGGACACCCATGCATGTGCAACCCGGCGTCGCGGAGCCCGGAGCGGGTCGGAGCGAACCGATTGCGGTCGTCGGAGCCGCCTGTCGGTTCCCCGGTGCCGTCCGTTCCCTCACCTCGCTGTGGCGGTTGTTGATGGCCCGTGGCGAGACGGTGCGGGAGGTGCCCGCCGAGCGGTGGGAACAGGCCGAGCTGGCCGGTCTTCCCGCCCAGGTCGCGGCCCGGCTGCGCTACGGCTGCTTCCTGGACGACGACGTCTACGCCTACGAGCCGGAGTTCTTCGGTATCAACGCGCAGGAAGCGCCCTGGGTGGATCCGGAGCACCGGTTGCTGTCCGAAGTGGTGTGGGAGGCCGTCGAGCATGCCGGCATTCCGGCCCGGCGGCTGTCGGGCACTGCGACGGGCATGTTCTTCGGGGTCTACCAGAAGGACTACATGCTGCGTGTGCAGCGGCCTCTCGAAGAGGTCGACGCCTACGCCATGTACACCGGTTTCGACAGCATCGGGCCGGGCCGCGTGGGGTTCATGCTCAATCTGAGAGGCCCTCAGGTCGTGGTCGAGAGCGCCTGCGCGTCCGGGCTCGTCGCCGTGCACTCGGCCTGCCAGAGCCTGGCGACCGGCGAGTCCGACGTCGCCCTGGCCGGGGCCGCCATGCTGACGCTGGGTCCGGAGGGCGTCATCGCCCCGGCGCTGTGGGGGGTGTTCTCCCCCACCGGTCGCTGCCATGCCTTCGACGCCGCCGCCGACGGCTACGTGCGCGGGGAGGGCTGCGGTGTGGTGGTGCTCAAGCGCCTTTCGGACGCGGTGCGGGACGGGAACCGGGTACTGGCGGTGGTGCGGGGCACGGCGGTCAACCAGAACGGGCGGGGCACGCGGCTGAGCGCGCCCTCGGAGCCCGCACAGATCGATCTCTACCGTCTGGCTCTGCGGCGCGCGGGCGTCGAGGCCGGTGACGTCGGCATGGTGGAGGCGCACGGCCCGGGCACGGCGGTGGGGGACCCCATCGAGTTCGCCGCGGTGGCCGCGGTCTACGGCAAGGGCCGCGACCGGTGCGCGCTGGGGTCGGTGAAGACGAACATCGGCCACACCGAACCGGTGTCGGGCGTGGCGGGCCTGCTGAAGGCCGTCGCTTCCCTGCGGCACGGCATGGTCCCGGCCAGCCTGCACTTCCGCGACTGGAACCCGCAGATCGACCCCAGCGGCACCCGGCTGTTCGTGCCCACCGACACGACCGAATGGCCGGTGCGGCAGGGCACCCGGCTGGCGGCGGTGTCCTCCTTCGGGATCAGCGGCACCAATGCCCACGTCGTGCTGGAGCAGCCTCCCGCGCCCTCCCCCGGGCGGCGCGGGACCCGTCGTCTTCCGCCCGGAGGGTCCGGCCCGGCCCGGGATGACGAAGTGCTGCGGCTGTTCCCGCTGTCCGCCGGCACGCCCGTTGCCCTGCGGTCCGCGGCGGGCCGTCTGGCCCGGTGGCTGGCGGGAGAGGGGTCACCGGTGCCGCTGGGCGATGTGGCGCACACGCTGGCCGTGCGTCGCTCGCCCTCCCGGGAACGTGCGGCCGTCGTCGCCGCCGACCGGTCCGAACTGGTGGCGCGGCTGGAGGAACTGGCGGCCGGAACCGCGCCTGCCACCGGGGTGGCGACCGGCAGGGCGGTGCCGGATGCCGGGCAGGGCGTGGTGTGGGTCTTCTCGGGGCACGGTTCGCAGTGGGCGGGCATGTGCCGGCGACTGCTGGACCGGGACCCGGAGTTCACCGGGGTCATCGACGAACTCGAACCGCTCGTGGCCGAGGAGTCCGGTCTCTCCCTGCGTGAGACGCTGCGCCGCCCCGAGGTGGTGACCGGGTTCGACCGGGTCCAGCCGGTGATCTTCGCCATCCAGTTGGGCCTGGCGGCGATGTGGCGGTCCCACGGCGTCGAACCGGCCGCCGTGATCGGCCATTCCATGGGAGAGGTCGCCGCCGCGGTGACCGCGGGAGCGCTGAGCGTCCGGGACGGAGTACGGGTCATCTGCCGCCGGTCCCGGCTGATCCTGCGGACGGCCGGGCAGGGCCTGATGGCCTCGGTCGCCCTGAGCCGTGCCGAGGTCGAGCGGCTGCTGGCCGAACAGGACACCGGGGGCGTGAGCGTCGCGGTCGTCGCGTCCCCGGAGAACACCGTCATCGGCGGCGACGCCGACCGTATCCGCCGCCTCGCCGAGGAGTGGGACGCGCGCGGCGTGGGCATCCGCGTCGTCGACGTGGACGTCGCCTCGCACACCGCCCACATGGACACCGTCCTGCCCGATCTCGCCGACGCGCTCGCCGACGTCACCGGCAGACAGCCGGCCGTGGTCTTCTACAGCACCGTCACCGACGACCCGCGCGGACACGCCGCCTTCGACGCCGCCTACTGGTCGGACAACCTCCGGCGGGTCGTGCGCTTCGCCGACGCGGTACGGGCCGCCGCCGAGGACGGTCACCGGCTGTTCGTCGAGATCGGCCCCCACCCCGTGCTGTCCCACCCGGTGCAGGCCACGCTCACCGCGCACGGCCACACCGACACGGCGGTCGTGCCCTCCCTGCTGCGGGACACGGACGACACGCTGGCGTTCCACACCCACGTGGCGGCGCTGCACTGCGCGGGCCACCCGCTGGACTGGGCCGACCGCTACGGCGACGGCGCCCTGGCCGACCTGCCGCCGACCACCTGGGAGCGCACACGGTACGTCGTCGAGCCCTCCCCGCTGCGGCAGTCGGCCGGGGCTCACTCCTCCCCCGCCGCACACCCGCTCACCGGGCCGCACACCACTGACCCCGACGGCGAGGGCCGCCACCTGTGGCAGACCCGCGTCACGCCGAGGACGCTTCCGTGGCTGGACGCGCACCGCGTCGACGATGTCGCCGTGGTTCCCGGCGCCGCGCTGTGCGAGATGGCCGTGGCCGCCGCCGGCGACCTGTACGCCACCGGGCCGGAGCGGCTGCGCATCACCGGCATCGACCTGGAACGGCTGCTGCTGCCGGCCGAGGACGGCACGCCCGTGACGGCCACGGCCGAGGCGGCCGGCCCGGACACCGCCCGCTGGCGGGTGGTCAGCACGGCTCCCGACGGAACCTCCGTCCGGCACGCACAGGCGTTCCTGCACCTCGCGCCGGAAGGCGAACCCGTCCCGCAGGGCTGCGATCCGCAGCAGCTGCCGGCCGAGTTCCCGCACACCGTGGACGCCTCGGACGTCTACCGGCAGATGCGGGAGGAGCGCGGCGTGCACCACGGCCCGCCGTTCCTCGGCCTGCAGGCCGTCCACACGGACGGAACACCGGCGGACCGCACGGGCGCCCGCCTCCTGGCACGTGTTCGGGTACCCGACGAAGGCCGCGCCGGGGCGCAGGTACTGCACTGCCATCCCGTCGCGCTGGACACCTGCCTCCAGGCCGTCGCGGGCGCCGTACTGCGCACCGGAGCCGTGCCCGCCGGAGGCATCCTGCCCCGGCGCATCGAGGAGCTGCGGTTGTACGGAGCGGTACCGCTCAGCGGGTACTGTCTCGTCACCCTCGGGCGGATCGACGGCGACCGGTTCACGGCGGACTTCCGGCTGTGGGCCGACGACGGGTCCGTGGCCGCGGACGCCACAGGAGTGGAGTTCCGCCACGTGCCCGCCGAGAGCGCGCGGGAGCGCTTCGACCGCCGTCTGCTCCAGGCGGCCTGGGAGCCCTGCGAGCACCCCGCGCCGCGACCGGCGACCGGACCCTGGACCCTCCTGGCCGAACCCGGGCAGGAGCCGTTCGCGACGGCGCTGGGCGGTGCCCTGGAGGAGCGGGGCGCCGCGGTGGACATCCGGACGCTCGCCCTGGAGGGCGGCACCGCACCGGTGCTGCCGTCCGGGGACGGACGGCAGGCACCGCAGGCGGTGGTGTACCTGCCGGCGCCCGGCAGCGCATCCCCGTCCCCCGACCGCCGGGCACGGGAGCAGGTCGCCCGCCTGGTGGAAACGGCCCGCGCGCTGACGGACACCGCAGGCGGCACGACGGCGCCGCGCCTGTGGACCGTCACCGGCACCGCGCAGCAGGTCACGCCCGAGGACCGGCCGGACCTGGGACAGGCGGGACTGCGTGGACTCGTACGGGTCCTGAGCTACGAGCACCCCGAACTGCGGCCCGGCGTCCTGGACATCGACGCGCGGACGCCGGTGGCGGACGTGGCCGCGGAGCTGCTGTCCTGCCCCGAGGAGCAGGACGAGATCGCCTACCGGCACGGGAGGCGTCATCTGGCCCGGCTGCGCACCATCCCGCTGGACGAGCGGGAGCGCCGGCGGACCACCGTCGACCGCGCCCACGACCGGGTGGCCCTGCACCTCGCACGCTCCGGTGACCTGGACTCCTTCGAGTTCGTCGCTCAGTCCCGCCGCAGGCCCGGGCCGGGCGAGGTCGAGGTGCGGCTCGACGCCACCAGCGTCAACTTCATCAACGTGCTCCAGGCCATGGGCGTCTACCAGCGGTTCAGCGCGGGCGAGGAGCGCGGGGACGTCTGCGCGTTCGACGGCGCGGGCGTCGTCACCGCCGTCGGCGACGGCGTCCGGGAGGTACGGGAGGGTGACCGGGTCGCCGCCATGTTCGTGGACGGCGAGAAGTCGGCCGTCATGTCCTCGGTCGCGACCGTCCGCGCCGACTGCCTCCTCCCGGTGCCGGACGGGGTGAGCGCGCAGGACGCCGCCGCCCTGCCGTGCGCCTACCTGACCGCCTGGTACGCGCTGCGGCACCTGGCACGGCTCCGGCCGGGCGAGAAGGTGCTGATCCACTCGGCGAGCGGCGGCACCGGTCTGGCCGCGCTGAACCTCGCGCGGGCCTGTGGCGCGGACGTGCTGGCCACGGCGGGCAGCGAGGCCAAGCGGGCGTACCTGCGCGGGCTGGGCGTCGCGCACGTCATGGACTCCCGCACCCTGGACTTCGCCGGCCAGGTGCGCGAGCTCACCGGGGGACGCGGCGTCGACGTCGTCCTCAACTCCCTCACCGGCCCGGCGCAGTCGGCGAGTCTCGACCTGCTGGCGCACCGGGGCCGGTTCCTCGAACTCGGCAAGCGGGACATCTACGCCAACACCCGTCTCGGGCTGCTGCCCTTCCGCCGCAACGTCACCTTCGCCGGCGTCGACGTGCTGATGATGATGCAGCAGGACCCGGACCTGCTCGCCGAGGGCTATCGCGAACTGGCCGGCATGCTCGCGGGCGGCACCCTGCCCCTGCTGCCCGTCACCGAACACCCCGTCACCGAGGCGTCGTCGGCCTTCCACACCATGGCCTCCGCCCGGCACACCGGCAAACTCGTCCTCACCTGGCCCGCCGAGGGCACCGACACCCTGCCCGTACGCCCCGAGGACGTCCCCGTCGTCCGGCCCGACGCGAGCTACCTGGTCACGGGCGGCCTCGGCGGACTCGGGCTCCTGGTCGCCCGGTGGCTGGCCGAACGAGGCGCCGCAGCCGTCGTGCTCACCTCCCGCAGCGCCCCCACCGAGCCCACCCGTGCCCTCCTCGACGCCCTCACCGCCGACCTCGGCACCCGCGTCGAGGTCGTGTGCGGGGACCTCGCCGAGCCGGGCGTCGCCGACTCGCTCGTGCGGGCCGCTGCGCACACCGGCCACGCACTGCGCGGCGTCGTCCATGCCACGGCCGTCGTCGAGGACGCCACGATCGCCCATCTCTCCCCCGCACTCCTGGAGAAGGTCTGGCGCCCCAAGGCGACCGGAGCCTGGCTGCTGCACCATGCCACCGCGGGCCAGGAGCTGGACTGGTGGGTGACCTTCTCCTCCGCCGCGTCCCTGCTGGGCAACCCCGGGCAGGGCGCCTATGCCGCCGCCAACGCCTGGCTGGACGAGTTCACCTCCTGGCGCCGGGCCCAGGGCCTGCCGGCCACCTGCGTCAACTGGGGGCCCTGGGCGGAGGTCGGCCGCGGCGCCGGGATGGCGGAGCGCGGATACGCCATGATCGCGCCCGCGGAGGGCATCGCCGCCCTGGAGCGCATCCTGTCCCACGACCGCCACCGCACCGCCTACACACCCCTCGACCTGGCGCGGTGGCTGGAGTCCTACCCCGACACCGCCCGCACCGCCTTCTTCGCCGAACTGGCCGCCCCGGCAGCGGGTGCGGACTCCGCCGGCCACCGCAGCGCCCTGCTGGAATCCCTGCGCGAGACGGACTGCCCCCGGCAGCGTCAGCGGATCCTTCAGCCCCACGTCGTCGAACACATCGCCGCCGTACTGCGGCTGGGGACCGACCGGTTCGACGCCGACACGTCCCTGGTCACACTCGGCCTGGACTCCCTCATGGCCATCGCCCTGCGCAACCGCCTGCAACGCGAACTGGCCCTGGACATCCCCACCACCGTGATGTGGACCCACCCGACGGCCTCCGCGCTCACCCACTACCTCCTGGCCCGCCTCGACCCCGGACACGGGCATGCCGACGCGCGTCCCGACACGGAACCGTCCGCCGCCTCACCGGCCGTCCCCGGCTGACCGCCCCTTCACCCGACCGCCCCTTCACCCGACCGCCCCTTCACCCGACCGCTCCGCCCGACCGCTAGGTGACCTTCGTATGCCTCCTCCTTCCACCCCCTCCCGCACGCCCGGCACCTGGGACGTGATCGTCGTCGGTGCCGGCCCGGCCGGCGCCACCGCCGCGCGCGTCGCCGCCGAGAAGGGCTGTGCGACGCTGCTGCTGGAGCGCGCCGCCATCCCCCGCTACAAGACCTGCGGCGGCGGCCTCATCGGAGCATCCCTCGCCGCCCTGCCTCCCGGCCTGCCCCTGCGGGTCTACGACACCGCCCGGCAGTTCACCTTCTCCCTCAACGGCCGCAGAGAACGCACGCTCGCCTCCGGTTCCCCGACCATCGCCATGGTCTACCGCAGCGAACTCGACGCGGCGCTGACCGAGGTCGCCGCGGCGGCGGGAGCGGAGGTCCGGGACAGCACCGCGCTGACCGCCCTGGAGCAGCAGGGCGGCACCGTCACCGTGAGGACCAACCACGGTGACACGCTCCGCGCCCGGGCCGTCGTCGGCGCCGACGGCAGCGCCGGCAGAGTCGCCCGGTACGTCGGGGTGCGGTGCGCACAGGTCGACCTCGCCCTGGAGGTCGAAGTGCCGGTCGACGAACGGACGGCCGGCCGATGGCGCGGCCGTGTGCTGATGGAGTGGGGGCCTCTGCCGGGTTCCTTCGGGTGGGTCTTCCCCAAAGGGGACGTCTGCACCGCCGGAGTGGTGGCCGCCCGTGGCAACCCCGCCGCCCTGCGCGCCTACAAGGAGGACTTCCTCACCCGCCACGGGCTTCTCGGCCCGCGTCCCCTCCACGACACCGGCCACCTGACCCGGTGCCGCCGCTCCGACTCCCCCCTGGCCCGCGGCCGCGTGCTCGTCGCCGGTGACGCCGCCGCTCTCGTCGACCACTGGTCCCGGGAAGGCATCTCCTACGCACTGTGCTCAGGAGACCTGGCGGGTCATGCCGCCGCCCGTCTCGTCACCTCCGCCGACGGCGCGGAGGCCGGTGCCATCGCCGACCGCTACGGACGGGAGGTCGATGGCATCCTCGGCACCGAGATGCGGGCCAGCGGCACACTGATGAACCTCTTCGCCCGCAATCCCGGCCTCGTCCACACCGCCCTGACCCGTCTGCCTCCGGCCTGGCGCCGTCTCGACGCCTACATCGCCGGCCGCACCACCGTCGCGGGGATCATGACCACGCCCCTGGCACGCAGCGCCACGGCCCTGGCCACCCGGCTCCCCCGCCAGGCGGCCCGCGTCTAGCCGCTCAGAGATCGGCGGCGTCCACCACGTCGCCCAGGTCGACGAACTTGAAGCCGGTCGCGGTGCGCGTGCCGCCCTCGCCGTCGGGGACCTCGGGTGTCTCGTGACCGTCCTGGACGACCAGGAGGCCGTTCGGGAAGCGGCTGCCGAGCGGGGCGTTCAGGACGGCCGCGCCGTCGCACTCCTGCGCCCCGTCGAGGGTCGCCGATGCCGCTCCGACGCGGAAGCCGCCTTCGTACTCGTTGTCCTCGCTCACCTCGCGGTCGTAGAGGGCGAAGGTGTCGTCGCCCTGGCTGGAGGCGAGCAGGTGGCCGTCCCCGTCGGGCTCCTGGAGCAGGGTCAGGCCCTCGACATCGGCGGACAGCCGGTCACCGCCGTAGCCGGGGTCGGCCCCCGCCGCGCACTCCTCGGTCTCCTCGTCGTAGACGCCGGGGACGCCGAACTCGCGGACCTTGTCCACCAGGACCGGCCTGCCGGTGAGGTCGGCGCGGATCCGCCAGATGCCGATGTCCTCCTGGCCGGCGTAGAGCGTGCCGGTGGCGGGGTCCACCACCATGCCCTCGACCTGCGGGAGCTCGCCGGGCTCCGCGCAGGGGGACCAGGTGGTGCCGTCCGGGAGGCGGAAGGACGCGGGCAGGTCGAGTGTGCGGACCTGCTGGTACGTGACGGTCCCGCTCGCGGTCGGCTTCAGCTCGACCAGCGCGAGGCGGGTCCGCTCCCGCCGGCTGACCAGGGCGTAGGAACGCCCGGTGGACTTGTCCTGCCAGGTCGCGAGGCCGTAGGCGGTGCGCTGGTCGTTGATCTCGGCCTGGTCGGTGGAGAAGACCGGGGCGGCCGCCGGGTCGGTGATGTCGGTCAGCGGGCCGCCGGGCCGCGACGGGTCGATGCGGTAGATCCGCAGCCGGTCGTTGCCGCGGTCGCTGACCACGGCGACGTCGGCCCGGCCGGTGGAGGTGCGCAGACCCGTGACGAGGTCGACGTTGTTGTACCGGCCCGGGGCGTCGTCCTCGGCGGGCGGACGGGGCGCGGGCAGCGACTGCACCTGGCGGGCGCCCAGGTCGTACACCCGCAGGCCGCCCTCCTTGGCGGTCGCGATGACGAGGCTGCGGGCGGGGTCGGCCGGGTTGCGCCAGATCGCCGGGTCGTCCGCGTCGGAGTTGCCGCCCGCCTCGTCGTCGTGGAGGGCGGGGGTCTCGCTGACGGGTGTGACCGTCGGCAGTCCCCCGTCGTCGGCCCCGGCCCGGGCGGGGGTCAGGAGGGCGAGCAGGGCGGTGCCCAGGGCGAGGGCGGCGGTCCTGCGCGGAGTGCGGTGCGTTCTCACAACCACTTCCTTGGTCGATGACGAGGACATGCCGATCGTGCGGGGAGAACCTTGCGCGCAGGAGACTGTGGTCTGTCCACGTGATCACAGAAAAGACGATTGCCCGCCAACTGCCGTTCAGCTCACGCCGTACCCTGACGGCATGCGCATGCGCCCGACTCTGAGCTGGACGCCTCCCGAGGACCTGCCGCCGGCCACCACCGATCCGGAGCCGGTCGCCGATGCGCTGAGCACCGGCGGCGTGCTGGTGCTCAGCGGAGCGGGCATCTCCACGGAGTCGGGCATTCCCGACTACCGGGGCGAGGGCGGGAGCCTCAGCCGGCACACACCGATGACCTACCAGGACTTCACCGCCAGTGCCCGGGCCCGGCGCCGGTACTGGGCGCGCAGTCACCTCGGCTGGCGCACCTTCGGCCGCGCCCGCGCCAACGCCGGGCACCGGGCCGTGGCCGCCTTCGGGCGGCACGGCCTGCTCTCTGGGGTCATCACGCAGAACGTCGACGGCCTGCACCAGGCCGCCGGCAGCGAGGACGTGGTGGAACTCCACGGGAGCCTGGCCCGGGTCGTCTGCCTGGCCTGTGGCGCCTTCAGCCCGCGCCGCGAACTCGCCGAGCGGCTGGAGGAGGCCAATCCGGGCTTCGATCCCGTGGCCGCCGGAATCAACCCGGACGGCGACGCCGACCTCACCGACGCGCAGGTCGCGGACTTCCGCGTGGTGCCCTGCGCGAGCTGCGGCGGCATCCTCAAGCCGGACGTGGTGTTCTTCGGTGAGAACGTCCCGCCCCGACGGGTCGAGCACTGCCGCGAACTGGTCCGTGAGTCGGCCTCGCTGCTGGTCCTCGGCTCCTCCCTGACGGTGATGTCCGGGCTCCGCTTCGTCCGCCAGGCGGCTCAGGACGGCAAGCCGGTGCTGATCGTCAACCGGGAGCCGACCAGGGGCGACCGGCACGCCTTCACCCGGGTCTCGCTCCCGCTGGGAGCGGCACTCACCACCGTCGCGGAGCGGCTGGGCATCACCGTCGACTCACAGGCGGCGGCGCGAAGGTGACAGCCGTCCGATCCCGCCCCGCGAAGCGCATGGCGGCGAACGCCCCGAGGTAGAGGGCGGCGACGACCAGGAGCAGTGCCTGATAGCCCGTCACCAGGGCGAGGTACTCGATCGCGCCGCCGGTCATCGCGCCCAGCAGGTTCGCGCCGAACGCGGAGGTCGGGTCCGGGGCGAGGGCGAGGCGGTCCGAGAAGATGAGGTTGGCGCAGAAGATCGGGGTGAAGGCCAGGGCGATGGCGGCGGCGAGCCGGGCGGCGAAGGGCAGGGACAGCACCGCGCTCGTGGGGACGAGCCAGACCACCGCGAGGGAGCCGAAGAGCAGCACTTGCAGCAGCAGCCGGTTGACCTTCCGCAGTCTGCGCCGGACCTCCACCGCCGCGAGGACGGCGACCAGGACGCCGAAGAACACGAGGGCGTTGACCAGCCAGGTCGTACCGAAGTAGAGGGCGAAGCCGATCACGTTCTTCGTTTCGAGCAGCAGGAAGGCCGCACCCAGCAGGAACATGTCGGTGTAGCGGAGCGTGTTGCGCACGCGTACACCGGTCAGGCGTACCGACAGGAGCGTCACCAGCAGGATCGCGCCCAGGGCGCCCAGGTAGAGCGTGGGGATGCTGCGGTGCAGCAGGTACGGGAAGGGGTGGTCGTCGCTGGCGGCCGCCGGGACCGCGCCGCTGGGCCGCCAGGTCTTCGCGCAGGACTGGTCGGCGGGCGTCATCCCGGCCACCAGCACGGCCGCGTTCCGCTTGAACGTCGTCATGCAGGGGGCGTGACCGTAGACGTGGTCGAGGCTCCCCGCGAAGCGGTCGACCAGCCAGCTCTTGCGGTAGTAGTTGTACATGGCGAACGCGCCGTTCGGCGCCAGGTGATCGCGCGCGGCCTCGAAGGCCTGGCGGGTGAACAGGTAGCTCTCCAGGCGCAGGTTGCTCGCGCCGGCGACCAGCGTCAGCGAGTCCGGCAGGGCGAGGACGATCAGGTCGTACTCGGTCTTCGTCCGCTCCAGGAAGGCACGCCCGTCGTCGATGTGCACGTGCACCCTCGGGTCGTCGTACGGCCTGGCGGGGTGCAGGTCCGAGCCGATCTCCTGCAGCCGGGGATCGATCTCGACCGCGTCCACGCGCTGCGCTCCGTACGCGAGCGCCACCGCGACGTCGTTGCCGTTTCCGGCGCCGATGATCAGCACGCGCTTGTGCGGGTTGCGGGGCGTCTGCTCGTACGCCTGACGGTACGGCGAGTCCTTCCGCAGCAGCACCGCTCGGGGGGCGGTGCTCTGGTGGGGGACGCCGTTGGCGGAGATGTACCAGGTCCGGGTGGTGGTCGGCGAGGGTTCGAGCTCGATCTTGTAGTAGGGCGACCAGGAGATGCCGCTCGTCGTCGTCTCCAGCAACAGGGGGGCGACCATCGCCGTGAGGGGAATGCCGTACCGCAGGGTGTTGCGCCGTCCTCCGAGGACCAGCAGGGCCACTGCGGCGAGTACGCCCCACACGACCGAGGGAGCGCGCAGCCAGGACAGCACGGCGAAGGACAGCGAGCCGGTGATGCTGCCGAGCAGGTCGTAGCGGTAGGCGTCGAGCGAGGGCAGCTGGCGGAAGAGATCCGCTGTGATCTTCCCGATCCCCGCCATGATCACCGCGGTCAGCAGGAAGATGGCCGGCAGTGTCACCCATTCGGGAAGGCCGGTGGTCTTCACGGCGGTGAAGTAGAGGATCTCGCTGCTGTTCTGGCGCACCTGCACCGGATACTCGCGCACCAGAACGACCAGGAGCGCGAGCGGAACGGGTGTCCAGCGCTTGAGCCACTGTCCGCGCGCGGCAGGGATCAGGAACCCGATGCCGATACCGAGGAACGATCCCAGCAGGATGAAGTTCGAGAAGTAGCTGAGGTGGACGACGTTGGCACCCGCCCATCTGATCAGCGCCAGCTCGACGAAGAGCATGGTGGTGCTGGCCAGTACGAGCCTCCAGCGCACAGATCGCACTGTTTGCCCTGACTCGGTCCGCTTCATGGTGATTTACGGTGCCATCCCTGGTGCGGTGAGTCGAGGTGCCGTGCCGTCGAGTGTCACTCCTGTGTTCCCACCGGCCGCGCCAGCACGGCGACGGTCGCGGAGAACAGCCATGGCAGCCGTTGCGCCACGGGCACCAGCGCTGCTCGGGCCGGGGGTTTCCGCGTCGCGCCGAGCAGCGCGTGCGTCAGCCACCGGTAGCGCCGGGTGAGCCGTCGCCAGTCCCGCTCGTAGGCAGCCAGGTCGCCGCCGGTGATGGCCGACACCGCGGCAGGCGCCTGCGCGAGGGCCAGTGCGATGCCCTCGCCGGTGAGCGCGTCGACGTACCCGGCGGCGTCGCCCACGAGCAGCACCCGGCCTGCGGTGCGTGCGCTCGCGACCTGGCGGAGCGGTCCTGCTCCCCGTACCGGCCCGGTGCGTCCGGCTCCGGCCAGCCGCTCCCGCAACTCGGGGAAGGCGGCGAGGTGGTCGTCGAAGGGCCGGCGGGCGGAGGTGAGCACCGCGACGCCCACGAGGTCGTCGGCCACCGGGGTCACGTAGGCCTCCGCTTCGCGGGCCCAGTGGACCTCGACGTGGTCGCTCCAGGGGGCGAGCGCGTAGTGGCGCCGCAGCCCGTGGCGCGCGGGCGACCGGCGCGGCCGGTTCAGCCCGAGGGCGCGGCGGATCGGCGAGTGCAGGCCGTCGGCCGCTACGAGGTGTCCGGCGCGGGTGCCGTCGACCACCACCCCGTCCTGGTCCTGTTCGACGTGGTGCGCGGTGCGCTGGTCGACGCGTACGCCTGCTGCCAGCACCGCCTCGCGCAGCAGCGCGTGCAGCGTCGTACGGCGCACTCCGCGCCCCGGGCCCGCGGCGAAGCCTGCGTCGACGCGGCGGGGTCCGGCGACGTACCGGATGCCCCGCAGGTCATATCCCGGCGGACGCACGCCCAGTGCCGCCAACGCGGCGACGGCGCCCGGCATCAGCCCCTCGCCGCACGCCTTGTCGACGACGCCGGCACGCTGCTCCCAGACGGTGACGTCGAGTCCCGCCCGGGCCGCGTGCAGGGCCGTGGCCAGACCCGCGGGACCCCCGCCGACGACGAGCAGATCCATGCGCGCCCCCTCAGGCCAGCCGTGCCAGGGCAGCGTCCTCGGCGCGGACGCGGGTGGCGAGCAGGAGCCCGTTGAGCGCGGTGAAGACGACCGCCGTGATCCAGGCCGAGTGGACGAGCGGAAGCGCGAACCCCTCGGCGACGACGGCGACGTAGTTCGGGTGCGGGATCCAGCGGTAGGGCCCGCCGGTCACTCGCGTGGCGCCGGGTACGACGATCACCCGGGTGTTCCACTGCCGGCCCAGTGTGGCGATGCACCACCAGCGCAGTCCCTGCGCGAGCGCGACGAGGGCGAGCATCGACCAGGCCAGGACCGGTACGACGTCCGGCCGGCCCACCCACACCTCGACGAGCGCGCCGACGAGCAGACCGGTGTGCAGCACCACCATGAACGGATAGTGCCCCCGCCCGGACTCCACGCCGCCCCGCGCGAGGCTCCAGGCGGCGTTGCGCCGGGAGACGGCCAGCTCGGCGACCCGCTCCAGGCCCACGGCCAGCACCAGCACGGTGAACCAGGCCTCGCTGCTCACTGTCCACCCCCCGGGGCGCGCAGGAGGACGAGTTCGGAGCAGAAGCCCGGGCCCATGGCGAGCATCAGCCCGTAGGAGCCGGGCGGCGGCGGCCGGTCGGCGAGCGTGTCCGCCAGGACGTGCAGCACCGAGGCGGAGGACAGATTGCCGATCCTGCGCAGCGAGTCCCAGGTCACGCCCAGCGCCTCCCGCTCGACACCGAGGGCGTCCTGCAACGCCTCCAGGACCTTGGGGCCGCCGGGGTGCGCGACGTACCAGTCGATGTCACGACTGGTCAGCCCGTGGTCGGCGAGGAAGCCGCGGACGTCGTCGCCGACGTGCCGGCGCACCAGGTCGGGGACCGCGGAGTCGAGGACGACTCTGAACCCGCCGGAGCCGACGTCCCAGCCCATCATGCGCTCCGAGTCAGGGTAGAGGCGGCTGCGCGAGGCGAGCACTTCGGGAGCGGCGGGGTCGTCGGTCTGTGCGAGAGGGTGCTCGCGCCCGACGGCGACCACGGCGGCGGCACCGTCCCCGAACAGGCCGCTCGCCACGGCGTTGGCGACCGAGGTGTCGTCGCGCTGGAGCGTGAGCGAGCACAACTCGACCGACATCAGCACCGCGACGGCGTCGGGGCGCCCGCGCAGCAGGTCGTTGAGGCGGGCGATGCCGGCCGCGCCGGCGACGCAGCCGAGGCCGACGAGAGGCAGGCGCACCACGTCGGGGCGCAGTCCGATCTCCGCCGCGACCCGGGCCTCCAGGGAGGGCACGGCGAGGCCGGTCACCGTGCACGAGACGATGTA
>NZ_MUKA01000636.1:0-473 GCF_002150735.1 Streptomyces africanus
GTCGGCCAGTTGCTTGGTCTCCACGCACTGGCCCCCGTTGGGGCCGCTCCACGGACGCTCCCAGCCCTGGTCCCCGAGGTCCGACGCGGGCATCCCGTTGTAGACGGCGCCGTCGGCGATGGTCATGAGTACTCCTTCCGCATGCGGTTCAACAGCGCCTTGCTGTCCGCGGACGAGGTCTTCAGCGACAGCCGGTTGTGGGCCTCCAGATGGGCCACGACGTCGGCGCGCTGGTCGAGGTAGACGGACGCGGAGAGGATCTCGCTGTAGACGATGTCGGGCAGCTCCCGCTCCTCGAACCGGAAGTAGGTGAAGGGCGCGCACGCCCCGACGTGCGCGCCCGCGGTGAACGGCACGATGTCGACGCTGACGTGGTCCAGCTCGGAGGCCTCCAGGAGCCGGTCGATCTGCTCGCGCATCACCTCGGGGCCGCCCACCACCCGGTGCAGCACGGCCTCCTCCATCACCACCCA
>NZ_MUKA01000636.1:498-1338 GCF_002150735.1 Streptomyces africanus
TGGAGGAGGCCCGTGACGTACTGCGGCTCATAGGTGCGCAGGGTTCTCGCGCCGGTCTCCAGACTCACGTAGGCCGTGAACCAGGACGGCATCACATCGCGGTACGGGTGCCACCAGCCGGGCTCGTTGGCCCGCTCGGCCAGGGTGACGAACTCGTCGATCTCCTGCTGCTCCGCCCCGTAGGTCTGGAGCAGCTTCTCGACGTAGAGGATCTTCAGGCCGACCTCGGCCTTCTCCAGGCGGCGGATGGTCAGCGGCGTGACGCGCAGGGCCCCCGCGGCGTCGTCGAGGGAGAGGCCCGCACTCTGCCGGGCCTCCTGGAGGCGGCGTCCCAGGATCATGCGGAGAACGGTGGGCGCGCCGGCGCCGGTGCCTGATCGCGCGTCGCTCACGCCGTGCCTCCCGAGGGGTCGTCACCGGCGCCAGCCTGACAGGGAGTTGATCGTTCCGCCAAGCGGCCCGGAGCCGCGATACCTTCCTCCTGAAATTATCAGGCAGACGGTTGCAGCGTGAACTGCTCTGCGAGCATAGTTACTTGTGCGAACAGGGCACCGGAACCCCCAACTCCCCTTTCCGGCCGGTCCGATTCGCGCCTCGCCCCTTCCTGACTGCGCCCACCCCCCACGGAAGGCGAACGCCGTGTCCCCCCACACGACTTCCACTCCCCGGTTCCTGGACGCGGTGCGCCCGGGCCGCACGCACTGGCTGGAGCTGCCGTCCCACCGGACCAGCGTCAGGGCCGCCCGTCATGCCACGCAGGCGCGGCTGGCCTCGTGGCAGGTGCCCGACGAGGTGTGCGCGAACGCCGTCCTGGTGGTGTCCGAGCTGGTGACCAACGCC
>NZ_MUKA01000637.1 GCF_002150735.1 Streptomyces africanus
GCGATGATCGTGCAGCAGTACCGTCTGCGGATGCCGGAAGGGCACCCACCGGTCGGTCTGGACCAGCTGGTGACGCTGCGCCCGAAGAACGAGGTGCTTCTGCGGCTGGAGCGCCGATGAGCGCGGATGCCGGCTCCCTGACGCATCTCACCGACGCCTTCCGGATCTTTCCGCCGGAGCTCAACCCCCATGCGGACGCCGCTGTCGCGCACCTGGTCCAGTGGACCGGGGAGCGTGGCCTGGTCGGCAACGCGGTGGCGAGGAAGCGCTTCGCGCACGCCGATTTCGGCTGGTTCGCCGCCGTCACGTATCCCACCGCGGACGAGCAGGGCCTGTGCCTGATCGCGGACTGGTTCGCCTGGCTGTTCCTGCTGGACGATCAGCTCGNNCCGGCGAGCTGATGTCCCAGCTCTTCGAGGTCCTCGGCGGGAACGGAGAGGACGTCGACCAGGGCGCACCGGCCCTCGTCACCTCGCTCGCCGATCTGTGGCGGCGCACCAGCGCGGGTCCCACCTGGCGCGAGCGGTTCGTCCGGCATGTGATCTCCGGTGGTCTCGCGGCCCGCTGGGAGGCCGACAACAGGGTGCGGGGCACCGTCCCGGACGTCGAGTCGTACGTGGAGAACCGACGGCACACCGGTGCGATCTACGTCTGCATGGATTTGATCGAGGTCGTCGAGCGCCTCGACCTGCCGACCCCGGTGTACGAGAGCGAGCCGTTCACGCGGGCGCTGCGGTCGGCC
>NZ_MUKA01000012.1 GCF_002150735.1 Streptomyces africanus
GTCTCCGCCTACGTCGTGGCCACCCGCCGCCCCGACACCCCCTGGTCCCGCTCCTACGGCGCTTTCGTCAAACTCGCCCTCGCCGTCCTGCTCATCCGCCTGCTCTTCGCCACGGTCCTCGGCTCCCCCATCCCCGGCACGCACACGCTCCTCACGCTCCCCGAAGTCGGCCTCCCCGCCTGGGCCCAGGGCATCCGCCTCGGCGGCGAGGTCACCGCCGAGGCCCTCACCTTCGCCCTGTACGACGGCCTCAAACTGGCCACCCTCCTCATCTGCGTCGGCGCCGCGAACGCCCTCGCGAACCCCTCCCGCCTGCTCAAGTCCCTCCCGGGCGCCCTCTACGAGATGGGCGTCGCGGTCGTCGTCGCTCTCACCTTCGCGCCCAGCCTCATCGCCGACGTCCAGCGCCTACGTGCCGCCCGCCGTCTGCGCGGCCGCCCGGACAAGGGCATCCGGGGCCTGCTGCAGGTGGGCCTGCCGGTCCTGGAGGGCGCGCTGGAGCGCTCGGTGTCGCTGGCCGCCGCGATGGACGCCCGCGGCTACGGCCGTACCGCCGAGGTCCCCGCCGGCGTCCGCCGCACCACCGCCGCCCTCATCCTCGGCGGCCTGCTCGGCGTGTGCGCCGGAACGTACGGTCTGCTCACCGCCGAAGGCGCCACGTACGGCATCCCGGTCCTCCTCACCGGCCTCGCCGCCGCCCTCGCGGGTCTCCGGCTCGGCGGACGGCGGTCGCTGCGCACCCGGTACCGCCCCGACCGCTGGGACGTGCGCGCCTGGCTGGTCGTCGCCTCCGGCGTGGCGGTCGCCGCGCTCCTCACGCTCGCCGCGAGCCGTGACCCCGCGGCCCTGCACCCGGGTGTGGTGCCGCTCGTGGCCCCCGCGCTTCCCCTCTGGCCCGCGGCGGCGATCCTGCTCGGCCTGCTGCCCGCGTTCGTCGCCCCCGATCCCAAGGAGCCGTCGTGATCCGCTTCGAGGATGTGTCCGTGACGTACGACGGTGCCGCCGAACCCACCGTCCAGGGCGTCGACTTCGAGGTCCCGGAGGGCGAACTCGTCCTCCTGGCCGGCCCGTCCGGTGTCGGCAAGTCCACCGTCCTGGGCGCGGTCAGCGGGCTCGTCCCGCACTTCACCGGCGGCACCCTGCGCGGCCGGGTCACGGTCGCCGGCCGCGACACCCGCACCCACAAGCCGCGCGAACTCGCCGACGTCGTCGGCACGGTGGGCCAGGATCCCCTCTCCCACTTCGTCACGGACACCGTCGAGGACGAACTCGCCTACGGGATGGAGTCGCTGGGCCTCGCCCCGGACGTGATGCGGCGCCGTGTCGAGGAGACCCTCGACCTGCTCGGCCTGGCCGATCTGCGCCACCGCCCGATCGCCACGCTCTCCGGCGGCCAGCAGCAGCGCGTGGCGATCGGCTCGGTCCTCACCCCGCACCCGAGCGTCCTCGTCCTGGACGAGCCGACCTCCGCGCTCGACCCGGCCGCCGCCGAGGAGGTCCTGGCGGTCCTCCAGCGCCTCGTGCACGACCTCGGCACGACGGTCCTCCTGGCCGAACACCGCCTGGAACGCGTCATCCAGTACGCCGACCAGATCGTCCTGCTGCCGGGCCCGGGCAAGCCGCCGGTCGTAGGCACCCCGGCCGAGGTCATGGCCGTGTCCCCGGTGTACCCACCGGTGGTGGCCCTGGGCCGACTGGCGGATTGGAACCCCCTGCCGATGACCGTCCGCGACGCCCGCCGCCGAGCATCAGACCTACGCCGACGACTTGAGGAGCGGGAGAGCATCGCCCTTCAGGGGCGCGGGGCTGTAATCGATGTGCGGCTACCGCCGCGTGGGCGCGACCAGCCCACCACAAGCCGCACAGCCCAAGTACAAGCCCTCTCGGTCACCCGCGGCCGCATCTCCGCCCTCCGCGACATCGACCTCACCATCACCCCCGGCGAAACCATCGCCCTCATGGGCCGCAACGGCGCGGGAAAGTCCACCCTGCTCAACTCCCTGGCCGGCCTGGTCACCCCCAGCTCGGGAACCGTCCGGCTCGGCGAAGCCGTCCCCCACCGCACACGCCCGAAGGACCTCGTCCGCAAAGTCGGCCTCGTCCCCCAGGAGCCCCGGGACCTGCTCTACGCCGACACCGTCGCCGCCGAGTGCACGGCGGCCGACCAGGACGCGAACGCGGCACCCGGCACCTGCCGCGCCCTGGTCACCGAACTGCTCCCCGGTGTCACCGACGACACCCACCCCCGGGACCTCTCGGAAGGGCAGCGGCTCGCCCTCGCCCTGGCGGTCGTGCTGACCGCCCGGCCCCCGCTGCTCCTGCTCGACGAGCCGACCCGCGGCCTGGACTACGCGGCGAAGGCCCGCCTGGTCGCGGTGCTGCGCACCCTGGCCGCCGAGGGGCACGCCATCGTGCTGGCCACGCACGACGTGGAGCTGGCGGCCGAGATCGCCCACCGGGTGGTGCTGCTCGCCGACGGCGAGGTGATCGCCGACGGCCCGACGGCGGACGTCGTGGTCTCCTCCCCCTCCTTCGCCCCGCAGGTCACCAAGATCCTGGCCCCGCAGCACTGGCTCACGGTCTCCCAGGTCCGCGCGGCGCTCCAGTCCGGGACCACCTCGTGAACACTCAGCGCCAGGCCCGGGCCGTCCGCCTCGGCCCCCGCTCGGTCACCGCCCTGGCCCTCGTCAGCGCGGTCGGCGTCATCGGCTTCGGCTGGCCGTTCCTGACCCCGCCCACCTCGCGGCTCAGCGCGCACGCCCAGGACGCGCCCTGGCTCTTCGCGGGCCTGCTGGTGCTGCTCGTGGCGGTGGTGGCCGCGGCGATCTCGGAGTCCGGTCTCGGTCCGAAGGCGGTCGCGATGCTCGGCGTGCTGGCCGCGACGGGGGCGGCCCTGCGGCCGATCGGCGCCGGTACCGCCGGGATCGAGCCGATGTTCTTCCTGATGGTGCTGAGCGGTCGGGTCCTCGGCCCGGGGTTCGGGTTCGTCCTGGGCTCGATGACGATGTTCGCGTCGGCGCTGCTCACGGGCGGGGTGGGCCCGTGGCTGCCGTTCCAGATGCTGGCGATGGGCTGGTTCGCGATGGGCGCGGGCCTGCTGCCGGGCCCGGACCGGCTGCGCGGCCGGGCGGAGCTCGTCATGCTCGCGGTCTACGGCTTCGTCGCCGCCTTCGCCTACGGCACGGTCATGAACCTGGCCGGCTGGCCCTTCATGAGCGCCCTCGCGTCGAACGTCGGCTTCGACCCGCACGCGGCGGTCGCCGCCAACCTGGCCCGTTTCCTCGCGTACTGCCTGGCCACCTCGCTGGGCTGGGACCTGGGCCGGGCCGTCGTCACGGTCGTACTGACGCTCACGCTCGGCCCCGCGGTCCTGCGGGCGCTGCGCCGCGCCACCCGCCGGGCGGCCTTCGAGACGCCGGTCACGTTCGACGCGCCCCGGACGTGAAGCCCCCCACATGACCCCCGTCACCTACGAAGCGGGGCCGTAGGAACAACCCCCAGGTCACAGTCCAGACCTTCCGCGCACATGCGGCCACACCTAGTAAGCGGGTTCCTTGCGGGCATCCGGCCCGCCTGTTTCTCTGGCTGAAGGCGGCGGCCCCCTGATCCCCGGGGCCGTCGCCTTCGCCTTTCTCTGCGCCCTCGCCTACTTGCTCTGGAGCTTCCCCAGCGGCTCCGGGTCCTCCTCCAGCGCGACGGCCGCCGCCTTCCAGCCGGTGTCCCCGGGGTAGAGGGCGCTGCGCAGATAGGCGGTGGTGAGGCGCTGGAGCAGTGCGACGCGTGCGGGGCTCTCGTCGGTCGTCTCCGCCACCTCGTAGCCGGAGATGCCGCCGAGCGAGTGCTCCGCCCCGAACAGCGTGAGCAGACTCTTGTCGCCCGGGCTGTAGGTGTAGGGGTCGGTGAACCAGTCCGGTCCGCGTGTGGTCAGCGCGGAGTCGTCCTGGTCCCCGGCGACGATGAGCGCCGGTGTGGTCATCGTGGCGAAGGACGGCCGCATGAAGGGCAGGTGCTCGACGGCGAACGGGGTCAGGTCGTCGCCCAGGCCGGCCGTGGCGAGCAGCACGCCCGCCTTCACACGGGGGTCGGACAGGTCCTCGCCGGGAACGCCGTCGGAGTCGAGGACGCGGGCACCCAGCAGCGTGCCCGCCGTCTGGGCTCCCCAGGAGTGGCCGGCCACGGCGACGCGGTCGCGGTCGAGGCGTCCGGCGAGGCCCGGTACGGAGGCTTCGAGAACGTCGAGTCCGTCCAGCACCCGCTTGAGGTCCTCGATGCGGAAGCGCCAGATCCGCGGCGTGCGGGGGTCCTCGGGAGGCAGGCCCAGCGTCCTGGAGTCCAGGTGGGTGGGCTGCACCACCACGAAGCCCTGGGCGGCCCAGTGGTCCGCCAGCGGGGCGTAGCCGTTCATCGACCAGCCGAAGCCGTGCGAGAAGACGACGACGGGCAGATCGCCGCCGGTCGCGGGGGCGGACACGCGGACCTGGAGGTCCTCACCGCGGCCCGGGGCGGGCAGGACCACCGGCTTAGCGGAGATCACCATGGTCGAGTCGGACAGGGAAGTGCCGGGCATGAGGATGCCTTCCGGTCAGGTCTGTCATCATGAAGGAAACGGAACGCCGTTCCGATTACGACACGCACGATACGGAACACGGTTCCGTTTTACAACCGCACGCAACCGGACGCGCCCGCACGCGCCCGCACGGAAGGAAGCCACGGTGAACGACAGCGGCCAGAGCGCCGGAAGCTCAGCCCGGTCCCAGCGCAAGGACGCCCGGCGCAACCAGCAGACCCTGCTGGACGCGGCCGCCGAGGTCTTCGTCAGCTCGGGCGTGGACGCGCCGGTGCGCGACATCGCGGCCAAGGCCGGCGTCGGGGTGGGCACCATCTACCGCCACTTCCCCACCCGGGCGGACCTCGTCATCGCCGTCTACCGCCACCAGGTCGACGCCTGCGCCGAAGCCGGCCCGGCCCTGCTCGCGAGCAGCCCGACGCCCCATGCCGCCCTCGGGCGGTGGGTCGATCTCTTCGTCGACTTCCTGGTCACCAAGCACGGCCTGGCCACCGCGTTGCAGGGGGACAGCACCTGCTTCGGGCCGCTGCACACCTACTTCCTCGACCGCCTGCTGCCGGTGTGCACCGAACTGCTCGAAGCCGCCGCCGCGTCCGGTGAGATCCGCTCCGACCTCGACGCCTACGCGTTCATGCGCGGCATCGGAAACCTCTGCGTCGGCGCCGACAGCGACCCCCGCTACGACGCACGCCGACTGGTCGCGCTCCTCGTCGCGGGACTACGCCAACCGCAGTGACCGCTACTGGGCCCGAACCCGGAGCTCCTTCACCCCGTTGATCCACGCGGACCTCAACCGGCGCGGATCCTCGACCAGTCGGAGTCCCGGCATGGCGTCGGCGATCGCGTTGAAGATGAGGTCGATCTCCAGCACGGCGAGGGACTTGCCCAGGCAGTAGTGCGGGCCGCCGCCACCGAAACCGAGGTGGGGGTTGGGGTCACGGGTGATGTCGAAGGCATCCGGCTCGTCGAAGACCTCGGGGTCGTGGTTGGCGGAGGCGTAGAACAGCCCCACCCGATCACCCTTGCGGATCAGTTTGCCGCCCAGCTCGGTGTCCTGGGTGGCGGTGCGCTGAAAGGCCGCGACCGGGGTCGCCCAGCGCACGATCTCCTCCGCCGTCGTCGACGGCCGCTGCCTCTTGTACAGCTCCCACTGCTCGGCGTGGGTGAGGAAGGCGTGCATGCCGTGGGTGATGGCGTTGCGGGTGGTCTCGTTGCCGGCGACGGCCAGCATCAGCACGAAGAAGCCGAACTCGTCGGAGTTGAGGTTGCCCTCGTCCTCCGCCGCGACCAACTGCGTGACGATGTCGTGGGCGGGGCACTGCTTGCGTTCGGCGGCCATGTTCATCGCGTAGGCGATGATCTCCGTGGCCGACTCGGCGCCGACCTCCTCGGTGATGGCGTACTCGGGATCGTCGTACGCGATCATCTTGTTGGACCAGTCGAAGATCTTGTCCCGGTCCTCCTGCGGTACGCCCATCAGCTCGGCTATCGCCTGGAGGGGCAGTTCGCAGGCGACCTGGGTGACGAAGTCGAACGGGCCGGTGTGCGCGCCGGCGTTCGCCACGATCGCCCGGGCACGGGCCCGCAGCCGCTCCTCCAGCGCGCGGATCGCGCGGGGCGTGAACCCGCGCTGCACGATCTGCCTCACCCGCGTGTGCTCGGGCGGGTCCATGTTCAGCAGGATGAACCGCTGCGCGTCGATGGAGTCGCGCTCGATGTGCTCGTTGAAGCGGATGATCGCCGTGTTGAGGTACGACGAGAACAACTCCGGGTGCGTGGAGACGTACTTGACGTCGGTATGCCGGGTGACCGCCCAGTAACCCTCGTCCTGGAAACCGGCGAGACCCGCCGGCTGTGACACCCAGCAGACCGGCTCCACCCGGCGCAGCTCGGCGAACTCGGGGAGGGGGACGCGGTGGTGCAGCACATCCGGGTCGGTGAAGTCGAACCCGTCGGGAAGCGCTGGACAGGTCATGGACAGCTCCTGACGGTCCATCAGCAATGAGGGTCGTCGTGACGGTAGTAACGAGTTCTACAACTAGCAATAGCCGTGGGCGCGCCAATTACCCGCACGCCCCTTGCCGCCACTGAACCTTCGTCAGCACACTGCAATACAGAACTAGAACGCGTACTAGTTCCGCCGAGCCCTCGGAGAGGACCCGCACCCATGGCTGCCGAACCCGTGATCGTCGAAGCCGTACGCACCCCCATCGGCAAGCGCGGCGGCGCGCTCGCCCACCTGCACCCCGCCTACCTCCTGGGCGAGACGTACCGCGAACTCCTCGGCCGCACCGGCATCCCGGCCGACTGCGTCGAGCAGATCGTCGGCGGTACGGTCACCCACGCCGGCGAGCAGTCCATGAACCCCGCGCGCACGGCCTGGCTCACGATGGGGCTCCCCTACGAGACGGCCGCGACGACCGTGGACGCGCAGTGCGGGTCCTCCCAGCAGGCCTCCCACATGCTGGCCAACATGGTCGCCACGGGCGTGATCGACGTCGGCATCTCCTGCGGGGTCGAGTCCATGTCCCGGGTGCCGCTCGGGTCGGGCTCGAAGCACGGGCCGGGCAAGCCGTTCCCCGACGAGTGGAACGTCGACCTGCCCAACCAGTTCGAGGCCGCCGAGCGCATCGCCCGCCACCGCGGCCTGACCCGCGAGAACGTCGACGCCCTGGGCCTCGCCTCCCAGGAGCGGGCCGCCCACGCCTGGGCGGAGGAGCGCTTCAAACGGGAGACGTTCGCGGTCCAGGTCCCCACGACCGAGGAGGAGCAGCACGCCGGGCAGGGCATGTGGCGCCTGGTCGACAAGGACGAGGGCCTGCGCGACACGACGGCGGAGGGGCTGGCCGCGCTGAAGCCGATCATGCCGACGGCCGTTCACACGGCGGGCAACTCGTCGCAGATCTCCGACGGGGCGGCGGCGATCATGTGGGCGTCGAAACGGATGGCTCGCGCCCTGAAGCTGCGGCCCCGTGCCCGGATCGTGGCCCAGGCGTTGGTCGGGGCGGACCCCCACTTCCATCTCGACGGGCCGATCGACGCGACCAGGGCCGTGCTGGGCAAGGCCGGGATGTCCCTGAAGGACATCGACCTCGTGGAGATCAACGAGGCGTTCGCATCGGTCGTACTGAGCTGGGCGCAGGTCTTCGAGCAGGACCTGGAGAAGGTGAACGTCAACGGCGGCGCGATCGCGCTCGGGCACCCGGTGGGGGCCACCGGGGCCCGGCTCATCACGACGGCACTTCATGAACTGGAGCGCGCGGACAAGGAGTTCGCGCTGATCACGATGTGCGCGGGCGGCGGTTTGGCCACCGGCACGATCATTCAGCGGTTGTAGTCGTCCAGTTGATGAACGTGGTGAACGCGGCGGGGTCGAGGGTGAGGATCGGTCCCGCTGGGTTCTTTGAGTCGCGTATTGCGACAGCGGCCTCCGGAATATGTGCGACTTCGAGGCACTGGCCGCCCTGGTCGCCGCTGTACGTCGACTTACGCCACTGCATCTCCATAGCGATCCTCCATTACGCGCCGGATGAGCTCCGCCGAGTCGTTGAGGGAAAGCGCGGCGGCCCGGAGGTGATCGTAACGGAGCGAGCACTCCCTCACGGTGTCCGGGTTCGCAGTCGGATGCCCGCTGCCGTACCCCTCCGTGTAGACGATGGTGGGGTCGCTCACAAAACGGTAGACGTCGAACGAGCCTTGCAGGCCCGCGTGAGCACCGGCCGAGAACGGGAGCACCTGGATGTTGATGAGGGGGTTGCCCTCAAAGGACAACAGGTGGGCCAGTTGCTCCCGCATCACCTCCGGGCCACCGATCTCCAAGTACAGCGCGGCTTCGCTGAGCACTGCCCAGAAGACCGGGGGATCCGCCTTCTCGAAGACGCGTTGACGAGCCAGGCGGACTGCCGTGCGGTCTTCGAGGTCGGTCCTGTCGAGCGCCCCGAGCACGGCCTGCGCGTATCCCTGAGTCTGAAGCAGCCCGAGGACCATGTGCGTCTGGAAGGAGCAGATCTCCGTCGCCCGCATCTCCAGCTCGGCCACCTGCTGGAACCACGCCGGGAGCCGACTCCGCAACACCAACTCGACCAGCCGCGAGAACATACCGTCCGTGCCCAGCGCCGCATCCACCCGCTCACTGAACTCCGGCGTCGGAACCTTCCGCGCTGTCTCGATCTGGCCCACCAACGAGCCGGTGTAGTTGAGGATCGCTCCGAGCTGCTTCAGCGTCAGCCCCGCCGCCTCCCTGTGCCTGCGCAGCTCGTAGCCGTAGTAGTCGAGCGGAGAAGCACCCGGGTCAAGGGCGTTGATGTTGGTCACGCAGAGCCCCTCTCACGCAACTCGGCCCACCACCGGACCGGTTGTATCCGTTCGGTAGCCCAGCGTAGTCACGGCACGTCAACCTCGTCCCGTGAACGAATACATTCCCGCCCAGTACTCGATGCGCCTCACCGTCGGCTCGCACGCCGCCCGGCATGTCCGCCGTATCGTCCGCTCCTTCCTCAAGGAGTGGCGCATGCCCGAGCTGTCGGACGCCGTCGAGCTGGGCGTGACCGAGCTGCTGGCGAACGTCGTACAGCACGTCCCGGACCGCCGCTGCGAGCTGCTGTTGCTGCGGCAGCCGGCCGGGGTGCGGGTCGAGGTGACGGACGGCAGTGATGAACTGCCGCTCTCCCCGGCCCACGTGGACCCAGAGGCCGAGGGTGGTCGGGGGCTGCTCCTGCTCGACGCGATGGCTGACAAGTGGGGCGTGTCGCCCTGGCACGGGGGCGGGAAGACCGTGTGGTTCGAATGCGGAGCGCTGGACGACACCACTGATCCTCAGCAGTGGTCCCACCACCAGGAGATGCTCGGGTAGGGCAGGGGGCTGGTGTCGGTGGTCGACAGGGCGGGTGCCCAGCAGGCGGGCGTCTTGACGACGTCTTCCAAGGCGAAGCGTTGTGCGGCCGAGGGGTTGTAGCGCGGCGCGCACAGGGTGGCTTCGGTGTTGGCGATGATGAACTGACCGAGTCGCTCGATGAGGTACTGCAGGGGCGGCTCGGCCGAGGGCATCAGGCGCTCGCGCAGGCGGAGGAAGAGAAGCATCAGGCGGTCGCGCGTCTCGATCGCCGCGCTGACGGCCTGGTCGAAGGAGAGCCCGCGAGCCGCTTGCAGGACGCCCACGAAATTCGGGGAGGTCTGGCCTTCTGCTTTCTCCTTGTGGTAGGAGACGACATCGTTTTCCACTCCGACGAGCAGAGTTGCGCACCCGATCAGGGCCTGGACCGCCGGTGCGTTCCAGTCCTCGTCCGGGATGGGGGCAGGTCCGCACAGCCCGATCCATGCGGCATATACGGAGCTGCCGACGTCATGGCCGCGCAGGGCGAGGTACTCGTCTTCGGTGGGTTCGTCCAGGTGGAGCTTGTGTACGCCGCTGGTGAGCAAGCACCTGAGCCCGGTGCTCACCCGGGCCACCTGTGTGGGTGTGCACTCCGCGCGCAGCTGCTCCATCACGTCATGTACTGCTGCGACATAGGGGTTGTCGTTTTCTGTCACGCGGTATCCCGGAGATTCCAGAACATGCGTGATCCGGCCCACGAAGCGGATGATTTCGCTGCGCCGGCTGCGAGCGTCTGCGTGATCGAGCACATCGTCGTCGATGATGAGCGCCCACTCAATCATGCAGCCGATGCCTCGAAGCACTGCCTTGCTGGTCTCCTGGTGGGAGAACCTCCCGAGGCACCAGGCCAGGACGGTTCCGCGGGATTGGTGGGCTGCGGGGCTCTGCTCCTTGGGAAAGAAGTCGTATGCCTCTTTCCACGCCTGGACCTGGGCCGCTACGTCTGTAGGGATGTGGGAGACCTGCGGCATCGGCGAGGGGTAGTAAAAGCGCGGCGCACTACCCTGCTGAGCCGGAATCACGGACCGGCCCACTTCTGTTGTGCTGCTGCTCATGCGTGCTCCTTCGTCGTGGCGGAGTCCTGAGGGTGAGAGCCGTCGTGACGGACCGGCCTGGGCAGGGCGTTGCGGGTGCGGTGGTGGAAGGCCAGGAGACCCAGGAGTGCGGCGGCGGCGAACCACAGCAGCTGCAGAGCGAGGTATGCGGGCACGGAGATGGTGGAGAACCCGGCCGCGGTGGCGGCTTGGACGGAACCGTAGGTGGGCAGCAAGCGCGTCAGCGGGTTGTCGGCGCCAGCGCTGACCAGGGGATTTTGCAGGGCGACGTCGATGACGCTGGTCATCACCAGGGCGAACATGCCCTCGACCTCTCGGCGCAGCAGGGATCCGAATACCACGCCCATGGCTCCGTAGGTCAGCGCGGCACAGAACAGGGCGGCGGCGAGCAGGTAGGGCTGTTTCGGTGTCCAGGCGATGCACATGGCCGCGGTGGCGTAGGCGGCGAGGAGCGCGGACGCCAGGACCAAGGAGGCGGCCTTGGCCATCACGAGATGGGTGCGGGGGTAGCCGGCCATGGCCAGGCGCCGGTCGAAGCGCCCGCCGGTGAAGGTGGCGGCGAACATCATGAATCCGGTCACCAGGGTGACGGCGTTGAGGGCTCCGGTGATCTGAGTCAGCTCATTGCCGGCGGGCGCCAGCCTCTCTCCGGTGGAAGCCAGCTGGAACGGGGCCGTTCTGTCGGGGATGGTGAGGTAGACCAGGCCGACCCAGGTGGGAATGAAGAAGACGACCAGCAGCATGGCGAACCGGTTGCGGGCGTGCTCGATCAGGTCATACCGGGTGGCGGTGGTGAACAGGTTCAGGTGTGTCCTCACGCCGGTGCCGCCGTCTCCAGGCGCAGCGCGCCCGCCTCCAGGCGCCACAGCTGATCCAGGCGTGCGGTGTCGTAGGCCAGATGGGAGACCACCAGCACCGAGCGGCCGGCGTCGCGCAGCTGGGAGGCCAGGTCCCAGAACCGCTGGTAGGTGTCCCAGTCGAAGCCCTGGTACGGCTCGTCCAGCAGCAGAACCCGCGGATCGTGCATGAGCGCGAGCGTGAGGTTCAGTTTCTGCCGGGTCCCGCCGCTGAGCACCCCGGCGCGTACATCGGCGTACTGGGAGAACTGCAGAGCCTCCATGACCTTCTCGGCATGACGCAGGTCGGCGAGCGCGAAGGCCGTCCTGAAGAACTCCAGGTGCTGCCGGACGGTCAGGGCGTCGTTGAGGACCACATCCTGCGGGCAGTAGCCAAAACGCCCCCCGTGACGCACCGCGCCACGGTCCGCACGCAGCTCACCGGCGAGGATCTTCAACAGGGTTGTCTTGCCCGCACCGTTCTCGCCGACAATCCCTGCCAGCACACCGGGCCCGAGGTCCAAGTCGACACCCCGCAGGACCACCCGCCGACGGTAGGCGTGATACACCCCCCTTACCTCCACCGCGCCGCCCCCACCCCGTCCAGTAAGTACTGTCGCCATGTCATACGGAAATTTGATGGCACGGAAACGGCGAGATCCACGGCCGGATCGCCAAACCGCCCGAAACGGTGAAACAGGCGCACGACGTAGCTAGTACTCGCTGAAAAAACAACGGAGCAGCCCTGACCTGCGAGTTCTGTGCAGCTCAGGCCGTAGGTTCGTTGCCGCCCGGTGCCGGATGGACGTCCCGCCCGTGCTCCCAGTTGTTCGCGGTCGCCGGCGTCCTCGATGGGACGACCACGTTCTCGTCGCTTCCGTGGTTCGATCCGAGTCCGCTCCGGCTGTTGCCGTCGACTGGTGCGACGGCCGGGCAGAGACGCGGGTGTGCGCCTCCGTCCGGCGTCGTTGATGTCAGCCGTGGATGGTCAGAAGCCTTCTGATCCGTTGGATCGGGCACCGCGCCATAAGGAGTGCCTGCGGCCTCCCTCCGCGAGGTCGGGGTGTCCTCGAATCGCGGGAACGCTTCTGGCCTGGGTCGCAGCTACGCCGTGCACCGCAGATCGGCCGACGGGCGGTGCCCGGTCAGGAGGAACTCCGTCACCACCCGGTCGCCGCAGGCTTTGCCGTCGGCGTGGTAGGAGCCATGGCCGCCGCGGTCGACGGTGACCAGGCGGGCGCGGTCGCCGAGGGCGGTCCGCATGCGCAGGGCACCGAAGTAGGGCGTGACCGGGTCCCGGAGGTTCTGGAGCATCAGAATGTTGGACGGTCCGTCCGAGGTGATGTGGACCGGCTTGTCGGCCGGCTCGGTGTGCCAGAAGGCGCAGGGGGTGATGTTCACCGGCTGACCTGCGGTGAGCGGGTGCCGGATGCGGTCGGTTGCCACGGCGCGGGCGTAGCCGCGAACGTCGTGGGGCCAGCCCACGTCGTTGCATTGCGTCGCCGTGAACACGGCGGCGTCGCGGTCCGGCATCGGCGTGGCGTATCCGGGGGGCAGGTCAAGTGTGGTGTGGGGGTCCTCGGCCGCCTTGATCAGTTGGGCCAGCCCGGGGAAGTTGGCGTCGCTGTAGAAGAGCGTCTGCTGGACGGCCTGGCGCAGGATGTTGCCGGTGAGCGGCTTGTGCGGTGTGGTGGTCTCCCGGGGTGTGCGGTCCAGTCGGTCGGCGAGGGCCAACACCAACGGCTTTACCTCGCTGACGCGTTGGGCCAGCCGGAGCCCGTCGAGGTCGCGGGCGGGGTCAGCAGCCCAGCGGGCGAAGTCGGGGAACCGCTCGTCGGCGCCGGCTGCCGTGTTGGCGAGCCAACCGCGTTCCACTCGTGCCGGGTCGGGATCGCCGGTGCTGTCGAGCACCACCCGGTCGGTGTGCTCGGGGTGCTCCTGCGCGTAGGCGGCGGTTACATACGTGCCGTACGACACCCCGTACACGGACATCTTCGGGGTACCGAGGGCCTGGCGGAGGCGCTCGATGTCGCGCACCTCGTTCGCAGTGGAGTAACTGCGCACCACCGCACCGCCGTTGCGGGCGCAGGCGTCGGCGATGCGATGGGCGCGGGCGACGCTGTCGCTGATATCGCCGCCGGGACCGGGCCAGCTGCGGAGGTTCATGACGTCCCGGTCGTCCGCGCTCAGCCCGCAGCCGACTGCCGTGGAGCCACCCACCCCGCGCGGGTCGAGGCTGACCAGATCGTAGGCGCCGTGCACGGCCTTGCGTAGCGCCGGGCCTGTGTGAGCGAGCGCGTCGACGCCGGAGCCGCCCGGGCCGCCTGGGACGACCAGCAGGGTGCCGCGCCGGGTAGCCGGGCGGTCGCTGACCAGGCGGGTGACGCGCAGGGTGAGGCGGGCGCCGTCCGGCTTGCGGTAGTCCACGGGGACGGACAGATCAGCACACTGCTGGTCGGCGGGGCCATCGGGCTGAGCGCACGGATTCCAGGAGAGCGTTGTCGCTGACGCCGGGCCGGCGACGGCGAGGCATGTCGCACTCAGCGAAAGGACGCCCAGTACCGCGGCGAGTCTGTGCTTCATCATTGTCTCCGGTCATAGAGGTGTGAGGCCGACTGCGGCATCCGCATGATTGCGTGCCCCCCGGTGGGCCGTGCGCACAAATGCGCACGAGCTTGCCCGGCCGGTCACCATCGGGGGCCCTGACCTCGCGCCGGGAAGCCCGATACCGGGGTCGTGTCCCGGACCGGCCGCACGGAGACGGTGACGGTGAGCCGGACCGCCATCCGGATGCCACCGCGGTCCTTCGCGAGGTCATGGCCGTCGTTGCTGATGACGAAGCCACCTTGGCAGCTGAGAGGGTCCTGCGGCCTCCCCCAGCGGTGGGTTCGCTGTCCCCCAAATGGGGGGGCGCCGCGCTCGCCCCACTGGCAGGATGACCAGGTGCTCCACTCCAGCCGTCCCACCCGATTCCGTTGGCTCTTACGGGCGTTGGCGCGGCCGGTCACGTACACGCGCTGGCTGCACCTGTGCGGGCCGGCCGGCGCCATCGCGCTGTGGGGGGTCTTCGCCCCGAGGTACAGTGTCGCGCGCGCCACGGTGGCGATCTCACCGGTGAGCCGGTCGATCTCGCCCATCGCCTGGCCGGTGCGTCGTCGCAGGGTGCGCGAGATCTCCTTCAAGCGGCGCCCTGCTGATCGGCTGCGATCATAGAAGCGGGTGCGCCTGGCGGCGCCCGCGGCCCTGATCCGGCGCACCAGTCGCCACAGCTTGCGCACGCCGTGTTCCAGCAGGTCGGCGTCCGTGGGGTGGTCGATGTCGGCTTCGATCACGGTGGTGTCGATGCGCAGCTTGCGGCACAGCACCAGCTTGTCCTCGACCAGCTTGCCCAGCAATGCGGCGTTGAGCTGTTCCACGGTCTGCGCGCCGCCGCGGCGCATCAATTTGACCAGCGTGGTCGGGTGCGGCACCGGGGAGGCCAGCGGGATCCGGCAGAACCGGCGCCAGCTCAGCGAGTCCGTAACCTCACGGCACAGCGTCTCGTAACCGAGCTGGTAACGGTACTTGAGATACAGCAGCCGCAGCAGCGTCTCAACCGGAACCGACGGCCGCCCCAGCCGGTCGGCGAACAGCTCCCGCCACGGGGCGATGAATCGCTCGTCGTCCAGGTACGCGTCGATCTGGGCCAGCTGGACCGGTAGCTGCCGCACTTGCTCCGGCAGCACTTCCCACCACGTGTCCTGCACTGCCGCGACACGCAACACCGCCACCACCCCCGGCTGCCGACGACCCAGCTCAACTGTCGCGGCCACCGGCAGCCCCGAACCAGCTCTCCCCATAGGTCCACCCAGCGGCACCAACGACTTCTTCAGGGGCAAGTAGCTAGAGCGTCGTCGGATTCCACGAACCCGCGCGCTTCAGTGGCTCCAGAGTGAAAGTCCTGCCGGCTCGGGGGACGGGTGCGATGCGAACTCGCCCCGGGCGACCTGCGGATGGCGTTCTACGGGGACCTGTTCCGGCCCCCCGGGCACACCCGCCCCGGGCACGGGGTGCGCGCGCTGGTGACGCTGGGGTCGCCGCTGGGGATGCGGATGGGCCCGTGCAGCGCCGTTTTGCTCAGCGACGACGGCCTGCTGGCCTGCGCCTTCGGCGACGACGTCGCCGTGTTCAGCAGGGAATGACCGTCAGCCGACCGAACTCGTCGACCGGCCGGGGCTGGAGTCCCCCGCCCGCGATGCCCCGCGCACGGCGGCGGTGTGCGCTCTGGGCCCCGACAGCAGATACGTCAGCGCGAAACCCGCGCCCACCACCACCCCTCCCCCGGCCGCGTCCAGCACCCAGTGGTTCCCGGTCGCGACGATCGAGGACGCGGTGAGCAGCGGGTGCAGCATCCCCAGGGCCTTGATCCACCAGCGGCGTGCCAGGACGGCGATGACGAGGCCGCACCACAGCGACCAGCCGAAGTGCAGCGACGGCATCGCCGCGTACTGGTTGGTCAGGGACGTGAGCGTGCCGTAGTCGGGCCGGGAGAAGTCCTGGACGCCGTGGACGGTGTCGATGAAGCCGAGCGTCGGCATCAGACGGGGCGGGGCCAGCGGGTAGAGCCAGAAGCCGACCAGGGCGAGCAGGGTGGCGAAGCCCAGGGCGGAGCGGGCCCAGCGATAGTCGGCCGGGCGGCGCCAGTACAGGACGGCGAGGACGGTCAGCGGGACGATGAAGTGCAACGACGTGTAGTAGAAGTCGAGGAAGTCCCGCAGCCGGTCGACCGTGACGACGGTGTGGTTGACCCAGCGCTCGATGTCGATGCGCAGGACGCGTTCCAGGCCGAGGATCTGCCGGCCGTTCTCCTCGGCCTCGGCCCGGCCCGCCGAGTTGCTGCCGCCGGTCGCGGCGAGCCGGACCTGGGCGTAGGCGGCGTAGGTGACCCGGATGAGGAGGAGCTCCAGGAGGAGGTTCGGCCGGGTGAGGACCCGGCGCAGGAAGGGCACGAGCGGGACGTGCCGGAAGCGGGCCGGGACGGCGGGGGCGTACTCGGGCGGCAGCGGCGCCCGGTAGTGCGGGGAGGTGCGGGAGAGGAACGGCACGGCCGTGGCGGCGGCGAGGGCGGCGAGCAGGACGAGGTTGGTGCGCAGCGGGTCCAGGGCCCGCATGTCCGGCAGCAGCATCCTGGTCGGCAGGGTCATGATCAGGATGACCGCGACGGGCCAGACGTACCGGTCACCGGCGCGTCCGCCGGCCCGGCCGACGACCGCGAGCAGCACCCACAGCAGCTGGTGCTGCCAGGCCGTGGGCGAGACGGCGATGGCGGCGCAGCCGGTGATGGCGACGGCGAGGAGGAGCTGGCCGTCGCCGACGTAGCGCACGGCGCGGCGCAGGGCCAGGACGGCGACGGCCGCGCCGAGCGCCAGGAAGAGCGCGATCTCCAGGGGACCGGTCAGGCCGAGCCGGAGCAGGGCGCCGTGCAGGGACTGGTTGGCGAGGTCGTCGGCCGGGCCGCCGAGGCCGACGCCCGCCAGGTGGTGGACCCAGTAGCGGTGGGAGTCGTGCGGCATCGCCGCCCAGGCCAGTGCGGTGCAGGCGGCGAAGGTGACGCCGGTGGAGAGCGCGGCGCGTCTGCGGCCGGTGCACCACAGCAGGGGCGTGAAGAGCAGCAGGGTGGGCTGGAGCGCCGCCGCGACGCCGATGAGCAGGCCGCTGGTCCGCTGGCCGTGGGCGGTGAAGCAGCCCAGCAGGACGAGCAGGACCGGGATGATGCTGGTCTGGCCCAGCCACAGGGTGTTGCGGACCGGCAGGGACAGCATGAGCAGGCCGATGGCCACGGGTGCGGCCAGCAGTGCCGTGCGCCGGCCGACGGGCTGGGGCAGGGCACGGGCGGCGATCATCCCTAGGGCGGCGACCAGCAGCAGTGTGCCGAAGGTCCAGCCCCAGCCGAGGGCCTGTTCGGCCGCGCGGGTGAGGGGCTTGAGGACGAGGCCGTTGAAGGGGGTGCCGGTGAAACGGGTCGAGTCGTAGAGCGAGCCGTTCACGTGCAGGACGCCGTTCGGCCCGACCCAGGTCTCCAGATCCGTCAGCCGCTCGCCGCGCGGGGTGCCGAGAACGACGCTCACCTGCCGTGCGGCGAGGGCGGCGACGATCAGCCACAGCCCGAGACAGGCCGCGCGCAGGGGTGTGCGGGTGGGTGTGCGGGTCCTGCCGACGGCTGTCGCTCCGAAGGCTTCCGCCGGTCGTCCGCTGCGCTCCGCGTTCGCCACGCCTCGTCGACCTTCTACCCGACATGCCCCCCTTTGTCCGGGTTGACGATAGTGCGCGAGGCGCGCGGTTGCCTCTCGTGACGCGAGAAGGATCACATCAAGATCTCGTGGGAACCGCTCCCAGCCGGGCATACGTGCCTGCATAGCCGCTGTTTAGATGCACCCTGCAACGAAAGGCGTACCGCCCGTAAAGGGCTTTTCTTCGCCTATCGTCGCTTTTCGGCCCGTACGACAGCGCCGCCGCGCGGACCGCGTCCCTGTCCCCGTCGAAAGGTAGGCGAGCGAGTCTTGTCGACTGTCTCAGTCGTCGCTCCCGCGTCCGGCCTGAAGAGCCGCGCAGCGAAAACCCCGGACACCACCGTCACCGACCCCGCGCTCGTCAAGCGCGCCGTGAAGGCGGCGGCGCTGGGCAACGCGATGGAATGGTTCGACTTCGGTGTCTACAGCTACATCGCGGTCACGCTGGGCAAGGTCTTCTTCCCCTCGGGCAACCCCACCGCGCAGCTGCTCTCCACGTTCGGCGCCTTCGCCGCGGCCTTCCTGGTCCGCCCGCTCGGCGGCATGGTCTTCGGCCCGCTCGGCGACCGCGTCGGCCGCCAGAAGGTCCTCGCCGTCACCATGATCATGATGGCCGCGGGCACCTTCGCGATCGGCCTGATCCCGTCGTACGCGACGATCGGTGTCGGCGCGCCGATCCTGCTCCTCGTGGCCCGTCTCGTGCAGGGCTTCTCCACCGGCGGCGAGTACGCGGGCGCCTCCACGTTCATCGCCGAGTACGCCCCCGACAAGCGGCGCGGCTTCCTCGGCAGCTGGCTGGAGTTCGGCACCCTCGCCGGCTACATCGGCGGCGCGGGCCTGGTCACGGTGATGACGGCCCTGCTCTCCGCCGACGACCTGACCTCCTGGGGCTGGCGCATCCCGTTCCTGATCGCGGGCCCGATGGGCATCATCGGCCTCTACCTGCGGCTGAAGCTGGAGGAGACCCCGGCGTTCGCGGCCGAGGTCGAGAAGGCCGAGACCCACCGCCCCAAGGTGCCGCTGCGCGAGATGATCACCGGCCAGTGGCGCGCGCTGCTGCTCTGCGTCGGCCTGGTGCTGGTCTTCAACGTCACCGACTACATGCTGCTGTCGTACATGCCGAGCTACCTGACCGGTCAGCTCCACTACGACGAGACGCACGGCCTGCTCGTCGTCCTCGGCGTGATGGCCCTGATGATGATCGTCCAGCCGTTCGCCGGCGCGCTGACCGACCGCGTCGGCCGCCGTCCGGTGATCGCCGCCGGCTGCGCGGGCTTCCTGCTGCTGTCCGTCCCGGCCCTGCTGCTGATCCGCGAGGGCAGCCTGCTCGCGGTCGCGCTCGGCATGGGTGCCCTCGGCCTGCTGCTGGTCTGCTTCACGGCGGCCATGCCCTCGGCGCTCCCGGCGCTGTTCCCGACGAAGGTCCGCTACGGCTCCCTGTCCATCGGCTTCAACGTCTCCGTGTCCCTGTTCGGCGGCACGACGCCGCTGGTGGTCACGGCCCTGATCGGCGCCACCGGGAACATGATGATGCCCGCCTACTACATGATGGCCGCGGCCGTCATCGGCGGTTTCGCGGTGTGGCGCATGGCGGAGTCGGCCGGGCGCCCGCTGCCGGGGTCGGCACCGTCCGTGGCCGAATGAGACACGCCGGGGGGAAATCCCCCTGACAGTGAACCGGTGCACCCCGTATCTTCGTCCCGCCAGTAGTTAGGGAAGCTAACTATGCGTACGAAAGGTAGAGGTGCATGAGCGAGTCGCACGTCTGGGACGAGGTCGACGCCTACTTCACCACCCGCCTCGCCCCGGACGACGAAGCCCTGGCGGCCGCACTGCGCGACAGCGACGCCGCCGGGCTTCCGCACATCAACGTCGCCGGCAACCAGGGCAAGCTCCTCCAGCTCCTGGCCCAGATCCAGGGCGCCCGCCACATCCTGGAGATCGGCACGCTCGGCGGCTACAGCACCATCTGGCTGGGCCGCGCCCTGCCCGCCGACGGGCGGCTGGTCTCGCTGGAGTACGACCCCGGGCACGCCGAGGTCGCCGAGCGCAACATCGCCCGCGCCGGCCTGGACAAGCTCGTCGAGGTCCGGGTGGGCCCGGCCCTGGAGTCGCTGCCCCAGCTGGCCGACGAGAACCCGCCGCCCTTCGACCTGGTCTTCATCGACGCCGACAAGGTCAACAACCCGCACTACGTGGAGTGGGCCCTGAAGCTCACCAGCACGGGCAGCCTGATCGTCCTCGACAACGTCGTCCGCGGCGGCCGCGTGACCGACGCGGCGAGCACGGCACCGGACGTGACGGGCACCCGCGCCGCGATCGAACTGATCGGCAGCCACCCGCGGTTGAGCGGCACGGCGATCCAGACGGTCGGCATGAAGGGATACGACGGGTTCGCGCTGGCACGGGTGCTGGCCTGACCCGCAGCGTCACACCTCGTGGAAAAATCCCACGTTGACGCTGCGCGGGGCGGTGCGGTCCTGGACGACGACCTCGCCGCTGCCGCCCCTGGGCAGCGGGACGGTGCCGCCGTAGGCGAGGGGCTGGACGTACTCCCCCACCGTGAGCCGGACTTCGGAGGACGGGTCGGGCTGGGAGCCGCGCAGCCAGGTCAGCTGCCAGGTCCCGTCGGGCCCGCACAGGAACTCCAGGTGGACGCGGGAGACGAACAGCCAGTCGTCCGGAGTGGAGAGCCGGCACACCGACTTGTCGCGGCCCACCCGCAGCACGGCGCCCGGCTCGCTGGGCGCGTCGGCCATGAGCATGCCGGCCGTGGCACCCTCCTCCGCCGCGGACACGGCGGCCATGGTGAGTTCGAGCACGTGCGCTCCTCCTGAGACGTCCTGGTGGGACTGCCAGGGCCTGTCTGACACATTCCCGTCGTCCGCCCGGAGGGCGGGCCCCGCGGCGTCTGGTGCGTGCGATCGCAAGGCGCCGGAGCGCCCTCGTGGCGGAGCCACGTGGGCGGTTCGGCAACGCGGCGAGCGTGCGTGCCAGGCGTCGCGGGGCAGGCGGGAGTGTGTCAGACAGGCCCTTAGCCCGCCGCATGATAGAACGCCAGGCCGCACGGTGTCCGGCACAATGGATTCATGACCGAGCGGAAGCCACCCGGCGTCGACTTCGAGTCCTGGGTCGACAAGCAGATCCGTGACGCGGAGACACGCGGCGAGTTCGAGCGGCTGCCGGGGGCGGGCAAACCGCTGCCGGCCGATGTGGACGCCACCTACGACGAACTGTGGTGGGTCAAGCGGAAGATGGCCCGCGAGGGCCTCTCGGTCCTGCCGCCGACACTGGCGCTGCGCAAGGAGGCGGAGGACGCGCTGACCGCCGCGTACGCGGCGCCTTCGGAGCAGGCCGTCAGGAGGATCATCGGCGAGATCAACGACAAGATCCGCGAGATGATGTTCAAGCCGCCGCCCGGCCCCCCGCTCGGTAAGAAGCCGTACGACGTCGAGGACGTCGTACGGCAATGGCGGGAGCGCCGGGCAGCTCGCTGACCGGGGCCCGGGAGCACCCGGCTCACACGTGCAGCAGCCGTTCCGCCAGCTCCCGGTAGTCCTTCAGGGCCAGCCGCAGCTGCTCGGTGTCGCCGCTCGACACGGGCCTGCCCTCGCCGCCCTCCACCGACTGCCAGGAGTGGCGCAGGGTGCGGCGGCGCTGCGTCACGGCCTCGGTGAAGCGGGCCGCGATCTCCTCCAGCACGTGGTCGGCCTCCTCGACGGCGGCCCGGGGCGCGTCGACGAACTCGGCGACGGCGTGGTGCAACTGCGAGACGAGTTTGTCGGACTCGTCGTGCGGGAGCAGGTGCGTGGGCGTGCCCGGCGTGCCCTGGGGAGTGCCTTCCCGTTCCCGGGAGCCGGTGAGGCCTGTGCCGTGGCCGGTGCCCAGGGCGGTCTCGCCTCGGGCGTCGGGGCCGGCGGAGGAGCCACGGGCGCCTGGGGTGCGGGAGGTGCCTGGGGTGACGCGAGTGTCAGAGGTGACCTGCGCGTCGCGGGTGTCGTCGCCGGGCGGTCGGGTCATGTCGGACATCGATCTCAACTCTCCTTCGCCTGACGTCGGTGCATCGCCCACGGCATGTGGCCGCCGCGGCCGGCGGTAGCCTGGCGGCCGCCGTTCAGCCCGGCCTTGTGCCGGCCGCCCTCATGGCGTCCGCCCAGGTGCGGGCCGGCGACGTGGTCTCCGCCGTCGTGGCGGGCCGGACGCACCAGCTCCTCGAACAGGGCGCGGGCCGCCACCATGGCCTCACGCATGTCTTCCGTACCGGTGCCGCCGTCCCGGGCGTCGTCCGCGCGCAGGTGCGCCGCGCGGTGGACGCGCCGGTAGCCGTCCACGTGGTGGGCGTGGTGCACGGACAGCGCCGCGAGCTGTTCCTCGTAGTGCCCGCCGTCCGGGAAGCCCCGGGCACCGGCGAGCTCCGCGAGCAGCCGGTCCGCCTCGGCGACCGCCTCCCGCGGCGAGTCGACGAACCGCTCCTGAGCGGCCGTCCAGCGCGCCTCGTACTGCTCGCGCTGCGCCGGTTCCAGCGCGCGTTCGCGCAGCTCACCGTGGCGCTCCACGCGCTCGGCCAGCTCGCGCTCGGCGGCCTTGGCGTCGCCGTCGTGCCGGGCGACGGCCAGGTCGTACTCGGGTCCGAAGCGCCGCTTCAGGCTCGGGCCGCGCCGAGCCCCTCGGGCGCGCAGGGTCATGGCGGCCGCGATGATGACGACGACCGCCGCGATCACGATCAGAGCAATGATCAGGCCAGTGGACATGAATGCCTTCCGGGTTCTCGGCCCAACCGGCTCTCCTCGCGAGCCGGTTCGCCGACCGGGTAGCCCGCAAGCAGGCGCCCAAACGGCGACCGGGCCCGGACGCCCCCCGGGTTATCGGGTTGGGGAACCCGTTACGACCCCCGCGGAGAATGCCGTTGCCCTCTTTCAGACCGCCTTTCGGACCGCGCGCTCCACCGGTCGCTCGGCATACGGCCGCTCCCGGCGCGAGCCGCACAGTTCGTCGTTCAACTCCCGCACGAGTTGTACGAGGTCGGTCGGCCGGTCCGGGCCCCACCAGTCGCCGAGCAGCTCGGCGAGGGACGCCTCACGGGCCTGCGCCAGCCGCTCGGCGACCTCGTGTCCCCGGTCGGTCAGCATCATGTCGAGGCCCGTGCGCACGGCGAGCCCGCGCTCCTCGACCTGGCGTACGGCCTCCATGATCACGGCCAGCGGCACGGGCATCCGCTCGGCCAGCACGGCCGGCTCCACCGAGCCGTACCGCCTGGTCCGCAGCAGCAGCCAGCTCGCCGCGGGCAGCAGGTCGTAGCCCGCCCGGGCGGTGATCTTCCGGTAGATCTCGCGCCGCCCGGCGCGGGTGCCGAGCACCGACAGCGCGCGGCACACCTCGTCGTGCGAGGACCGCTCGACGGGGTTGCTGGCCAGGGTCTCCGTGACGTCGGGCGCGGTGACCGAGCCGCGCAGCCGGTCCTCCTTGAGGAACCAGGCCAGCACGAAGCCGAGGAGCGCGACCGGGGCGGCGTACAGGAAGACGTCCGTGATGGACACGGAGTACGCGTGCAGGGCCGGCGGGCGCAGGCCGGGCGGCAGGGCGGCGATGCCGCGCGGGTCGGCCTCCAGCGCGCCCACGGAGACGCCGGGCGGCAGCGGGGTTCCCCGGAAGGCGTCCGTGAGCTGGTCGCCGAGCCGGCCGGCGAAGACCGTGCCGAAGACGGCCACGCCGAACGAGGCGCCGATGGAGCGGAAGAAGGTCGCGCCGGAGGTGGCGACGCCCAGGTCCTCGTACGGGACGGCGTTCTGCACGATGAGCACGAGGACCTGCATCACCAGGCCGAGGCCGAGTCCGAAGACGAAGAAGAAACCGCTGAGCTCGGCGGTGGAGCTGTGCTCGTCGAGCTGGTGGAGCAGCAGCAGCCCGAGGGTGGTGACGCCGGTGCCGGCGATCGGGAACACCTTCCAGCGGCCGGTCCGGCTGACGATCTGCCCGGAGGCCGTCGAGGCCAGCAGCAGTCCCAGCACCATCGGCAGCATGTGCACACCGGAGATGGTCGGGCTGATGCCGTGCACGACCTGGAGGAACGTCGGCAGGTAGGTCAGCGCGCCGAACATGGCGAAGCCGACGACGAAGCTGATGACGGCGGCGAGCGTGAAGGTGCGGACGCGGAAGAGCTTCAGCGGCAGGACGGGTTCGGCGGCCCGCCGCTCGACGGCCACGAAGGCGACGGCGAGGACGACGCCCAGCACCGCGAGCCCGACGATCTGCGCGGATCCCCATCCCCAGGTCGTGCCCCCGAGGGAGGCGACGAGCACCAGGCAGGTGGCGACGGCCGCGATGAGGAACGTGCCCAGGTAGTCGATGACGTGCCGCGTGGCCCTGCGCGGGATGTGCAGCACGGCCGCGATCACCGCGAGCGCGACGACCCCGACGGGCAGATTGACGTAGAACACCCAACGCCAGCTTGCGTGCTGGGTGAACAGCCCGCCGAGCAGCGGCCCGAGCACACTGGTCGCGCCGAAGACGGCCCCGAACAGCCCTTGGTAGCGCCCGCGTTCACGAGGCGGCACGAGATCGCCGACGATGGCCATCGACAACACCAGCAGTCCGCCGCCGCCGAGCCCCTGCACGGCCCGGAAGGCGATGAGCTGGGCCATGTCCTGCGCCGCGCCACACAGTGCGGAGCCGACGAGGAAGATCACGATCGCGGTCTGGAACAGCCGCTTCCGGCCGTACTGGTCGCCGAGTTTGCCCCACAGCGGAGTCGCGGCGGTCGCGGCCAGCAGATAGGCGGTGACCACCCACGACAGGTGATCCAGGCCGCCGAGGTCGCTGACGATGGTGGGCAGCGCGGTCGACACGATGGTCTGGTCGAGGGCGGCGAGCAGCATGCCGAGCAGCAGGGCGCCGATGGAGACCAGGACGTTCCCGGGCACCTTCTCCCGGACGGCGGCGCCCTGGCCCGATGCGTTCGTGGCGTGCACATGCCCGGCCATCAGACCTCCCGAGGCTCCTGTGACATTTTCCATCGTGACCGGTGCGACCTGTTATGGCCCGTCGAGTCCTTTTGGAAGCTTTCATTCCGGGAGCTGGCCGTCCGCACTGTGGAGAAGATCTGGATAATCTCTGGAGTTCGCGAGGGGAGCTGGAGTTCGCGAGGGGAGGGAGGAACGCGTGGAACAGCCGAACGGCCACCCGTGCCCGGAGTGCGGTACGCCCAGACAGCCGGACAACACCCCGTCCTGCGCCTGCACGCACCGCGCCGCGGAGGCCCTCCGCAACACGCGCACGACGGAGGCGGCGGCAGCGGAGGACTTCGACCCACTCCGCATCCGCCCGTACGTCGAACTCACGCCCGAAACGGTCACGGCCCCCTCCGGGGACGAGCGCACCCCGCGCGCCCCCTCGGCGGAGACCCAGCCCACCCGCACCGACGCTGCCACGCGGGCAGCCGAAGCGGCCCGGCACAACCGCACGGACGGCCCGTCCACACCCGCGGAGGCCCCGGGGCAGCCGGCCGACGCCGCGGAGCCCTGGCGCTCCGACGCCCCCGCACAGCCGTCCCCGGCGGACGCCCCCGCCCGCGCGGACGTCCCGACCGCGCTCTGGCACGCGAAGGCCCCGGGCCCCAAGCGCCCCACGGGGGCGCCCGACGGCACCCCAGGGCGAACGCACACGGACGGCCCGCTCCCGCCCACGGAGCCGACCCGGGCGCCCGACGGCACCCCGCGGCCAACGCACGCGGACGGCCCGCTCCCGCCCACGGAGCCGACCCGGGCGCCCGACGGCACCCCGCGGCCAACGCACGCGGACGGCCTGCTCTCGCCCACGGACCCCGCGCAGGCAGCCCAAGGCACCCCACGACAGCACCTCGGGCAGACACCTGCCCGAGGGGCTGTCGCGGGGTGCCTTCGGCTGCCTGCGCGGGGTCCGTGGGCGAGAGCAGTCCGTCCGCTCGTCTTGGCCGCGGGGTGCCGCCCGGCGCCCGTGTCGGCTCC
>NZ_MUKA01000112.1 GCF_002150735.1 Streptomyces africanus
ACAGCCAGGCGGAATAAGCCCGGCCGTTCACAGCGTCCTCGCTGTGTTTTTTCAAAGGAACCTCGCCCCAGCAGATGCTGGAGACGGGGTATCAACATATCTGGCGTTGACTTTTGGCACGCTGTTGAGTTCTCAAGGAACGGTCGCTTCCTTTGTACTCACCCTCTCGGGCTTTCCTCCGGGCGCTTCCCTTCGGTCTTGCGTTTCCAACTCTACCAGTGTTTTTCCGGCCCTCTGACCACCGTCCTGCAGGCATGCAGAAGGCGACCCCGAGATAGGATCAAGCAAGTTGGGTGCTGCCAGGCCGGGACGCGAGAGTGCGTCGCTCAGCCCCAGGCAGGAGCACGACTGTACACGCGGCCGCGGAGCGGGGGCAAATCGATGTGCGGTATGGTCTAGACCACTCTGAAGCGCTCATACGGAACCGGCACTTCAGGTGACATACCCTGCTGAACAGTGTGCCGCCCGGTACCGACAGGGACGGCCCATATCGATCTCCACCCCTGGGAGGCTTCCCATGACCACCGTGACGTCCCCACTCGCAGGACGCGCCATCGGACTGGCAGCCGTGCCGGATCCGGTCTTCTCCGGGGCCATGGTCGGCCCGGGCACAGCGATCGACCCCGTACGTGAGCCTTCTGAGGCGGTCTCGCCCGTGGACGGCGTCATCGTCTCCCTGCACCCGCACGCGTTCGTCGTCGTCGACGAGAACGGTCACGGTGTTCTCACCCACCTCGGTATCGACACCGTGCAGCTCAACGGCGAGGGTTTTGAGCTGCTCGTGAACAAGGGTGACACCGTCAGGCGCGGTCAGGGCATCGTGCGCTGGAACCCGGCTGCCGTCGAGGCCGCCGGCAAGTCCGCGGTCTGCCCGATCGTGGCGCTGGAGGCCACGGCCGAAGCACTCTCCGATCTGCGTGACGACGGCGATGTGAAGGCCGGCGACAGCCTCTTCCTCTGGAAGTGACGTCAGTGCCGTCGGAGGGCGGCCAGCAGGAGAACCAACGCGGCGGTTGGATCCGCCGCACTATCGGGACGGGTGAGATGGACACAACGCTGCGAGGCGTCGGCGTGAGCCACGGAGTGGCTATCGGCGAGGTTCGGCACATGGGTACGGCGGTGCTGGAGCCGCCCGCGAAGCAGATCCCCGCGGAAGAAGCGGAGCGTGAACAGGGGCGCGCCCGCAAGGCCGTGGAGGCTGTGGCAGCCGACCTGATGGCACGGGGCAACCTGGCCGGGGGTGAGGCCCAGGCGGTGCTCGAGGCGCAGGCCATGATGGCGCAGGACCCCGAGCTGATTGCAGACGTGGAGCGACGCATCGCCGTCGGCAGCACGGCCGAGCGCGGGGTGTACGACGCGTTCGCCGCGTACCGCGAGTTGCTGGCGGGTGCCGGTGAGTACCTCGCCGGTCGCGTGGCCGACCTCGACGACGTGCGGAATCGTATCGTCGCCCGTCTGCTGGGCGTGCCGATGCCGGGTGTCCCCGACAGCGACGAGCCCTATGTCCTGGTCGCCCGTGACCTCGCGCCCGCCGACACCGCACTACTGGACCCGACTCTGGTGCTCGGCTTCGTCACCGAGGAGGGCGGTCCGACCAGCCACAGCGCGATTCTGGCGCGGGCGCTCGGGGTGCCGGCCGTGGTCGCGCTGCCGGGTGCGGGTGAGCTGGCCGAGGGCACGATGATCGCCGTCGACGGCAGCACCGGCGAGATCTTCGTCGACCCCAGTGATGAGAAGAAGGCTCAGCTCGAGGCCGCGGCCGCCGAGCGCAAGGCGGCGCTGGCGGCCTCCACCGGTCCCGGTGCCACCGCGGACGGTCACAAGGTGCCGTTGCTCGCGAACGTCGGTGGCCCCGCGGATGTGGCGGCAGCGGTCGAGGCCGGGGCGGAGGGAGTCGGTCTCTTCCGTACCGAGTTCCTCTTCCTGGACGACAGCAAGCAGGCGCCGTCGGAGGAGAAGCAGGTCGCCGCGTACCGGCAGGTGCTGGAGGCGTTCCCCGAGGGGCGTGTCGTGGTGCGGGTGCTGGACGCGGGCGCGGACAAGCCCCTCGACTTCCTGACGCCGGCCGACGAGCCGAACCCGGCGCTCGGCGTGCGGGGTCTGCGGACGCTGCTGGATCACCCGGAGGTCCTGCGTACCCAGCTGACGGCGCTCGCGAAGGCCGCGGAGGGGCTGCCGGTCTACCTCGAGGTCATGGCCCCGATGGTCGCGGACCGCACCGATGCCCGGGCCTTCGCGGACGCGTGCCGAGAGGCCGGGCTGCGGGCGAAGTTCGGCGCGATGGTCGAGATCCCGTCGGCCGCGCTGCGGGCGCGCTCGATCCTCCAGGAGGTCGAGTTCCTGTCGCTGGGGACGAACGACCTGGCGCAGTACACCTTCGCCGCCGACCGTCAGGTGGGTGCGGTCTCCCGTCTCCAGGATCCCTGGCAGCCGGCGCTGCTCGACCTGGTGGCGCTGTCCGCCGAGGCGGCGAAGGCCGAGGGCAAGAGCTGCGGCGTATGTGGTGAGGCCGCGTCCGACCCGCTGCTCGCGTGTGTGCTGGCTGGTCTGGGCGTCACCTCTCTTTCGATGGGCGCGGCGTCTATTCCTTATGTCCGGGCCACACTGGCGAAGTACACGCTGGCGCAGTGCGAGCGGGCCGCTGCGGCGGCCCGGGCCTCGGACAGCGCCGAGGACGCGCGCAGCGCGGCGCAGGCGGTGTTGTCGGGCGAGTGAGCCAGGCCATGTCCGGCTGATGACTGCCCGAGCGGGGCGCTCCACTGCGGTGGGGCGCCCCGCCGGCTTTTCAGTGGTTGTGTCCCTGTGCGGGTTGCACTTCTCCCAGGTCGGGCGGCTCGCAGTAGTCGACGTTGGATTCGGGAGAGATCAGGTCACCGGATTCGACGTCGGTGCAGTAGGCGTCGAAGACCTCTCCCGCGGTGAGGGGTGCGAGTCCGTATGCGCGCAGGCGCCAGCCGTAGACACGGTCGGGGTCGCCTGGGGCGGTGACGCGGATGACGAGTCCTCCGGGACTTTCGGTGGCCAGGCCGAGGGCCAGGACCGTGGTGAACTCGAGGGCTTCGGTCTCGTCGAGTTTTACGTCGCCGTCGGTGTCGGTGACGTGGAGGGCGGCGACGAGGGTTTCGGGCGGTCCGGTGACGCTGCATACGAGGTGGCGGTTGCCGGGTGGAGCCGTGTCGAGGATGCGGACGAGGAGGTCGGAGGCCCGGGCGAAGGCGGCGCGTCCCAGGTCCTCACCGCAGGAGGTGCAGGCGCCCAGGCGAGCGAGGAGTGTGGTCGCGTACTCCCAGGTGGCCTGTCGCACGGCCTCGTCGACGAGGGCCGGGAGGAGGTCTGACAGAGGCTGGCCCTCGTAGGGAAGGGTCGGGCCCGTGACCGCGAGTCGCGCCGTGAAGCGTGTGCGGCTCGACGGGTTGTCGGGATCAAGGCCCTTTTGCGTGCAGAACTCGGCGTACTCCTCGGGGTCGAAGAGGGCCACCGTGGTGTGACTGCCTTCCAGGGCTCGTGCCCTGAGGAGGCCTTCCACATGCTTGAGGTAGGCGGCGTGGTCGTGGAAGGTGAAGCTGCGGTAGCGCCGCATGACCCGGAAGTCGTGCTCGTCGGTGAGCAGGCCGATGGTGCCGGCGATTTCGCGGCGCAGGACACGTCGCATGGTCCGGCTGTCGGTGTGCGTCATTGTTCCCCCTGTGCACGGTCGATCAATGCTCACTCACAGTAATCGAAGGCACTGACAACGAGGGTGGGCAAGGTGACCGCCCATCCGAGCGAGGGTTAAATACGCAGGTCAGGGATTTATAGCGGACATGATTGCGTCGGCACCCACGGTTACGACGAGTGGTCCCGGGTGATGCCGGTCAGACGCGTTTGCGGGCCAGGTCCTCGTAGAAGCTCAGCAGGTCGAGGTTGTCGATGGAACCCGGGTTGACCGCCTTCTCCAGCGGGGTGCCCTGGAGGAGGCGTTTGACCGGGACCTCGATGCGCTTGCCGGTCAGGGTGTGCGGGACGCCGGGGACTTCGATGATCTCGTCGGGGACGTGGCGCGGTGACAGTTGTTCGCGGATGGTCTGCTTGATGCGGTTCAGCAGAGCCTCGTCGAGGACGGCTCCGGGGGCCAGGTGCACGAAGAGCGGCATCCAGTAGCCGCCGTCCGGCTGTTCGATGCCGATGACCAGGGATTCCCTGATCTCGGGGAGGCGCTCCACGGCCTCGTAGATGTCGGCGGATCCCATGCGTACGCCCTGGCGGTTGAGCGTGGAGTCGGAGCGGCCGTGGATGACGACGGATCCGCGGGAGGTGACGGTGATCCAGTCGCCGTGCCGCCAGACGCCGGGGTACGTGTCGAAGTAGCTGTCGTGGTACCGGCTGCCGTCGGGGTCGTTCCAGAAGTGGATGGGCATCGACGGCATGGGGTTGGTGACCACGAGCTCGCCGACCTCGTCGACCAGGGGGGTGCCGCTCGGGTCCCAGGACTGGAGGTCGGTGCCGAGGCAGGGGGCCTGGAGTTCACCGACGTGGACCGGGAGGGTCGGTACGGCTCCGGCGAAGCAGGAGCACACGTCCGTGCCGCCGCTGACGGAGGCGATCCACAGGTCGTCGCGGACCTCGTCGTGGAGCCAGCGGAAGCCGTCGGGCGGAAGGGGCGAGCCCGTGGTGGCGACGCACTGGACAGAGGAGAGGTCGAAGTCGCGCGACGGGTGGACGCCCGCCTTGCGGCAGGCCATGACGTAGGCGGCCGAGGTGCCGTAGAGGGTGGCCTTGGTGCGTTCGGCGATGCGCCACTGGGCGCCGGTGTCCGGGTAGCCGGGGCTGCCGTCGTAGAGGACGATCGTGGTGCCGGTGAGCAGGCCGGAGACGAGGAAGTTCCACATCATCCAGCCGGTCGACGTGTACCAGAAGAAGCGGTCCTCGGGGCCCAGGTCGCAGTGCAGGCCGAGTTGCTTGAGGTGCTCGACCAGGATGCCGCCCTGGGACTGGACGATGGCCTTGGGCAGGCCGGTGGTGCCGGAGGAGTAGAGCACCCACAGGGGGTGGTCGAAGGGCACCTGCTCGTAGACGGGGGTCGTGTCGGCGGAGGTGAGGGCCGACCAGTCCAGGGCGCCCTCGGGTGCCTCCGTGCCGAGGAGGGGGATGTGGACGACGGCGCGCAGGGTGGGCAGTTCGCGGCGCAGCTCGGCGACGATCTCGCGGCGGTCGTGCTCCTTGCCGCCGTAGCGGTAGCCGTCGACCGTGAACAGCACGACGGGTTCGACCTGCTGGAAGCGGTCGAGGACGCTGCGGGCGCCGAAGTCGGGCGCGCAGGACGTCCAGACGGCGCCCACGGCGGCTGTGGCGAGGAGGGCGATCACGGCCTGCGGGACGTTGGGGAGATACCCGCTGACGCGGTCACCGGGGCGTACGCCAAGGGCGCGCAGTTCGGCGGCCAGGGAGCCGACCTGGCGGCGCAGCTCGGCCCAGGTGACGGGGCTCGGTTCGTGTGTCTCGTCGACGTACAGGAGGGCCGGTTCGTCAGCGCGGGTGTCGGTCGCGCGCAGGGCGTGTTCGGCGTAGTTGAGGGTCGCCCCGGGGAACCACTGGGCGCCGGGCATCGAACGGTCGCCGAGCACGCGCGCGTAGGGCGTCGAGAAACGGACGTCGAACCACTCCGTGAGGGCTTTCCAGAAGGTGTCCAGCTCGTCGACGGACCAGCGCTGGAGGGCCGCGTAGCCGCCCTCGGCGGGGGCGCCGTGGTGCTCGGCTGCCCAGGCGTGGAACCTTGTGATCCGTGCCCGGGCGATGCGGTCGGGGTCTGGCTGCCACAGCGGCTGAGGACTATCGGTCGACATGGTCGGCTCCCGGACTGTGCGCGTCGTGTGCGTCCTCCGCGCACGGGCTGGGGTGTGCGCGTGACGCGGCTGGCACGGACAATGCCATGTGATCGACTTCGGCACCAGGGTGCGCCCCACATAGTCCGTGTCGTGAAGATGTGGTCCCGGCACGGATGAACGGCAGTTGAACGACACGCGCGCGTGGGGCGGTCAGTGGCAGGGTGAGCAGCATGAACGGTCGTGACCTGGTGCGTTCGGTGAAAGCGGTGGGTTCGGTGGGCGCGGCACAGGGTGTGCGTACCGTACGAGCAGCGTGGCGCAGGCGGCGGGCCGACGCCACCGGGCTGCCGTCGCGGGGGGCGGAGCGTGCGCGGGTGCCCGGGGCCGTGCAGGAGGTGGAGCCGGGGCCGGGGGGCGGTGTCGTCCGGTTCAGCCGGTCGGAGCTGCGGATTCTCGTCGCCGTGAACGGAGCCGTCTTCTGGGGCTGGGACGGGGCGGAGCCCGAGCCGTCGTACGCGCTGGCCGGCCGGTGTCCGGAGGCGGATCCCCGGGCGGTGCTGGAGCCGGACAAGGACGGCGGCTGGCGGGTGGTGGCCGAGCGGGTGACGGTCGTCGTGTCGCGGCATGGCGCGGTGGAAGTGCGCACCCCCGGTGGCGTGACGCTGCGCCGTGATCTGCCACCGCGGTGGTGGGAGCCGGTCGGGGGCGGCCCGGCGCGGTGGATGCAGCGGTCGGAGGTGGCTGCCGACGCGCGGTTCTTCGGGCTCGGTGGTCGTGCTTCGGGTCCTCGGCTGCCGGACGGGACGTACCGGCTGTGGAACACCGACCCCGGTCATGCCTTCGCGCCCGGTGACGACCCGCTGTACATCACGATGCCGGTGCAGATGGTGGTGTCCGACGGCGGTACGCATCTGGTGTTCCACGACAGTTCGTGGGACGGCACGGTGACGCTGCGGGAGGGCGAGGAGGGCGCTGGTTCCGGGCATGACCGGGTGGGGACGAGCGAGCTGCGGATGGACGGCGGTCCCCTGCGCTGCTGGGTGATGGCGGGCACCCCCGCGCGCGTGCTGCTCGCTTGGGCCTCACTGACCGGCGCGCCCGCGCTGCCGCCCGCGTGGGCGCTCGGGCACCACCACGCGCGGTGGGGGTTCGGCAGTGAGCAGGAGGTGCGGCGGATCGTCGCGGGTTACCTGGAGCACGGTCTGCCGCTCGACGCCGTGCATCTGGACATCGACCATTTCGACGCGCATCAGGTGTTCACCGTCGACCAGGACCGCTTCCCGAAGCTCCCCGTTCTGGCCGAGGAACTCCGGCGGGACGGCATCCGGCTGGTGTCGATCGTCGACCCGGCCGTGAAGGCCCTGCCTGGCAATGCCGTGTACGACGGCGGGACGGCCGAGGACGTGTTCGTGCGGGATGCCTCGGGGCGGGTCGTGCGTGGTGTCGTGTGGCCCGGGGAGGCGGTGTTTCCCGATTTCACGCACGCGCGCGTGCGGGAGTGGTGGGGCGGTCTGTACGAGGAGCGGCTCGCGCAGGGCTTCTCGGGTTTCTGGCACGACATGAACGAGCCCACGTCGTTCGCCGCCTTCGGGGAGGCGACGCTGCCGCGTTCGGCGCGGCACTCCTTGGAGGGGCGGGGCGGGGACCATCGTGAGGCGCACAACGTGTACGCCTTGTGCATGGCCAGGGCGGGCTTCGAAGGGCTGCGGAAACTCGATCCCCAGGAGCGGCCGTTCCTGTTCTCCCGCTCCGGGTGGGCCGGCCTGCAGCGCTATGGCGGGACGTGGTCGGGTGACGTGGCCACCGACTGGCCGGGACTGCGGGCGTCCTTGGCGCTGGTGATGGGGCTCGGTCTGTGTGGTGTGCCGTACTCGGGGCCGGACATCGGGGGCTTCGACGGGGATCCTTCGCCCGAGCTGTTCCTGCGGTGGTTCCAGCTGGGCGCGTATCTGCCGCTGTTCCGTACGCACGCGAGTCTGCGGGCGGGGCGCAGGGAGCCGTGGGAGTTCGGTGCCGAGGTGCTGGAGCACGCGCGCGTGGCACTCGTCGAACGCCGGCGGCTGCTGCCGTACTTCATGACGCTGGCGCATCTGGCGCGGCGTACCGGAGCGCCCTATGTGCGGCCTCTGTGGTGGGCCGCGCCGGAGGAGCGGGCGCTGCGTGACTGCGGGGACGCCTTCTTGCTGGGCGACAGCCTGCTGGTGGCGCCGGTGCTGGACCCGGGCGCGGACCGGCGTGCCGTGCAGCTTCCGCGGGGACGCTGGTACGACACGGTGACGGAGCAGGCGTACGAGGGGCCGGCGCAGGTGCTCGTCGACGCACCTCTGTCGCGGATCCCGGTGTTCGCACGCGCGGGTGCGGTGCTTCCCGTACGGGGGGAGGACGGCAAGCTGGAACTGGAGGTGTGGGCGCCCGCCCCGGGGCGGACCGGGGGCGGGCTGGTCGTGCCGGACGGCGGCGACGGGTGGGACGAGCCGGAGATCGAGCGCTACACCGCTCGGTGGACGGGCTCTCGGGTGGTCGTCGAGCGGGAGGGTGAGGACGGTGGGGGTGTGCCGTCCCACCCGGTGCGCGTCCGCGGTGCCGGGGAGCGCTGAGTCAGATGTAGCGGCCTTCGAACCAGGCCCGTACGGCCACGGTGTGCAGAGGGAAGGCGAGTTCCTCCGCCCTGCGCAGGAGGTGCCAGCCCTCCGTCTCGTCCGTGGCGGCGGAGGGCGGCAGGCCCTCGGCAGGGCGTTCCGGGAGGAGGCCGAACAGCAGCAGGTGTCCGTCGGGCGAGCTCATGGCGTCGACGAGGCGTACGTCGCGGACGGCCGCGTCGATGCCGGTTTCCTCCTTGAGTTCGCGTACGACGGCGTGCCGCCAGTCCTCCCGGTAGTCGATGTAACCGCCGGGCAGGGCGATGCCCCCGCGCGCGGGAGCGACGGTTCGGGTGATGACGACCAGGGCGGTGCCCTTGGTGTCGTACACGGGCTGGAGGGCCACCGCGACCGGGAGTGGATTGCGGTAGGCCACGTTGCCGCACGCCGGGCAGGTGCGGGGCCAGCCGGAGACGCCCTCTCCGTAGGGCGCGCCACAGCTCGAACAGTGGGAGCCCGGCGCGGAGTTGGAACTGGAGTGCTGAGTTTCGGACACGCGGCGGACTGTAGCCGATCACGGAGAGGGCGTCTCGGGCGGGCGGCTCAGTGAGCGCTGGTCAGCGCCTTCCGGGACACGGGGAAGTCGAAGTAGGTGTCCGGGTAGGGCTCGGGCTTGTAGGTGTAGTGCCACCACTCCTCTGCCAGGTTCACGAAACCGAGGCCCTCCAGGGTGCTCTTGAGCAGCAGCCGGTTGGTGCGCTGTTCGCCCTGGACGCGGGGGTCGAGCGTGTGCGAGAGGGTGTCGAAGCAGTCGAAGCCGGTTCCCATGTCGACGGAGTTGTCGGGGAACCGCTCGTTCTTGGGGGCGAAGCACGGCACGAGGGGCTCTCCGGGGTGGTACGGCCGGGTCGGCATCGCCGGCAGTTTCACTAGCGTGACGTCGAGGGTCGATCCGCGGCTGTGGCCCGACTTCTCGGCGATGTAGCCGTCGGCGAACAGCCGGGTCTTGTCGACGTTCGGGTAGAACTCGCCCTTCATGGCCTGGTCTTCGAGGTCCTTGGCCCAGCGGACGAAGTGGTTCACGGCGCGCTGCGGCCGGTAGCAGTCGTACACCTTGAGTGTGTAGCCCCGGCGCAGCAGCTTCGTCTGGGCCTTGTGGAGGGCTTGGGCGGCGGGGCGGGTGAGGACGCAGATGGGCTGGGCGTAGCCGTCGATGCGCTCGCCGACGAAGTTGTGCGGGGTGAAGTAGCGCATCTCCTGGATGATCGTCGGGTCCACGCTTCTCAGGGCCACGAAGTCCTCGGGCGCATGAGGTCCGGGCCCGGTCGTGGCCTGGGCGGTGGCGGTGGGGGCGGTCGCTGCCAGCACGGCGGCGAGGGCTGTGATCAGGCCGCGTGCCACGGTGGAGAGTCGTGTCATGGCTCCTGCGTCTACCAGGAGACGGTCCCACCGGGGAAGGGGTGCCGAAATCCGGGAGGCGTGGCAGACTTCTGACGTTCCGTCAGATTTGGTCTGCGGGGAGGCGCTGTGTCGCATGCACGAACGCCGGTGGTCGCGGGGTGGTTCGCCGGGGAGGGGAAGGACTTCCGGCTGCTGGGCACGCGTTGCGCAGCGTGCGCATCGGTCTTCTTCCCCCGCGAGGACCACCACTGCCGCAACCCGGCCTGCGCCGGCGGAGAGTTGACGGAGGTCCCGCTGTCGCGGCATGGCCGCGTCTGGTCGTACACCGACAGCCGGTATCGGCCGCCGTCACCCTATGTGAGCGATCCGGAACTTTCATGGGAGCCGTGCGCGTTGATCGCTGTGGAGCTGGAGGCCGAGCGGCTCGTGGTGCTGGGGCAGGCGGCTCCCGGGATCACCGTCGCGGATCTGACGGTGGGCATGGAGGTGGAGGTCGTGCCCGGCGTGCTCCACGAGGACGCGGAAGCGACTTGGACGACGTGGCACTGGCGGCCGACGGGGGTGAAGGCGTGACGGGCGAGGTGGCGGTGCTGGGCGCGGGCATGCACCCGTGGGGCAAGTGGGGGCGGAACTTCGTCGAGTACGGGGTCGCAGCGGCCCGCGCGGCGCTCACCGACGCCGGGCTGGACTGGCAGGACATCGGCTCGATCATCGGCGCGGACACCGTCCGTGGCGGCTATCCCGGCTATGTCGCCGGAGCGACGTTCGCAAAAGCACTGGGATGGCAAGGGGCCCGGGTCACGAGCGTGTACGCCGCGTGCGCGTCCGGGGCGCAGGCCCTGGACACGGCACGGGCCCAGATCCTCTCCGGGCTCGCCGAGGTGGTGCTCGTGGTGGGAGCCGATGCCGCTCCCAAGGGATTCTTCCGCCCCGCCGGCGGGGACCGGCCCGACGATCCCGACTGGCTGCGGTTCCGGATCCTCGGGGCGACCAACCCCGTGTATTTCGGGTTGTATGCCCGTAGGCGCATGGCCGTGCACGGCGACACACCGGGCGACTTCGCACAGGTGAAGGTGAAGAACGCGGCGATGGGTGCGCTGAACCCCCATGCGCGCTACCGCCGGCGTGTCACCGCCGAAGAGGTGGCCGCCTCCGCCGTCGTCGCCGATCCGCTGCGGCTGCTCGACATCTGCGCGACCTCCGACGGCGGCGCGGCGTTGGTGCTCTCCAGCATGGAGTTCGCGCGGCGGCACGGCCATGCGGATCCGGTGCGGATCCGGGCGGTGGCCACGGTGACGCCGCGGTACCCGAACACCGTGCTGGACCTGCCGGACATCGCCACGGACTCCGCTGCGGCGGTCGATCCGCCCGCCCAGACGTTCCGGGTGTCCATCGCCCGGGCGGCCTACGAGGAAGCGGGGATCGGGCCGGAGGACCTCTCGCTGGCCGAGGTCTACGACCTGTCCACGGCGCTCGAGTTGCAGTGGTACGAAGACCTGGGGCTGTGCGGTGAGGGCGAGGGCGTGAAACTGCTGCGCGACGGGGCGACGGCCCTGGGCGGACGCATACCGGTGAACGCCAGCGGTGGACTGGCCTCCTTCGGCGAGGCCGTACCGGCACAAGCGATAGCCCAGGTGTGCGAGCTGGCCTGGCAGTTGCGGGGCGAGGCAGGGGACCGCCAGGTCGCGGGAGCGCGCGTGGGGATGAGCGCGAATCAGGGGTTGTTCGGGCATGGGTCGGCGGTGATCGCGGTGCGGTGAGCGGGGTGCGGTGAGCGGCAGGGTCGGGCCGAGGCTCGATGCGGTGCGGGCACGGCCTGAGGCGGCGCTGAGACGCGTGGATGCGGCGCCGGGTACTGCCTGGGGGCGTTGCGACGCGACGGGTGCAGTGCGAGGACTGCGTGGGGTGAGGCGGTGCCGGGAGGGGCCTGGGCGGTGCCCGGCATGGCGCTCGGCGGGCGCTCGGACGCGGCCGGGGGGCAGGTCCCCGGATGCGGCACGGCCGCACACGGGATCGGGCAGGGACGCGGACAGAGCCGTGCCGTCGCGCGCGCTGGTGGTGCAGCCGCGACCGTGCCTTTGCATACGCTGCGTGACCGGTCCGAAATCCTGCGTGAACGTCTCATGAACTGCGCAATGGGTGTGCGCCGGTGGAGTCACCATGCTGCCGTGCACTCCTGGACGGACACTCTCCGCTTCGCCTTCCAACCGGTGGTCAATCTGACGACCGGCGCGGTCGGGGGACTGGAAATACTCGCTCGCCCGGAGACCGGCGACATCCTGGCCGAGGCCCGCCGGGATCCCGAGCTCGACAGCCGGCTGGCGGTGTCGGCTCTCCGCGCTGCGGTGGACAAGGAGACCCTGCTGCCGCTGTTCGTCAATGTCTTCGCCGGCACCCTCGCCGACCTCGGCGGTCTCCCTTCGCTGCACGACGCCGTGCGCGAGGTGGGGCGGCTTCCGTGGGAGGTGACGATCGACGTCTGTCCTCCGTACACGCACGTGCCGCAGCGGGCACTGCTGGAGGCGGTGTCCAGGCTGCGCGGGGACGGGTTCCGGATCTGCGCGGACGGTGTCGGGGATGGGGACGTGCCCTTGCGGCTCCTCTCGGACATCGCACCCGACCTGGTGAAGCTGGACGCGTCGCTGCTGGCCCGGCCGGCGGTGGTGCGGTCGATGCGGACGCTGTGCGACGAGCTGGGAGCTCTCCTGGCTGTCGAGGGCGTGGAGACCGAAGGGCAGTGCGCGGCGGCGCTGGCGGCCGGGGCGCAGCTGGCACAGGGCCAGCTGTTCGCCCCGCCGGCCCGGTTGCCCGCCGCCGACGTCTACGTCCCGCCCCGCTCCCCCGTCGATGTGGCCGTGCCACGGTCGGGACCGTCGGTGCGGGAGTTCGTGAGGCCCGCCGCGCTGCTGCCCGCCACGGCGTCCGCGGGGCAGGTGCGGGCGCTGCTGACGGGGTCACCGGATGTGTCCGGAGTGCTGCTCGTGGACACCGCCGGAGTGCCGGTCCGGTCGGTGCACCGGTCCCGCTTCCTGTTGTCGATGTCGGGGCGCTACGGGCACGCCCTCTACGCCGACCGGCCCGCGGCCAAGCTCGGTGACCCACCGCGGACAGTGGGCAGCGACGCCACCGCCTGGGAGGTGCTGGACGTCGTGGCGGTCGGCGGGCGGGATCGCACATCGGACGATGTCGCCGTCGTGGACCGGTACGGACGGTGTGTGGGCGTCGTACGGCTCGCGGACCTCGTGCGCGCACTGGCCGAGACCCGGGTGGAGGAGGCGGCGGGGCTCAATCCGCTGACGCGTCTGCCCGGCTCGGACGCGATCACCGGTGAGGTGGACCGGCGGATCGCGTCCGGGCGGGCGTTCGCGCTGAGCTGGCTGGACGTCGACCACTTCAAGCAGGTCAACGACGGAGCCGGGTTCGCGGCGGGCGACGAGTTGATCCGGGCCGTGGGGCGTGCGCTGCAACAGGCCGCGACGGACAGCACTCGCGTGGGACACATCGGCGGCGACGATTTCCTGGTGCTCGCCGAGCCGGAGGGTATCGATCCGCTGGCCGCCTCCGTACTGGACGCCCCGTGGTCGGCGGGCGGTCGGCCGGTCACGCTGTCGCTCGCCACGGTGCTGTGCGCGCCGGGCAGTGTGACCGACCACCGGCAGGCGGCGGCTTGCCTGGCACCCCTGAAGAAGGCGGCGAAGGCATTGCACGGGGCGAGTTGGGTGCTGGGCCGCGCGGGCGCGCCCGGACATGAGACCCGCCGCGGCGGTGAGACGACGCCGGCAGCAGCGCGGTGTGGGGCCCCTTAGGGGCGTCCGGTGGCACGACTCAGTCCGTACCCGGAATTGTGGCGGCTGTCAGGGGCGGGCGCCTCTGCAGGGCAGTGACCCGCCCGCCAAGGCCGGCCAGGGCCCCGGTAGGGCGCCAGGGGCGGAGCGCTGCTCGTCCGGTTGAGAGACCGCCTGGTCAGGTGGATGCTGGTGGCTAGCAAGCGAGGAGTCAGGTGCGGCTGGGCGATGCCTACGGCGGAGCCCGGCGAAGGCCGGACGACACCACCAGTAAGGCCTCGCGCGGCTCAGTGAAGCGCGCGTCGGCCCCGACCAGATCTGAACAGCGACTCGACCGGGCACCGCCAGGGCCGTGCAGCCGGCCACCCGGCCCGACAGGCCCGGCCGCCACCACAAGGCCGTCAACCGTTGCGGTCGGCGACCTTGACGCCCCCTGGGCGCCGGTGAACACTTCCGGTGTCAGTCGACCTAGCCGTACATACTCGGCGTATCCGGCATGCGGCGCGCGGGCGCGTCGGCGACCAAGGCCCTTTGTTCCACGGGCGATTCGGCTGCGATCGGCACGCGCGTCACGCGCGTCACGCGCGTCACGGACGCCGGGCGGGGCGCGGGAGTTTTCCTGCCCTCGGCTGAAGTAGCCATGGGAAACGCACTCCGCACATGAGGACCGGGGCGGATGGTCCCGGGGCCTCGGCCTAGGAGCCGCCATGAGCAGCGTGGAATCTTCGTCGGCGAGACCATCGGCACGGCGGGCGCGTACACCGCCGCCGCCCCGCTGTCGGGTGGCCATACCGATCCCGTACGTGACAGGGGCCGCGCATCGCGCACCAGTTCGTCCCGATCCCGATCCCGGACAAGGGAACGTCCGACTGGGGGTACACCTGGATCCCGTGGCAGGGCCTCCGCGGCAGGGCCTGCGGCCGGCGGAATTCTCGGGGCCCTCATCTGCAACGCAGCCTTCTGACCAAGCGATCAAGAGGTAGTAGCCATGACGGACAACTCCGAGAAGTACGTAGCAGCGATCGACCAGGGCACCACCTCCAGCCGCTGCATCGTCTTCAACCAGAACGGTGCCATCGTCGCCGTGGACCAGCGTGAGCACCGCCAGATCTTCCCCAAGCCCGGGTGGGTGGAGCACGACGCCACCGAGATCTGGTCCAAGGTGCAGGCGGTGGTCGCAGGGGCGCTCGCCAAGGCCGGGCTGCGCGCCGACCAGCTGAGCGCGATGGGAATCACCAACCAGCGCGAGACGACCCTCCTGTGGGACCGCGCGACGGGGAAGCCGGTGCACAACGCCATCGTGTGGCAGGACACGCGGACGGCGGCGCTGTGCAACCAGCTGGGCGGCTCGGAAGGGCAGGACCGTTTCCGCGAGCAGACGGGCCTGCCGCTGGCCACCTACTTCTCCGGCCCCAAGGCGGCCTGGCTGCTCGACAACGTGCCCGACCTCCGGACGCGGGCCGAACGCGGTGAGATCGCCTTCGGAACGATGGACTCCTGGCTGATCTGGAACCTCACCGGCGGCACGGACGGCGGGCAGCACGTCACCGACGTGACCAACGCCGGGCGCACCATGCTGATGAACCTGGAGACCCTCCAGTGGGACTCCTCGATCTGCTCGGCGATGAACATCCCCGAGGCCATGCTGCCGGAGATCCGGTCCTCCGCCGAGGTGTACGGCACCGCCGTCGGCCAGCTCGCCGGCGTGCCCGTGGCCTCCGCGCTGGGCGACCAGCAGGCCGCGGTGTTCGGCCAGGCCTGCTACGACGTGGGCACCGCGAAGAACACGTACGGCACGGGCAGCTTCCTGCTGCTCAACACCGGCAACCGCCCGGTGTCGTCGAAGAGCGGCCTGCTGACGACGATGGGCTACAAGATCGGCAGCGAGGCGCCGATCTACTGTCTGGAGGGGTCGATAGCCATAACGGGCGCGCTGGTCCAGTGGTTCCGCGACCAGCTCGGCATCATCCGGACCGCCGACGAGATCGAGCCCCTGGCCGCGAGCGTGGAGGACAACGGCGGCGCGTACATCGTGCCGGCGTTCTCGGGCCTGTTCGCGCCGTACTGGCGCTCCGACGCGCGCGGCGTGGTCACCGGGCTGACGCGGTACGTCACGAAGGCGCACCTCGCGCGTGCCGTGCTGGAGGCGACGAGCTGGCAGACCCGCGAGGTCGTGGACGCCATGTACCAGGACTCCGGGGTGCACATCACCACCCTGAAGGTCGACGGCGGCATGACCAAGAACAACCTGCTCATGCAGCACCAGGCGGACGTGCTCGACGTGCCGGTGGTGCGGCCCAAGGTCTCCGAGACGACCTGTCTGGGCGCGGCGTACGCGGCCGGTCTGGCCACCGGTGTGTGGAACGACCTGGACGAGCTCAAGGCGCACTGGCAGAAGGACGTCGAGTGGACGCCGTCCATGGACGCGTCCGTGCGGGACCGCGAGCACCGGAACTGGCGCAAGGCCGTGGAGAAGAGCTTCGGCTGGGAGGAGGACGCCGACAGCTAGCCACGCGCGCGTGCAGGGTCGTTTCCGGACGGTGGACCGTACCCCTGTCGGCGGGGGTACGGTCCACGCCCGCCGGTCGGCCCAGCCTCAGGTGGTCACGGTCTGGCGGCGGTCGGCCGCGTACGCCATGGCGTGCTGGACGACGCCGATGAGCGCTTCCTTGACCGACTCGCGGTCACGGGCGTCGCACATCATGAGCGGTACGCCGTCGTCGAGGTCGAGGGCCTGGCGCACGTCCTCGACGGGGTAACGCGGTGCGCCCTCGAAGCAGTTGACGCCGACGAGGAACGGTATCGAGCGCCGTTCGAAGTAGTCGACGGCGGCGAAGGAGTCCTCCAGGCGGCGCGTGTCGGCGAGCACGACGGCTCCGAGGGCGCCCTCGGAGAGCTCGTCCCACATGAACCAGAACCGCTCCTGGCCGGGCGTGCCGAAGAGGTACAGCACCAGGTCCTCGCGGAGCGTGATGCGGCCGAAGTCCATGGCCACGGTCGTGGTGTGCTTGCCTTCCACACCGCTGGTGTCGTCGACCGGCCGCCCGGCCTCGGTGAGCAGCTCCTCGGTGCGCAGCGGCCGGATCTCGCTGACCGCGCCGACGAGCGTGGTCTTGCCCACGCCGAAACCGCCGGCCACCAGGATCTTGAGCGTGACGGGCTCGACCGGAGGCTTGCCGCGCTCAGAACGCCCGAAGATCATCGATCTCTTCTCCTGCTTGATGGGGGTCGGACGACGGCGGGCCGTAGCCCCCGCCGCCTGGGGTTTCGATGACGAGCACGTCGCCGGTGACGACGTCCGCGGAGTCGCTGCCGCCGAGTTCGGTCACGGTGCCGTCGGCGTGTTCCACCCGGTTGGCACCGAGAGCGCCCGGCTCGCCGCCCGCCATACCGTACGGGGGAACGCGGCGGTGCTGGGACAGCGTGGAGACGGTCATGGGCTCCAGGAACCGGATGCGCCGCACGGCACCGTCGCCGCCGCGCCACCGGCCGGCTCCGCCGCTGCCGCGCCGGACCGCGAACTCCTCGAGGCGCACGGGCAGCCGCCACTCCAGGACCTCGGGGTCGGTGAGGCGGGAGTTGGTCATGTGCGTCTGGACGACGGGGGCGCCGGGGAAACCGTCGCCCGCGCCGGAGCCGGAGGCGACGGTCTCGTAGTACTGGTGGCGTGCGTTCCCGAAGGTGACGTTGTTCATGGTCCCGGAGCCCTCGGCCTGGACGCCGAGCGCCGCGTAGAGGGCACCGGTGATGGCCTGGGACGTCTCCACGTTGCCGGCGACGACGGCGGCCGGCGGCTCCGGGGAGAGCAGGGAGCCGGGGGGCACGACGATGTCCAGGGGGCGCAGGCAGCCGTCGTTGAGGGGGATGTCGTCTGCGACGAGCGTGCGGAAGACGTACAGGACGGCCGCGTTGACGACCGAGAAGGGGGCGTTGAAGTTGGTGGGCAGCTGCGCCGAGGTGCCGGTGAAGTCGACGGTCGCGGCGCGGCTCTCCCGGTCCACGCGCACGCTGACGCGGATGACGGCGCCCGAGTCGGTCTCATAGGCGTAGTCACCGTCGTCGAGGGCGTCGATGACACGGCGTACGGCCTCTTCCGCGTTGTCCTGGACGTGCCGCATGTAGGCCTGGACGACGTCGAGACCGAAGTCCTCGATCATGCGGCCGACCTCGTCGACGCCCTTCTGGTTGGCGGCGATCTGGGCGCGCAGGTCGGCGAGGTTGGTCTTGGGGTTGCGCGAGGGGTACGGCGCCTCGGTGAGGAGGCGGAGGGTCTCGTCCTCGCGGAAGCGGCCGCTCTCGGCGAGCAGCCAGTTGTCGAAGAGGACGCCCTCCTCCTCGATGGTGCGGCTGTTCGCGGGCATGGAGCCGGGGGCGATGCCGCCGATCTCGGCGTGATGGCCGCGTGAGGCGACGTAGAAGAGGATCTCCGGGTCACTCTCCGTGTCGGTCGACGGTGCGGTGTCGAAGACCGGGGTGATCACGGTGACGTCGGGCAGATGTGTGCCGCCGTGGTACGGGTCGTTGACGGCGTAGGTGTCGCCCGGGCGCATACGGGAGCCCCTGCGCCGGATGACCTCCTTGACGCTGGTGCCCATCGAGCCCAGGTGAACGGGGATGTGCGGGGCATTGGCCACCAGGTTTCCGTCCGGGTCGAAGAGCGCGCAGGAGAAGTCCAGGCGCTCCTTGATGTTGACGGACTGGGCCGTGGATTCCAGACGGGCACCCATCTGCTCGGCGATGGACATGAACAGGTTGTTGAAGACCTCAAGCAGAACCGGGTCGACTTTCGTGTCGAGTTCGGAACTCTGCGTAATCGCGGCGCGTTCCATGACCAGATGCCCGTCGTCGGTCGCCGCGGCCCGCCAGCCGTCGTCGACGACGGTCGTCGCGCCGGCCTCGGTGATGATCGCGGGACCGGTGACGGTGTCGCCGGGGGGAAGGTCCTCGCGGCGGTGGAGGGGTACGTCGCGCCAGGCTCCGCCCGTGTGGATGCGGACGGACCGCGGCGCCGCGGGGCCACCGTCGGCGGTGGCTCCATAGGGAGCGAGAGCGGAGAGATCGGGGGGTTCGGTGATGCCGGTGGCTTCGACGGAGAGGGCTTCGACGACGATCGGGCGGTCGAGCGTGAAGGAGTACGTGGCGCGATGACGTTCTTCGAAGGCGTGCCGCATGGTGCGGGGCTCGGTCAGCTCGACGGTGAGGGTGGTGTCGGTGCCGTCGTAGCGGAGCTGCGCGCGGCGGGTGATCTCGATGTGCTCCTGGGGGACGTCCTCGGCGAGGAGTTCGGCGCGTGCCGCGGCTTCCAGGTCCTCGGCGGTCTTGAGGACTCCGGGCATGGATGCGGGTTCCAGGGGTGCCTCGACGGACTGTTCGCGCATGGCGGTGGTGTCGGCGAGGCCGATGCCGAGTGCGGAGAGGACACCGGCCATGGGCGGCACGAGGACAGTGCGGATGCCGAGCGAGTCGGCGACCAGGCAGGCGTGCTGGCCGCCGGCGCCGCCGAAGGTGGTGAGGGCGTAGCGGGTGACGTCGTGGCCCTTTTGGACGGAGATCCGCTTCACGGCGGAGGCGATGTTGGCGACGGCGATCTGCAGGTAGCCCTCGGCGACCTGTTCGGGGGTGCGGTCGTCGCCGGTCGTCTCGCGGATCTCGCGCGCGAGGGCGGCGAAGCGGTCCCGGACGAGCGCGTCGTCGAGGGGCTCGTCGCCGTTCGCGCCGAACACCTTCGGGAAGTGGGCGGGCTGGATGCGGCCGAGCATGAGGTTGGCGTCGGTGACGGTGAGCGGGCCGCCGCCGCGGTAGCAGGCCGGCCCCGGGTCCGCGCCCGCCGAGTCAGGCCCTACGCGGTAGCGGGAGCCGTCGAAGTGCAGGACCGAGCCGCCGCCGGCGGCGACGGTGTGGATGTCGAGCATGGGGGCGCGCAGCCGGACGCCGGCGATCCGGCTGGTGAAGACACGTTCGTACTCGCCGGCGAAGTGGGAGACGTCGGTGGAGGTCCCGCCCATGTCGAAGCCGATGACGCGGTCGAAGCCGGCCAGCTGCGACATGCGGGCCATGCCGACGATGCCGCCGGCCGGCCCGGACAGGATGGCGTCCTTGCCGCGGAACTGCCCGGCCTCGGTGAGACCGCCGTTGGACTGCATGAACATCAGCCGTACGCCTTCCAGGGCGTCGGCGACGTGCCGGACGTAGCGGCGCAGGACGGGCGAGAGGTAGGCGTCGACGACGGCGGTGTCCCCGCGGGGGACGAGTTTCATCAGGGGACTGGCCTCGCTGGAGAGCGAGATCTGCGGGAAGCCGATGCGGGCGGCGAGTTCCCCGACGGCCTGTTCGTGGGCGGGGTGGAGGTGGCTGTGCATGCAGATCACGGCGACGGCCCGGATCCCGTCGTCGTACGCCTCCTGGAGGGGCCCGGCGAGGGCGTCCAGGTCGGGTGCGCGCAGGAGAGTGCCGTCGGCGGCGATGCGCTCGTCGACCTCGACGACCCGTTCGTACAGCAGCTCGGGCAGTTCGATGCGGCGGGCGAAGATGCTCGGGCGGTTCTGGTAGGCGATGCGCAGGGCGTCGCGGAAGCCGCGGGTGATGACCAGCAGGGTGCGTTCGCCCTTGCGCTCCAGAAGGGCGTTGGTGGCGACCGTCGTACCCATGCGCACGGCGTCCACCGGGTCGTCGGAGCCGGCCAGCAGGGAGCGGACGCCCTCGACGGCCGCGTCGGCGTAACGGGCCGGCCTGTCCGACAGCAGCTTGTGCGTGAGCAGCCGGCCGTCCGGGCGACGCGCGACGATGTCGGTGAAGGTGCCGCCTCGGTCGACCCAGAACTGCCAGCCTGTCACGTCAGTACCCCGCTTCCGCGCTGTTCACAGCGCCCGGAGGCCGTTGATCACGTCGCGCAGAATGCTCTCGTCCGGCAGTTCGGCAGGGGGTACGGGCCGGTTCACATGGACGAATTCCGCGTCCACGAGATCTCCGACAAGGACCCGTACCACCCCGATCGGCAGGTCGAGTTCCGCTGCGAGTTCGGCGACCGACTGCGGGACGTCACGACACAGTTCGACGATGTCCACATGCTCCGGGGAGAGCATGTGGTCCGCTTCCGGGTCGTCCGCGTGCGGTTCCGTGACCACGACCGCGATCAGGTCCAGGCGGTGCTGGCCCTGGCTGCTGGTGCGGCCGCGTGTCATGGCGTACGGACGGACGACCGGTCCGGCCTCGTCGTCGAACCAGTGGCTTCTTCCCTGACCGTCAGCGCTCATGTCATCCCACTACCCGCCTGCGGGCAGATCGGTGCGCGGAGCGGCACCCAGATGCACACCCACCCGCTTCACCAGGAGCGTCATCTCGTAGGCGACCTGGCCGACGTCCGAGTCGGCGTCCGAGAGGACGGCGAGGCAGCTGCCGTCGCCGGCGGCCGTCACGAACAGGAAGGCGTCGTCGAGCTCGACGACCGTCTGACGGACGTTGCCGGCCTCGAAGTGGCGTCCCACACCCTTGGCGAGGCTGTGGAACCCGGAGGCGACGGCGGCCAGGTGTTCGCTGTCCTCCCTGGTCAGGTCCCTGGACACCCCGGTCGGCAATCCGTCGCCGGAGAGCACGAGGGCCTTGCGGATGCTCGCGACGCGGTCCACCAGGTCGTCGAGGAGCCAGTTCAGCTCCCCCTTGTTGGCTGCGGTGTGGCCGGTGGCCTTCGGTGCGGTCATCGACCGTCCCCCTCTGTCGTTCCTTGTCGTGCTGTGCCGCTGTGGGCGGCGTCGCCCGCTGCGTTCTCGTCGCGGCCGCGCTGCCAGCCGCGCTGGAGCGAGGCCATACGGCTGCGTACTTCGTCGGCGTCGCGTTCGACGGGCTCGGCTCTGTCCTCCGTACGCGGCTCGGACCCCCGCTTCAGCTGCGGTGCCAGGTTGGCCTGGCGGACGCGCCGGGGCAGCGGCGCGGTGCCGGAGCGGGGCTCGTTCGATGCGGATCCGGGAGCCTGCCCCCGTCGTCCGCTGCCGGGAGTCGACCCGGTCTCCTGCGGCGGGGCACCGGAGCCGGTCATCCGGTGCGCGGGCCCGCCGGTGGGCTCCTGCCCGGGGCCCGACCGGCCCTCGAAGCCGTCTTGGCCGCTCGATGCGATCTCCGCGCGGCGTGTCCGCGTGGGGAGTGTGGGCGGCTGCGGCTCGGTGCCGGACGAGGCCGGTGACGCCGTGCGGTCGTCGTTCCGGCCGGCCGCGCCGATGCCACGGCGGCCGGACTCCGCTCCCCGACGTCGGGCCGGCAGGGGCGGCGGTGCGTCCGACTGGGTTTCGCCTCGCCCGCCGCCGGTCGAGGAGTCCTCGGTGCGGCGGCGCACCGGAAGCGCGGACGCGGGCTCCGGCCCCGACCGGCCCGTGGCCCCGCCGCTCAGGGAGTCGTCTCCCCGGCGACGCGACGGGAGCGGTGAGGTACCGCCCGGCTCCCCTCGGCCGGTGCCCGTGGGGGTCTCCTCGTCCGTCTTCCCCCGCCGGGGGCGCTGTTCGGTGACCGGGCGCCCGTGCGAGCTGACCAGCTTCGGGGTGTTGCGGCGCGGCAACTGGACCGGGGCGCTCGGGTCGTCGTCGGTGTCGGTCCGGTCGTGGGCGCTGTGGGGGTCGGCTGCCTGGTGCGGATCGGGGCGGCGGCCGGCGGCCTCGTCCTGGGCGCGGGTGAGGGGCCGGGGGCGGAACAGGGCGCCGTGTCCGCTGCCCTCGTCATCGAGCGCGCCGGGGAAGTCGCCGATGGCGTCCAGGTCGACGGGGGCCTCCAGCTCCACCGGTCCGTCGAGGAGGGATGCCGGCAGGCCGGGCCGTTGCGCGGGCCCCTGGGACAGTGCGGCGCGGCGGCTGTCCTGCGGCTCGCTCTCCTTGGCCAGCTGGGGGCGGTCGAGCCGGAACCCGATGCCGTTCGTGTCCGGGACGTCGTCCGTCAGCAGGGCGTCCGGGATGAAGACGACAGCGGTCGTGCCGCCGTAGGGGGAGGGCTGCAAGGAGACGCGGACGTTCTGTCGCTGGGCGAGACGGCTGACCACGAACAGGCCGAGCCGGTCGGTGTCCGACAGCTCGAACTCCGGGGTCTCGGCGAGCCGCAGGTTGGCGTCGAGGAGCGCTTCGGCGGCCATGCCGAGGCCGCGGTCGTGGATCTCCAGGGTGAAGCCGTTGGCGACCCGCTCGCCCAGGACCTGGACGGCGGTGTGCGGCGGCGAGAAGACCGTGGCGTTCTCCAGGAGTTCCGCCACGAGATGGGTGATGTCGGCGACGGCCGGGCCGGTGACGGCGATCCGCGGAAGGCGGCGGACCTCGATGCGCTCGTAGTCCTCGACCTCGGCGACGGCGGCGCGTACGACGTCCATGAGCTGGACGGGCTTGCGCCACTGCCGGGAGGGCGCGGCGCCGGAGAGGATCACGAGGCCCTCGGCGTGTCGGCGCATGCGGGTCGTCAGGTGGTCGAGACGGAACAGGTCGGCGAGTTCGTCGGTGTCCTCGGTCCGGCGCTCCATGGCGTCGAGCAGGGTGAGCTGCTTGTGCAGCAGGACCTGGCTGCGGCGCGCGAGGTTGACGAACACCTCGGAGACGCCGGCGCGCAGCTCGGCCTGTTTGACGGCGGCTTCGACGGCGGCGCGCTGGAGGGTGTTGAGGGCCTGGCCGACCTCGCCCATCTCGTTCTTGTCGTACTCCAGACGCGGGACCTCGGTCTCGACGTCGACCTGCTCGCCCGCCGAGAGGCGGCGCATCACGCTGGGCAGCCGCACTCCGGACGCCTCGTGGGCCTCCAGACGCAGCTGCCGCAGATCGCGGATGAGGGTGCGGCCGACGCGCACGGAGAGGAAGAGGGAGACCAGCAGAGCGAGCAGGCCGAGTACACCGGCGATGACCGCCTTGGCGATGACGCCCATGGCCACCGGTTCGACGCGGTTCTGGTAGCGGTCGTTGGCCTGGTCGTTGAGCGTGCCGAGTTCGTCGAGCACGTTGCCGGCGGCGCTGTCCCAGCTCTTGGCGGTGACGCCGCGCGGTGTTCCGTCGGCGGAGGAGGCGGCCGCTTCCTCAGCCACGCGCAGCGGAGCGGTGGAGGCGTTCTTCCAGAAGGTCTGGTAGCGGTCGCGTTCCGAGACGGGCAGCAGCGGGAGGCTGGTGTCGTACATCAGGGTGCGCTGTGCCACGAGGTCGGAGATCTCCCGCTCCTCGGAGCGGGAGATCTTGCCGACGATCAGGGCGGAGCCGAGGAGGGCGTCCTCGCGGGAGAGCAGTTCGCGGGCGCGGGCGAGGTTGACCAGCGCGCGGTACTGCTTGTCCAGTTCCACGTTGTCGACGACGTGGAGGTTGGCGAGCAGGACGTAACACGGGTCGACCAGCCGGTTGTAGAGGTCGAGGGCCTGGGAGCGGTCGACGGTGCCGTCCTCGACACTGCTGCGCAGCGACTCGATGCCGTCGAAGGCGTCCATGACCGCGGTCAGCCGCTCGTCGGTGTCCGCTCCCATCGCGTCGCGCACGTCCGGATTCCGGGCGTTCTCGCGGATGCTGCCGACGGCCTCGTCGGTGGCGGTGCGGCTGCGCCGGAGCGCGGCGAGCCCGTCGGAAGCACGGGGGTCGGCGAGGTAGACCAGGGTCTGACGGCGTTCCTCCTGGAGGACACGGACGGTGTCCTCGATGGGATAGCCGATCTTCTCCACCACGGACGACACGTTGAACAGGTCGCCCGCCTCACGTCCCGTGAGCACCGTGGCGAAGGCCCAGATCGCGGTCAGGGACACCAGCGGCACGAGAAGCAGCGCCACGATCTTCCGGCGGATGGACTTCCCGCGAAAGCGCATGGCCTCCCCCAGCTCGGGCCCCCGGTCCACCGGGGGTACACATGTGCGTCAACAAACGGCGCGAGCCTACTACCGACGCCCAGGGAACTCGAAGGCCGGTCCGGAAGGTGAACTTCCGCGCCAGCTACGAGGCATGTGGAGTTGTCCGGGCATTGCGGGAGTTGTCTGCCCGAAACCGATGGCGGCCGCGCGGGCCAAGGCCGGTGGACGGTCCGGGCGGTTGGCTGAAATTTTTCGGCTCGGGGAATCTTCGTGACGGGTTGTTCGTCCTTCTCTACGGGAGATGGGGGCGGAATCGGCCACAGGAGCCGCATCCCGCATCCGGGCGGCGTAAAACAGCGCAAGCCGGGCAGCCACTGGGAAGCACGGGTCTTCGGATGCGAGCGAGCAGTCTGCTGGCGGTGGGGAGTGACACGGTGACGGGCACGGCGGAGCGGAGCGGGGCGCCCAGGGCGGGCGGGGTGCGAGTGACAGCGCATCAGGAGGCCGAGGCGACTGATCGCGACAACGCGGCCGACGAGGCGGAGAGCACGGCTCGCCAGGCGAGGGTCCCCGCTCAAGGGGCGCGCCGTGACGTGCGCGAGCAGCAGTACTACCGGCCCCTGTGGGTCGAGGAGCCGGCGCGGCGGCGCCGGTTGCCGGATCCCGTGCGGACGGCCGCCGTGCGGTCGGTACTCCTCATCGCCCTGACGCTGCTGCAGGCCATGGTGGCCTTCCTGTGCACGATGGCCGGGTCATGGCTGGCGTTCCCGATGGTGATCAGCAGCGTGGTCAGCACGATCGTGGCGACCTGGGGAGCACTCGACGTGTGGGTGACGCGTCAGGTCTGGAACCAGCGCAACGGCGTGGTGTCCGTGCCGAGCAGCACGGCACGGGCCCTGCGACGCGAGCGGCGCCGGGCCCGGCGGCAGGCGCGCGCGGCCGAGCGGGCACAGGAGCGGATACGCCGGCGGGGCGGGGCCGGGCAGGTGGCCCACTCGTAGCTGGACGGGCGGGTGGCCCGCTGGTGAGTGACGTCGGGAGGGGCGGCTTCTCCCCCGCGCCCCTAAGGCGTCGTGGACGCGGGGCGTTTGTACATCCTGGTCGCGGTGATCTCGCTGTGTACCGCCTCCCCCGCCTGGGGCTGCTGCGGCAGTCCCGGGCGGAGGTGTTCCTCGACGCTGATGTACTTGAGGCCGGCCCTCAGGTCGGCGTCGTTGCGCATGCGGATGACCAGGGGGAACTCGGCGAGCGCCGTGGTGTCGAACAGGCCGGTGGTGTAGAGGAGCTGGACGCCCAGGGCGTCCGACACCGCGCGCTGGAGTTCCAGCAGGTACGTGGCGTTGGCGCGGCCGATGGGGTTGTCGAGGAACAGCGTCCCGGCGTGCCGGTGCTTGTCGCGGCCCCGGTCGTTCGAGCGCAGCGCGGCCATCGTGCAGTACAGGGCGATCGCGGCGGTGAGGAGCTGGCCGCCGGAGAAGACGTCGCCCATCTGGCCGACGGGGACGCGCTCGGCGCGCAGCACCGCGTCGGGCTTGAGGATCTCGACGGCGACGCCCTTGGGCTGGAGGGCCGCGGCGACGCCTCGCAGCAGCAGGGACATGCCGTCACGCCGCAGGTCGGAGTTCTTCTTGACGGCGGCGCGGGTCGCCTCGTCGATGACCTCGCCCAGCCGCTCGGTGAGCGTGGCCTGGTCGGGCTCCTCGAAGCGGATCCGCAGGAACTCCTGTCCCGACCACTCGCCGAGGCCCTCCGGAAGGCGGGAGAGCCGCTGGGCGGAGCGCAGGGTGGCCAGGGCCGACTCGACCAGGCCGCGCAGGCGGTCCACGATCGAGTCGCGGTTGCGCTCCAGCTGCTCCAGCTCGTCGGTCAGGACCCGGAGGCGGGGCGCGAAGGCGTCGGCCCACTTCTGGGCGTGTTCGGGCAGTGCGGAGGCGGGCAGTTCGCGGATCTGCTGCCGTGCCGGGGTGCGGACCTGCTCGTAGCGCGTGGAGTTGGCGTGCCGGACGAGGATGTCGCTGGCCTCGCGGACGGCGGCCTCCGCGGCGGACAGGTCGGCGGCGCAGCCGCGCAGCGAGCGGCGGGCTTCGGCGGCCGACTGCCGGGCCTCCTCCGGGCTGCCGGGGTACGGCTCGGTCTCCTCCTGCTCCTCGTCCGTGGGGTGCTCGCGCAGCAGGTCGCGGAGCATGGCGGCGATCTCGTCGAAGCCGCTCGCCGCGTCCTCGGCGGCGCGGTGGGCGTCGAGGAGCTCGGTGTGCGCCTCGCGTGCCTGGTTCAGCGCCTCCGTGTGGGAGGCGAGTTCGGCCGTCGCGGTGCGCAGCAGGGCCTGCGCGTGCTCGGCGTCGCGCGGCTGGAGGTCCTCGGGGAGGTCGGTGTGCGCCTCGCCGTCCTCGGGCGCGTGCCGTTCGGTCTCGCCGCGCAGCCGCCCGAGCTGCTCGCTCGCGCTCGACATACGGGTCTCCAGGAGCTGCACCAGCTCCTCGGCACGGGCGGCGGCGGCCTGGCGGCTGGGGCCGTCGGAGCCGTCGGGGGATTCGAGGAGCTGCTCCGCGCGCGTACGGACCTTGTTGCTCAGCCGGTCCAGCTCCGCGCGGGCCGCGCTCTCGTCGCTCTCCGCGCGGGCCTGCTCGGCCCGCAGGTCGGCGCCGACGCCGACCTTCTCGTACAGCTGTGACGCCGCCCGGTAGGCCTCGCGCAGGGCGGGCAGGGAGGCCTTCGGGGTCTGGGCGTCGTCCTCGGGTACATCGTCGGGGGCGCCGGCGATCTCGGAGCGCTCGGCGCGCAGCGCGCGGGCGGTGCGGCGGGCGTCGTCGGCGGCGCGCTGGGCGGCCCGCCGGTCCTCGTCGGCGGCCCGGGCCCGCTCCAGACAGGCCTGGGCGGCTGCCTCGGACTCGGCCGCCTCGTCGGCCAGTTCGCGCAGCTTGACCTGCCAGCCGGCCCGCTCGCGCAGCCGGAAGGCGAGCCCGGCGAGGGCATCGGCGGAACGGCGGGCCCTCTGGGCGGCCTCCTGTCGCTCGTCCCGGACGCGCGCGGCCTCCGCGGCGGCCTCGTCGGCCTCCGCCCGCACCGTGCGCGCCTCGGCCAGCTCGGCTTCCGCCTCCTCGGCGAAGGCGCGGGTGTCGTGTGCCGCCTGCGCCAGTTCGGCCAGCCGGCCGGCCGGGCAGCCGGTGCGCCAGGAGGCGAGCCGGGCGGCCAGTTCACGGTCCTTGCCGAGCCGGGCGGCAAGTGTGCGGATCTCCTCGTCCCGCTCGGCCGCGCGGGCGCGCAGCGCCTGCCGCTCCTCGTCGGCGGCGTGCTCGTCGTGCATGGCCGGGTTCGGCGGGACGAGGAACACGTCGCCGCTGTCGGTGTCCGGGGCGGGGGTCGGGGCGAGCAGGGCGGCGGCGGTGCCGACCGCCACGGCGGAGCGCGGTAGCAGCGCCGCGTCGCCCAGGGCCTCGCGGGCGCGTGCGTGGGAGTCCGGGTCGGTGATGATCACGCCGTCGACCAGTTCGGGCCGGGCGGCCAGGACGCGCGCGTGGTCGGCCGGGTCGACGGCCTGCGCGAGGTAGCGCCAGCCGGGCAGCGCGGGGATGCCGTGCTCGCCGAGGAACTCGACCGTGGCCAGCACGTCCGGGCCGGGCGGCAGCAGCCCGCCGTCACCGAGCGCGCCGAGGATCCGGGAGTCGTCGGCGGCGGCCGTACGCAGGTCGAACAGCTGCCGCTCGGCCGAGCTGACGGCGTCGTCGAGCAGTTCGCGCAGGTCGTCGGCGAAGCGGTCGAGCTCCTCGGGGCTGAGGCCGTGCCGGCCGGGGGCGGGCCGGGTGGCCGGCTCGCTGTCCGTGCCGGTTCGGGGCTGCGGGATGCCCGGGCGGGTCTCGGAGGTCAGGCTGAGCAGTTCCGCCAGTCGCTCCTCCCCCGCCAGTGCCTCGGCAGTGCGGCGCTCGGCCTCGTACGACCGCTCGGCCGCCGTCGCCGCGTCCGCCGCACGGGCCGCGGTCAGTTCCGCGCGGGTCTCGGCAGCACCGGCCTCGCGCGCGTGCTCGGTGGCCCGGTGGGAGGCCTCTCGGGCCGCGTCCCAGGCCGCGACGGCGGTCTTCTCGGCGTCGCTGGCGGCGAGGGCCGCCCGGGCCGGGTCGGCGTCGGGCGCGCTGTCGTCGAGCCAGCCGGCACGGACCGCCTCGGCCGTCTCCTGCTCGACCTCGGCGAGACGCTGCTTGAGGTGCCCGACCTCGCTGCGGGCCCGCTGCGCCTGCGTGGCGGCGGCGGTGGAGTCCCGGTAGGCGGCGTCGCTGACCTCCTGGAGGGCGGCGGAGCGCTCCTCCTCCTCGTTGGCGTGGTTCTCGGCGTTCTCCGCGGCCGCGTGCAGGGCCCGTACGAGGTCCACGGCGGCCTTGGAGCGGGCGGCCAGGGCCGGGGCGGCGTCGCGCTCCGCCTCCTGGATCGCGGCGGACACGCGGGCGACGCGGTCGGCGGCGGCGCGGTGGCGCAGTACGGCCTCGGCCACCTGCCACGCGGAGTACAGCGTGCGGGCGTCGGCGAGCTCGCGCTTCTTCGCGGCGGCGGACTTCTCGGCCGCGGCGAGGGCCAGCGAGGCGTGCCGGTAGGCCAGTTCGGCGGAGATCAGCGAACTGCGCTCGCGGGCCGCCTCCGCGTGGGTGACGGCGTACGCGGCGGCCGTGACCCGCTGGGCCAGGTCGGCGGCCCGGGCACGCTCCTGCACGCCGCGCGCGGACAGTCTGCGCGCCAGGGTACGGGTCCGGCGCTCGGCTGCGGCGTGGATGTCCCGCGCGCGTGAGCGGGCCTCGGCGGCCTCGACGATCCGGCCGAGCAGGTCGACGGACCCGGCGGTGAAGTCGCGTTCGGCGATCAGCTCGGCGCGTCGGCCCAGCTTGTTGCCGAAGCCGCTGACCAGGTCGGCGAGCCCGTCGGTGTCGCGGGTGTCGGTGACGGCGCGCAGCAGCAGGTCGGTGAAGTCGGCGTCCTTCTTGACCGCGAAGAGACCTGCGGCCTCACCCTCGTCGGCGTTCATCTCCCGCTGGTAGCGGAAGAGTTCGGGGTCGAGGCCGAGGTCGCCGAGGTGCTCGATCCAGCGGTCGTGGATCTCCTCCCAGTGCACCTCCAGGTGCGGGTACGTCTTGCCCGCCTCCGTGAGGGCGTCGCGGAAGCCCTTCATGGTGCGGCGCCGGCCGCGCGCGCCCGACTGGCCCTCGACCGGGGCCCGTACGGCGGTGGACTCGGCCACGGGGAGGTTGTCGAGGCTCAGTCCGGGTCCGGGCCGGAAGGAGTACCAGGCCTCGGCGAACTTGCGCGGGTCGTTGGAGACCTGCCGTCCGCGCCACTCGCTGACCTTGCCGACGACGACGCACTCGCCGGTCAGCACGTGCTGCCACTCCAGCGCGACATGGCCGCAGTCGTCGGCGAGCAGGAACTTGCGCAGCACGCCGGAGCTGGCGCCGCCGAGCGTGTTGCGGTGCCCCGGCAGCATCACGGAGAAGATCAGCTTGAGCAGCACCGACTTGCCGCCGCCGTTCTCCAGGAAGAGCACGCCCGCGGGCGCCGGCCGGCGCGGCGGGCCGACGGGCTCCTCCTCGAAGAACTCCGCCTGCGTGGGCGCGGGGTCGGGCACGGGCTCGCCCACGCCGCGCAGGTCAAGCACGGTGTCGGCGTAGCGCGCACCGGCGGGCCCGATGGAGTAGAGGCGGACCCGGGACAGCTCGTACATGGCGGACTCTCGTAAGGCTTCGTGAGGTGGGGGTTCAGCGGGAGTGGTGGGGAGTTCAGGAGGAGTGGAACGGCAGTCCGGCGTCGGCGACCAGATCCAGGTCGTCGCTCTCCTCGGGGGGCAGCAGCGTCGGTGTGCCGTCGGTGACCGGGACGACGCCCAGTTCCAGCAGCTCGGCCAGGGCGGCGCTGCCGGCCATGTCGCGGACCTGGAGCTGGTAGCGGGCGGTCGTGCGGTACGTGCCGCCGTTGTCGTCGCCGGTGCGCTGGAGGAAGCCGGAGTCGGTGAGGAACGCGACGGCCTTGGCGACGATACCGGTGGTCGAACCGGCGAGCCGGCGCGCGTCCTTGGTGGCCCCGGTCGAGCTGCGCCGCACCCAGATCCGCCAGGCGGCCTCCAGGCCGGGCGCGTCGGTGGCCGGGTCGGTGTTCTCGCCCTGTTCGGCGGCGCGCTCCTCCAGGCGGCGGCAGGCCTGGCGCACGAAGGCGTCGACGCCGTTGACCGTGACCCGGCCGATGTAGCCGTCGTCGGCGAGGTCCTCGGGGCGCGGGAACGCCATGGCGGCGACGGCGAGATGGGCGAGCCCGTGCAGGAACCGGTCGCCGCCGTCGGCGGACGTACGACGCGCGTAGTCGCCCATGCGGACGGCGAACACCGAGTCCTCGGCGGCGGTCACGGCCATGCCCGCGCGCGGGGACACCTCCAGCACGATCAGCCCGAGCCCGGTCGCCACGGCGTCGGCGAGCCGCGCGAAGGGCGGGTCCTCCCGGTAGCGCCGCAGCAGATCCGCGTATTCCTGGTCGCGGGCGGGCTGGAGCTTGGGCTGCAGCCCGAAGGAGACGAGCCGCGCCGCGTCGGCGGCGTCGGCGGGAGTGACGGCTGCCGAGGCCGTCGGGGCCGGGGCTTCCGGCTCGCTCCACTCGGCATGCTCGCTCACGGTCGGGACTCCTTGTGCCACTCGTACTGACTCATGCTGCTTCCGTCCGGTCCGCCGCCATCCCCGCCGCGTCCAGCAGGGCGGTACCGACGATGAGATCCGCCCCGCCGAACTCCGGATCATCGAGCTCGGTCCCGTCGTCCACGGCGAACAGCAGTTTCTGCTCGCCCTGGCGATAGGCCGTACCGACCGGCGGACTCGCGGCGTGTACCGCCAGCAGGGCCACCAGATACGGCAGCTCGGGATCCTGCCGCCGGGCCTCGGCCAGCAGCCCGGACAACCGGCGCGGCGCGTCCGCCGGCAGGTCGAGCAGCTCCTGCGCGGCCGCCATCTGCTCCTCGCTGAACCGGCTGTCGTCGGGCGTGGCGATGAGGTCCGGCTCGGGCATCTCCGCACCCAGGTGCTCCCGCTCCACCGGCGGCGTCAGCAGTATGTCGACAAGGTCCCCGACCCGGACGGACACCGGCGTCCGCAGCCCCGTGCCGCGCCCGAAGAACGCGTCCGTGACCCGCACGGCCTGCTCCAGCGGCAGCGGCAGGACGGGCGAGACGAGATGCCCGTAGAGGTCTATCCCCGAGGCGGTCGCCGGCGTGGCGAAGGCCTGCCGGTCCTGCTCGGCGCGGAACAGCGGTCCGGCCTCGAGCAGCCGGGACTGCAACTGCGTGTGCCGCCGGATGCAGTCCTTGACGATGTCGACGAGCTCGGCGGCGCGGCGCTTGTGCTCGGGCTCCTCGGACTCGTCGCGGGCCTTGCGGATGTTCGTGAGGATCGCGTTCTCGTGGCGATAGCGGTCGGCCACGTGCTCCAGGGCCTCGGCGATCATGTCGGGCACGGTCGTGAGCCAGTCCACCGCGCGCACGTTGCGCCGGGTGGCCTCCAGGGCGCGGCGCAGGGTCTCCGAGTACTGCACGGTGCGGTAGCGGGCCTGTTCGGCCGCGAGCTGGGCGTCGGCGAGCCGGCCGCGGCTGATCAGCACCTCCAGCTTGACCTCGGCGGCGATCTGCGCGCTGGTGACGTCCGTGTCGAGGGCGCCGACGAGGACGTTGACCGCCTCGTCCGTCGTGCGCAGGTAGACCGTGCCGCCCGGGCCCGGGACCTCCTCGATCAGCTTGAAGTCGTAGTCACGGCGCACATAGGTGCCGTCCGCCCCGAACGTGCCGTACACCGCGCGGAAGCCGCGGTCGACGCTGCCGACGTTGATGAGGTTCTCCAGGACCCAGCGGGCCACCCGCTCGTGCTCGGCGGCGGGCCGCTGCGGCGCCTGGGCGGCGATGCGCGGGATAAGGCGGGCGACGATCTGGTCGTGGTCCGCGCCCGTGTCGAAGTCCATGTTGAGGGTGACCAGGTCGATGGCCGCGAGGGCGACCTCCGCCATGCCGTACACCGAGTACTCACCGGCGAGGTTGGCCTTGCGCGCGTCGAGGTCGTGCAGCGGCGCGGTGCAGGCGAGCGCGCGCAGGCGCCGCGCCAGGCCCTCGTCGGCGGCCGGCCCCGGGGCGGGGCGCGGCCCCGCGCTGAGCTGGGGCGGAACGCTGTCCGTCGATGCAGGCGAAGTCACGGTGCACAGACTAGGTCCTGGGTCTGACAACGACCCAAACGACGCGGGAGGGCCTGGTCAGCCGTCCTCGCCGACCCGCCGCCGGTACACCTCGACGACCCGTTGCAGCGAGTCGTCGAGGTAACCGGCGAGCAGACGCTCGGCGTTGTCCCGGTCCCCCGCCTGGAGAGCCTCTAGAATCATGATATTTCGTGCGATGTACGGCTCGTGCAACCGCTGCGGTTCGTCCACCACGTGGAACGCGAGGCGGAGTTCGGCGAAGACGCTCCGCATCAACTCGTCGGTGCGCTCGCTCGCCGCGAGGGCCACCAGCTCCCGGTGGAAGTGGATGTTGGCCGTGCCCACTCCTTTCCAGTCGCCTTCCCGCGCCGCCCGCCGCCCGTCCTCCACGGCACCGGCGAGCCCGTCGAGGCCGTAGGGCGGCTCGCCGAGACCTCGCACGACGGCGCACTCGACGAGCCTTCGGGTGCGGTAGATGTCCTCGACGTCCTCGACGGTCAGGACCCGGACGAAAACGCCCCGGTTCAGCTCGTGGACGAGCAGGCGTTCGTGCGTGAGCAGCCGGAACGCCTCGCGCAGCGTGTTGCGGGAGACGCCGAGCGCGCCGCCGATGCTGTCCTCCGACAGCCGGGTCCCGGGCGGGAAATAGCCCTCGGCGATCCGGCTCCTGAGGATGTCCGAGACACGCTCGGCGGTGCTGGTGCGCCCCAGAAGAGCCCGGTCGTCGGAGAGGTCCCTCAGCTGCTCTGCCATGCCGGAATTCAATCGCAGATCACAAGAACGAACCAACATGGGTATTGAGGAATCGTTGAACGATCCTCTACGGTGTTGGGCACGGCTCGCTCCCGAAGCGGCCGGGCTCACTCCCAGAGCACCCCCCACTGCTCAGTCCGAAGCACCCTCCGTCCCCCTCTTCGAGGTGCCCATGAGCACGACTCCTCCACAACAGGCCCTGACCGACGACACGCGCTCCGCGGCGGCCGAACACACCGCCGGCGACGGGGCGTTCGGCTGGCTTCGCGCCCTGGGCCCGCGCGGTCGGCGCGCCTTCGCCGGTGCCTTCGGCGGCTATGCCCTGGACTCGTACGACTACTTCACGCTGCCGCTGAGCATGGTCGCGCTCTCCGCCTACTTCGGGCTGAGCAGCGGCCAGACCGGCCTCTTCACGACGGTCACGCTGGTGGTCTCCGCCATCGGCGGCGCCCTCGCGGGCGTCCTCGCGGACCGCATAGGCCGGGTGAAGGCGCTGATGCTCACGGTGATCACCTACGCGGTCTTCACCGTCGCCTGCGGCTTCGCGCCCAACTACGAGACCCTGCTGGTCTTCCGCGCCCTCCAGGGCCTCGGTTTCGGCGGCGAATGGGCGGTCGGCGCGATCCTCGTCGCCGAGTACGCGAGCGCCAGGCACCGGGGCCGCACCCTCGGCGCCATCCAGAGCTCCTGGGCCGTGGGCTGGGGCCTCGCGGCGATCGTCTACACCGTGGTCTTCACGCTGGCCGGCGACGACCTGGCCTGGCGCATCATGTTCTGGACCGGGGCGCTGCCCGCGCTGCTCGTCATCTGGGTGCGGCGCAGTGTGCACGACGCGCCCGAGGCGGCAGCCGCTCGTGAACAGAGCGCGGAGAAGGGCTCGTTCACGGCGATCTTCAAGCCGGACCTGCTGCGGACGACGATCTTCGCCGGGCTGCTCTCGACCGGCGTCCAGGGCGGCTACTACACGCTGGCCACCTGGGTGCCGACCTACCTCAAGTCCGAGCGCGACCTGTCGGTCGTCGGCACCGGCGGCTATCTGACGTTCCTGATATCGGGCGCCTTCATCGGCTATCTGACGGGCGGTTACCTCACCGACAAGCTGGGCCGGCGGCGCAACATCTGGCTCTTCGCCCTGCTGTCGGCGATCTGCATCCTGGCGTACGCGAACATCCCGAGCGGCGCCAACACCCTGCTCCTGGTGCTCGGTTTCCCGCTCGGATTCTGCATGTCGGCGATCTTCAGCGGCTTCGGCTCCTACCTGAGCGAGCTGTACCCGACGGCGGTGCGCGGCACCGGACAGGGCTTCACGTACAACACCGGGCGTGCGGTGGGTGCCGTCTTCCCGACGACGGTCGGGTTCCTGGCCGACAGTTGGGGCGTGGGCGGCGCGCTGGTCTTCGGGGCGATCGGCTACGGCATCGCGGCCCTGGCGCTGCTCGGGCTGCCGGAGACGCGCGGGAAGGAGCTCACATGAACCGCACGAGCACCGAGACCGGGGACCGTCCCGTCGTCCTCGTCGACGAGCACGCGCGCGCGTGGAGCCCGGAAACGGCCCGGGCCCGCTTCCGGGAGGGCCTGACGGGCCCCACGGCCGGGGTCGCCGCGGGCCACACCCAGGTCAACCTGATCTCGGTGCCCGCCGACTGGGCCTACGACATGCTGCTGTTCTGCCAGCGCAACCCCAAGCCGTGCCCCGTCCTCGACGTCACCGACGCCGGGTCCTGGACCACCGTGCTCGCGGAGGGCGCGGACCTGCGCACCGACCTGCCGCGCTACCGGGTGTGGCGGGACGGCGAGCTGGTGGACGAGCCGACGGACGTGCGCGCGTACTGGCGGGACGACCTGGTGTCGTTCCTGATCGGGTGCAGCTTCACCTTCGAGTGGGCGCTGAGCGAGGCGGGCGTGCCGATCCGCCACGTCGAGCAGGGCCGCAACGTCCCGATGTACGTCACCAGCCGTCAGTGCCGTCCGGCGGGACGGCTGCACGGGCCGCTGGTGGTGTCCATGCGGCCGGTGCCGCCCCCGCACCTGGCGGCGGCGATCCGGGAGAGCAGTCTGCTGCCGGCGGTGCACGGCAGCCCCGTACACTGCGGCGATCCCTCGGGGCTCGGCATCGACGACCTCGGCCGTCCCGACTTCGGCGACCCGGTGGCCGCCGAGCCGGACGACATCCCGGTGTTCTGGGCCTGCGGAGTGACCCCGCAGGCGGCCGTGATGGCCTCCCGCCCGCCGTTCGCCCTCACGCACGCCCCCGGGCAGATGTTCCTCACCGACGCCCGCGACGAGCAGTACCGCGTGGCCTGACAGGAGACCCGACTCGCTATGACCTCCATCGACCTCAACGCCGACCTCGGCGAGGGCTTCGGCCGCTGGCGGCTCACCGACGACGAACGCCTGCTGTCGGTCGTCACCAGCGCCAACGTGGCGTGCGGCTTCCACGCCGGGGACCCGGCCACCATGCGCCGGGTGTGCGAGCTGGCGGTCGAGCGCGGCGTCCGGATCGGCGCCCAGGTGTCCTACCGGGACCTGGCCGGCTTCGGGCGGCGCGCGATGGACGTGCCGCCCGCCGAGCTGGCGGCCGAGGTGGCCTACCAGATCGGCGCCCTGGAGGTCTTCGCCCGCGCGGCGGGTGGCCGCGTGGCCTACGTGAAACCGCACGGCGCGCTCTACAACCGCGTCGTGCACGACGCGGAGCAGGCCGGCGCGGTCGTCGGCGGCGTGCTCCTCGCGGACGCCTCGATGCCGGTGCTGGGCCTGCCCGGCTCGCGCCTGCTGGAGCTGGCCGGGAAGGCCGGACTCCCGGTCGTCACGGAGGCGTTCGCGGACCGGGCGTACACCGACGCCGGCACGCTCGTGCCGCGCACCCTGGAGGGCGCCGTGGTCACCGACCCCGACACCGTCGTGGAACGGTCGCTCGGCCTGGCCCGCTCCGGCGAGGTCGTCTCCCACTCGGGAACCCGGATCGAGGTACGCGCGCGTTCCCTGTGCCTGCACGGCGACACACCCGGCGCGGTGGAGCTGGCCCGCCGCGTACGGGAGCGGCTGGAGGCGTCGGGCGTCCGGGTGGAGGCCTTCGCATGAAGGTCCTGCCGGTCGGCGAGGACGCCCTGCTCGTCGAGGTCTCCTCGGGCGACGAGGCCCACGCCCTGCACGCGGAGCTGCTGCGCCGCCGCGCGGAGGGCGCGCTGTCGGCCCGCGAGATCGTGCCCGCGGCCCGCACGGTCCTCCTCGACGGCCTCGACGCCCCCGCCCGGGTGGCCGCCGAACTGACCGCCGCCGAGCTGCCGCCCGCTCCCCCACGCGCGCGTGCCGTGGTCGAGCTCCCGGTGCGCTACGACGGCCCGGACCTGGCCGATGTCGCCGCGCACTGGGGCGTGCCGGAGCGGGAGGTCGCCCGCCTCCACGCGGGGACGGAGTTCCGGGTCGCCTTCTGCGGCTTCGCCCCCGGCTTCGGCTATCTCACCGGCCTGCCCCCGCGCTACGACGTCCCGCGCCGGGCCACCCCGCGCACGGCCGTCCCGGCCGGTTCGGTTGCGCTGGCGGGCCCGTACACGGGCGTGTACCCGCGCTCGTCGCCGGGCGGCTGGCAGCTGATCGGCACGACGGACGCCGTCCTGTGGGACCACGCGCGCGTGCCGGCCGCGCTGCTGTCGCCGGGCACGCGGGTGCGGTTCGTCCCCGTCGAGCCGGTGGGGCACCCGTGACCGACCGCGCGCTCGCCGTCGTCCGGGCCGGGGCCCTGACCACCGTGCAGGACCTGGGACGCCCCGGGCACGCCCACCTCGGTGTGCCCCGCTCCGGGGCCCTGGACCGGCCCGCGGCGGACCTCGTCAACCGACTGACGGGCAATCCGCCCGAGACGGCCGTGCTGGAGACGACCGTCAACGGCTGCACCGTACGCCCCCGTTCCACCGTCACCGTGGCCGTGGCGGGCGCGCCCTGCCGGGTCGCGGTGGACGGACGGCCCGTCGCCTGGGGGGCGCCGGTGCGCGTGCCCGCCGGGGCGCTGCTGGACGTCGGGCCTGCCGTGTCGGGCCTGCGCAGCTACGTGGGCGTCTGCGGGGGCATCACCGTCGAGCCGGTACTCGGCAGCCGCTCGACGGACCTCCTGTCAGGGCTCGGGCCGCCCCCTCTCACGGACGGCACGGTGCTGCCCCTGGGCCGTCCCTCGGGCGTCCACGCGCGCGTGGATGTCGCCCCGCAGCCGGCGCCACCGGCCGAGCTGGTCCTGCGGGTGACACTCGGCCCGCGCGACCGCTGGTTCACGCCGGAGGCCGTACGCACCTTCGTCTCTCGTCCCTACCGGGTGTCCCCCGCGAGCAACCGCATCGGGCTGCGCACGGAGGGGGCCGCCCTGGAGCGGGCCAGGCCCGGGGAACTCCCCAGCGAGGGCATGGTGCTGGGCGCCGTCCAGGTGCCGCCCGACGGCAGGCCGGTGGTGTTCCTCGCCGACCACCCGACCACCGGGGGCTATCCGGTGATCGCGGTGGTCCGCGCCGCCGACCTGGCGGCCGCCGCCCAGGCGGTTCCGGGCACGCCGGTCCGCTTCACGGCCGTACGGCGCCGCTGAACCGGCCGGACCACGTCGTCGCCACCGCCCCGTCAGGCCGCGTCCGGCTGGTCCGCCACCGAATCTGTCAGGCCGCGTCCGGCTGGTCCCCCACCGACAGGGCGGCCAGCGCGGCGGACACGGCCGCTGAGGCCCGCAGGTCGAGCCGGGCGCTCGTGCCCCGGGCGCGGTGCCGGAGCTCGTCGGCGGCGAGCGTCAGGAGCTGGGGCAGCAGGTCGGTGCACCGGCGGGTCACCCAGCCGGTGCCCGCCGTGGCCAGCCACCACAGGCTCGCCGCCCTGGTCGGCACGGGGGACTCGGGCTCGGGCGAGGGCGCGGGCCCCGTCGCGAGGCCGTGTTCCGCGAGCAGCGCGTGGAAACGCAGGGCCAGCTGCCGGTGCCCGCGCTCTCCGGGGTGCAGCCGGTCCGCGCTCCACAGGGCACGCTCCGTGATCCAGTCGCCCTCGCACGCGTGCAGGTGCACAGCCCCGTACCGGTCGGACAGGGCATGGACGACCGCGTTCACGGCCCGTTGCCGCCGGGCCAGCGGGTGGGCCAGTACCCCCGGCAGCCCGAGCATCGTGCCCGGGTCGGGCAGACAGGCGGTGAGCAGGACCGCGCCCTGCCCGGTGAAGGCCGCGTACACCTGGTCGAGCCGGGCCGCCACGGCCTGGATGTCAAAGGTGCAGCGCAGGGTGTCGTTGACGCCGATGACGACGGACACGAGGTGGGGCCGCAGCTCCAACGCGGCAGACAACTGCCGCTCCAGCACGTCCCGGGTCTGCGCCCCGCTCACCGCGAGGTTGGTGAACCGGACGGGTCCCTCGAGGAACCCCGCGGGCCCCTCGGCGAGCCCGTCCGCGAGCAGCGCGGCCCAGCCGCGCCACGCCCCGTCGCCGACGGGATCCCCCACCCCCTCGGTCAGCGAGTCACCGAGGGCCACGAACCTCACAGGCCCCTCGAACCGCGGGGGTCTCATGCCACGCTCCCGGGCACGAAGGGCTGAACCGGACGCACAGGGACAGCCGCGTCGTGCGCGGCGAGGAACGCGTCGACCGCCGCGTCCCACCCGAAGCACTCCGCACGCGCGCGTGCCCGCTCGCGCCGGTCCGCCTCCCGGCGTTCCAGCAGCAGGTCCACGGCGTCCGCGAAGGCCTCCCCGTGGTCCCCCGCGACGGCCCCGGCGGAGCCGATCACCTCCGACAGCGCGGACGACGCGCTCGCCACCACGGGCGTGCCGCACGCCATGGCCTCCAACGCGGCGAGCCCGAACGTCTCGGCGGGCCCCGGCGCGAGGGCCACGTCGGCGGAGGCCTGGAGCGCGCCGAGCAGCCCCCGGTCGGAGACGTGCCCGAGGAAGGTGACCGGCAGGCCGCTCTCGCGCGCCCGCTGTTCGAGCCGGGCGCGCAGCGGCCCGTCCCCGGCCACCACCAGCACCGCCCGGCGCCCGCGCCGCCGCAGCGCCTCCAGGGCGTCCAGCGCCGTGCCGGGCCGCTTCTCCACGGACAGCCGCGAGCACATCACCAGCAGCGTCTCGTCCACGCGCGCGTGCCGCGCCCGCAGCTCCGGGTCGCGCAGCGCGGGGTGCCGCTGCGCCAGGTCGACGCCCAGCGGGGCGCGCACGACGTTGCGTGCCCCGATCCGCACGAACTCCCGCTCGGCGAACTCGGTGGTACACACCACGCGCGCGTACGTGTGGGCCGTACGGACGTTGAGGGCGTCGGCGGCCCGCCGGGCGGCCCCCTCGGGCAGGCCCCACGTGCGCAGCACCCCGTCGGCGGTCTCGTGGGAGACCATCACGGCCGGGATCCGGGCGCGCCGCGCCCACTTGCCGGTCCACCTGAGGGTCGTACGGTCGGACACCTCCAGCCGGTCCGGCGCGAGCTCCTCCAGGAGCCGGGCCACCCGCCGCTTGTCGGTGAGCACGCGGTAGCCGCCGGTGCCGGGCAGCAGCGGCCCGGGGAGGGTGATCACCCGACCTTGCTCGGTCTCCCGGTCGCTCATCCGCTCGCCGGGGACCACGAGGACGGGTTCGTGCCCCGCCGCCTTGAAGCCCTTGCCGAGTTCGCGCAGGGCGGTGCGCAGACCGCCGGACGCGGGCGCGACGAAGTTGGCGAGCCGCACGATCCGCAGCGACTGACGGCTGCGGCCACTGTCAGCAGGACGCGAGGCGCTCATGCCGCCACCGCCGTCCTGCGCCCGGCGAGCACGTGCGCGTAGTGCCCGATCAGCTGGTCCCCGACGGCCGCCCAGGTGCGGCCCTCCACGGTGGCGCGCCCGGCGGCGCCGAAGGCGGCCCGCAGTCCGGCGTCGGCGGCCAGGGCCCGCACCGCGTCCCGTACGGCGGACGCGTCACGCGGCGGCACCAGCAGGCCCGTGCGCCCGTGGGCGACCAGGTCCAGCGGCCCGCCCGCGGCGGGTGCCACGACGGGCAGGCCGCTGGCCATGGCCTCCTGCACGGTCTGGCAGAAGGTCTCGAAGGGACCCGTGTGCACGAAGGCGTCCAGCGAGGCGAAGACCCGGGCCAGATCGTCGCCGGTGCGGCGGCCGAGGAAGACCGCGCCGGGCAGTACCTGTTCCAGGCCGGGCCGGCTCGGGCCGTCGCCGACGACCACGACCCGGACGCCCTCCAGGCCGCAGGCCCCGGCGAGGAGTTCGACCTGCTTCTCGGGGGCGAGCCGGCCGACGTAGCCGACGATCAGCTCACCGTTCGGGGCGAGTTCGCGGCGCAGGGCCTCGTCGCGGCGGTCGGGCCGGAAACGTTCGGTGTCGACGCCGCGCGGCCACAGCTCGACCCGGGGCACTCCGTGCGTCGTGAGGTCGCGCAGGGCCGCGCTGGACGGGGCGAGGGTGAGGTCGGCGGCGCCGTGCACGGAGCGGATGCGCCGCCAGGCGGCGGCTTCCCCGGCACCCATGTACGTACGGGCGTATCCGGCCAGGTCGGTCTGGTAGACGGCGACGGCGGGGATGCCCAGGCGGGCGGCGACGGCCATGCCGCGCACGCCGAGGACGAAGGGGCTGGCGAGGTGGACGACATCGGCGCGGTGCTCGGCGAGGGTGGCGGCCAGGCGGCGGCTGGGGAGGGCGACGCGGACCTGGGAGTC
>NZ_MUKA01000638.1 GCF_002150735.1 Streptomyces africanus
GCCCCCCTCCCGAGCCACCCGCCTGCTCATCCCCTACCTCCGTCTCGACGCCCCCGTCATGGACCTGGGCCTCGACCCCGAACACCGCCTCACCGCACCACCGGAGGACGATCCGAAGCTGGTCGGCTGGTACCGGAACGGCGCCTCACCGGGCGAGCGGGGCACCGCCGTGGCCGTCGGGCACCTCGACACGGACAGCGGTCCCGCCGTCTTCGCGGGACTGCCCGAGCTCACACGCGGCCGCATCGTCAAGGCCCGCCGCGCCGACGGACGGATCGCCGTCTACACCGTGGACCGGGTCAGGTCGTACGAGAAGGCGCACTTCCCGAGCCGGGAGGTGTACGGCCCCCGGGGCCGCCCCGAGCTGCGCCTGATCACCTGCGGCGGCAGCTACGACCGCAGGAAGGGCTACTCCGGCAACGTCGTGGTCTTCGCCCACCTCACCGGCGTCCAGTGACCCCGTCCGCCTTCTCACCAGCTGGACCGAAAGCCCGGATTCCGCCAAGTGTCTTCCCCAGGCCGGGCACATTCCGTTAACTTCCGTGACCCACAGCCCCGTACGAGCCGCACGGGGCTTCCGACCGCGGAGCACCAGCGCCCTGAAGACCCCTCGGGGGCACGCCATGACACGCGCCATCTCCCTGCACGACGTGAGCAAGGCCTACACGCGAGGCGCCCGCGTGGTGGACCGGCTGTCGCTGGACATCACGCCGGGCGAGTTCCTCGTGCTGCTCGGCCCGTCCGGCTGCGGCAAGTCGACCGTGCTCCGGATGATCGCCGGCCTGGAGGAGATCGACGAGGGCGAGCTGCGGCTCGACGGCGAGTACGCCAACGACCTGCCGCCCTCCGGACGGGACATGGCGATGGTCTTCCAGAACTTCGCCCTGTACCCGAACATGACCAGCCGCGCCAACATCGGCTTCCCCCTGCGGATCGAGGCCCCGGGCACGGACCCCGGGCCGCGCGTGGACGCCACCGCCCGGATGCTCGGCATCGAGGACCTCCTCGACCGCCTGCCCGGCCAACTCTCCGGCGGCGAACGCCAGCGGGTCGCCATGGGCCGGGCCATCGCCCGCCACCCCTCCGCCTTCCTGATGGACGAGCCCCTCTCCAACCTGGACGCCAAGCTCCG
>NZ_MUKA01000639.1 GCF_002150735.1 Streptomyces africanus
ACCGGCTCGGCCGGGTGTCCGAACCACAGGGATGCCTGCGACGGCCGAAGTGCCCTGCGCTGGGCGGCACTTCCGCCTCCTGCCTCGGGTCGGGGTGTGTCCTCGCTATCGGAGGGTCCAGCGCTGGGTGGACGCGCCGTTGCAGTTTCTCAGGACGGTCTGGGCGCCATTTCCCGTACCGCCGTTGTCCGTGTCCAGGCACAGGCCGGATGGGACGCCGGTGATGGTGCCGTTGGCGTTGACGTTCCAGCGCTGGTTCTGCCCGCCCTGGCATTCCCAGATGATGACCCGTGTGCCGGGGGAGGTTCCGGCCCCTTCGGCGTCCAGGCACTTGTTGCCGTACACGCGCAGTTCCCCGGCGTCGGTGCGCGCCCACTTCTGGTGGGCATTGCCCGAGCAGTCCCACAGCTGGACCTGGGTGCCGTTGGTCTGCGACGCGTTCGGTACGTCCAGGCAGCGGCCGGAGCCGGCCGCTCGGCGGCGGAGTGGTCGTGCCGGGCGGCACGTAGGGGCACTTGGTCTGGGAACGGGAGACGCCGGTGCGGTCGGCCAGTGACGGGCACAGGAACTGGGTATAGCGGGTGTCGTTGTCGAGGAAGATCTTGAGCCAGGGGATCGTACGACGTGTCACGTTCGAGTTCCCCCAGGTGGGGAAGCCGTGGCCGCCGCCGGTGAGCTCGATGTAGGCGCTCTGCGTGGCGGCCGGCATCCCGGCGTAGAGGCCGTCGAGGTAGGACGGGGTGACCGTGCCGTCGTCCCGTGCGCCCATGATCATCGTGGGCACGCGCAGGCTGGACAGGT
>NZ_MUKA01000640.1 GCF_002150735.1 Streptomyces africanus
CTGGGCGCCGTCGTGCAGGTCCCGTTCGATGCGCCGCAGTTCGGCGGCGGAGGTGTCGACGGCATCGCGCCGCGTCTCGGTCAGGACCCGCACTCGCTCGGCCAGTTCGGGCTGGTTCGAGCCCAGGACGGCCCGGGTGAGCCGGAAGTGGACGTCCAGCAGCGACGGGGTGAGGAACCGCGCGAAGGAGAGGACGACCAGGCCCAGGGCGGCGGCGCCGAACGCCGACACCTGCCCGGTGACCTTGACGAACCCGTACCAGTACCCCTCGGGAGAGACCCGCCACAGCCCGGCCGCGAGCGCGAAGCCCTCCAGCGGGAACAGCCACAGCATGGCCGGCAGCAGCGCGGTGACGAACCCGGCCGNNTGCGCGACCACGGATTGGCGTCCTTCGGCAGCGGCCGGTACGCCGGAGGTATCCGCACCCCGCCCCACTGAGCCGCGAGCTCCCGCCGCCAGTTCGCGAACGCCCGCACCCCGTTCAGTACGTACGGCGTCGTGACGAGACCGATCCCGATCGGGATGAGCGCCATGGACACCAGGGACAGGGTGAAGCACAGCACCGCCCCCGGCAGGGAGACGAGGGCGATCCCCAGCCCCCGCACCGCGGCGAGTGCGAGGTCCCGCCCCTTCGTCCGCCCGTTGCCGCTCTTCGTGTCGATGGTCATGGCGTCAGTCTCGCCGAGCGGGGGTGCGGGGTCACTGGGCCGGAACACCCGGTCACGGGGTGGTGTTACG
>NZ_MUKA01000641.1 GCF_002150735.1 Streptomyces africanus
GACCACTGGGGGAGCGTCGGTCTCATCCGGTGCTCGCCGAGGGGGAGACGCCGGGGGAGGCGGACGGGGATCCGGAGGGGTGCGGGGAGGGCTTGTGGGCGTGCTTCCGCGGGCCGGTGCGCAGCATCTCGTCCTGGGTGAGGAGCATGGCCCGCTGGTCCCGGTCCCAGGTCCACTGGAGGCGGTACTCGTAGCCCGCGACCTCCGACGGTGAGCGGATGACGAGGGAACGCCCGGCCAGTTCGACGCCGCTGAGCGCGTCCTCCCAGGCCATCACCTGCACGAGCCGGTGCTTGTCCACGGTGTAGACGCGCACCGCGGTGGTCTTGCCGGGCAGCAGCCGGAAGCCCAGCGTCAGGTCGTCGCGCCCGTCGCCGGTCAGGTCCCGGTAGTACGGCCTGAGGACCGGGCACCGCCCGTGCTCCGGGCCCTTGCCGCAGTCGGCCATCCGGCGGTCGGTGTCGCGGTAGGGCGCCTTGCCGCCGGCGTAGTCGCCCGGGCTCGCGGCGATCTCGGCCCGGACGACCCCGACCGGGTCCACCCGGCGGATGTCGTCGTCGCCGGGCACCTTGACGCCCTTGACCACCTCGGTGTTCACCTCGCCGATCTCGAAGGCGGGACTGGACGCCGGCGTCAACTCGGGCCAGAGCCGGGCCGGCCCGACGGCCGTCGGGCC